>DPYP01000132.1:10672-11685 GCA_003545375.1 Lentisphaeria bacterium
CGAATTTCTGCGCGTTGGCTGAGCCGCCGCTTTGCTCATAGCTCGTGGTGCTGTTCACAGTCCACTGATTGCTGTTCCCCATCTCGATCGTGCTGCTGGTAACCACCATGTCTACGGTGTTGATGGTGACATCGCTGGCAGTGGCAAAGCCATTGGTGCTCTCCACCGTGGTGTCCCAGCTCGAGTTCTCTAATTCAAAAAGATTGGTATCGATTGTCGCGTCACCACCGCCTCCAACCACCTGGGTATCCGCGCGAACAAGCACCTTCTCATAGTCGAAGCTGCCCTCGACTGCAGGTTCCCAGCGCCAGGAGCGATAAACCTCGAGATCAAGGTCGTCTGCCTTGCTGTCGTCGACGGTCGTGGTCGCACCGGCGTCGATGCGGATAAATACGACCGTCCCTCGGCCACCGGCCGAGCCGGGGTTGAAACCGCCGCTGGCCCCGCCAGGCTCAGCCTGGACCCCGGCCTTGTTGGTAAAGGAGCTGCTCTTGGAACGCACAACAATGCGACCGCCGCCGCCGCCGCCGCCGCCGCCGTCTTCGTTGCCGCCGGTGGAGGCGTCCTGGCCACCGCGAGCACCGTTGGCCCGCAGCAGACCGCTGCCGTCAAAAATTTCGCACTTGATCCGAATGGTCCCGCCGGCACCGCCGCCACCCAAAGCGCCGTGGCTGTTGTCTCCGCCCTGAGCACCATTGCTCGAGAGGGTCCCATCGATCTCGCACAACCCCGCCAGGGCTGCCAAAATCCGACCACCACCACGGCCGCCGCTGCTCCGCGATCCACTTCCGCCACCGCCTCCAAAATCGTTCGGCAGCAACGTCGAATCGTTGAACCCCCCAGCGTTGCTGGCGTTCCGACCGTTTCCTCCTCTTCCACCGTGGCCGCCGCCGCCGCCGTTGGTCGAGGCTCCCCCTGCGTTGGCGGCATGACCGCGGGCGTCGGTCGTCAAGGTCGCGTCAGCCGACACACTCAGGGTATTTCCAGCAATAAAAATTTCCTGGCCTGTCACC
>DPYP01000096.1:0-4296 GCA_003545375.1 Lentisphaeria bacterium
CCGCCGGCATTGAGCGCGTACGGTTCGGCGGTCAGCAGCGTGCGCGGCGCCAATTCCGTGCCGGCATTGACGGTGACACCAAGCTCGTACGGTTCGTCAAACGCCAGGCCGATCGCACCACCGCTGCCAGTGCCGATCACGACGGTGAACAGACCGTTGGCAACGGCTACGCTGCCGTGGCTGTCGCTATACAGTGAGCCGCCACCACTGGCCGCATAAATGTTCAGATCCAAAGCTACGGTGCCGGTGATCCTGGTGCCGCTGGCGTCCTTGAGCACGCCCTGGTAGGTGATCGTCCTGGCGATCTGGGCATGGACAGTGCCAATGCCGAGACAAAAAACAACGACGAGTGTGAATTTCTTGATTTTCATGAGACGAAATCTCCCTTTGTTTCAAATTTTGTGATCTGATTGTAAGCGCTAAAGGCCTGCTTATAGAGCCATCACGCACAAACAGTTCCGTAATCAACCGATTGTGTCACCTTCCCACAAACCGGTACATGGTATAATAAATTCTCGAACCAATTCCAAGTCTAAATATCAGAAAAAATGCGAATTCCTTTTACGATCACCGTCAGAAAACACCGGAACCCCATACGCAGTAAGGATATAAGAGCAATCGAAATCGTCCATTTTTTTCAAAAATGGGCCGCTACGGCAGCCGTGGACAGCCAAAATTGAGACGGGTCGTGTGATGAATCCGCCGCCAACGCAGAAAAATGTTGAGCAAGTCGGACAATAAAGTCTGGGGCACACGGTAGATTGGCACACAGACGATTCACGCCTATACCTCGACAAAACACCTTTTCCCGTTACACTTTAACAATGCGGTTTGAAATGAAACGACGACATGGAATTGTTCTCGCCCTGCTGGCAATCGGATTAGCCCCCGCGGTCCACGGCGCATGGACGCAAGCCGAGTTGGACTCAGGTTGCGTGGTTTTCCAATATTCCACAATGAAAAACCTGTCGCCTGCATTTGTCCCGTCGCGAGAGATCGTCGCAGAGAAACTCTCGTGCGTGCTGGCTCGCAATGAGTACGAGTCGATTCAGTTCGGCATACACGCACTGACGGACGGTATCGAGGCAATCGAGGTGGCGGTCGAGTCGGACCTGGACGTGACCATTTATCACCGTATCGAACCGGCGATCAAAGAGGAACTGGAAGCGGCGTCTCCCGAAGCCGGCGAGGTCAGGGGATGGCTGCTCAGCGAGATCCACCTGCAGCGCGGCAATGTCTTCAAGGCGCTCGAAAAAGACCGCAGCGTCAACTTCTGGCTGACTTTTCATGCTGATCGTCAGACGCCGGATGGCGTGCATGCCGGAAAAATCCGTATCAAGGCCGCCGGCAGGCCCGAGACAGTCGTCGACCTCGAGGTCAACGTCCGGTCATTCGAGCTGCCACGGCCACGGGCCTCCTTCGGCATGTGGTTTCGTGAAGACATGCTGCCAAAGCGCCTCGGCGGCATGGCAGCACCACAGGAAACGATCCTGGCAATCTACCGGGACATGGTCGCACACGGCCAAACCGCTTGCGTCTTTTATCCGACGGCGAATTTTCACCCGCTGCCACCGCAAAACCACCATGTCATCAACCGGCTGCTGCCGCTGGCCAAGAAAGCGGGCTTGTTTGAGGAGCCGCACGCTCTCAGCCTCCTTTTGGGCCAGATCGCCGGCGACGATGATTGGGTGCAGCTGAAAGCCTCGATTACCTGGCTCAAGGCCCAGCGCGAAAAAAACGGCTGGCCGGAGTTCGCCGGCTTTGCTTCCGACGAACCGCACTACCCGCTCGAAGACGCCGGTATCAAACGCGCCTGCGCACCGCTGCAGGGCCTGGCCATGCGCATGAGCATCGATCAGTCGAACATCGCCGCGGTCTACGGCTACTCGGTGCCCAACCTCTGCGATATCCAGTCGATCGGCGACGGGATCATTACTGAAGAGGTGATGGCCGAGGCGAACCGGATGAATATCGAAATACTCACCTACTCGTACACCATGTGGCGAGAGGGCTTCAACCCGCTGCGGCAGCGCTACTTTGCCGGGCTGCATACCTGGGCGCTCGAGTTGCGCGGCAACTGGATGTGGGCCTATCATCACATCCAACACCGCCATGCCTGGTTCGCGCCGCGCAGCCACGAACCAATGCCGCTCACCGGTTGGGAAGCACGCCGTGAAGGTGTCGACGACTTCCGCTACCTGCAGATGCTCGAGGATACCCTGGCCGGGCACCCCGACACGCCCCTTGCTGCGGAAGCCAGCGCATGGCTGGCAAAGCTCAGGACCCGGCTCAGGCCGATTATGCCGCTGACCGTCACCGACGGCGCACCCCTGGCACTCGAGGCGTACGACGCAATTCGAAACCGCGCAGCAGGATACCTCGGAAAGCTCACTCCCGCCGCCCCGCTGAAGCCGCAGCCGATATTCCGTGTCAAGGACGAGGCCGCACCCTTCCGCGGAAAATCGGTGGACGCCTGTATCGCCGGACTGCGCAGCAACGACATCGCAACTCGGCGCGCGGCGGCCTGGGCGCTGTACGAGCTGGGCGCCGGAGCAGCCCCCGCCGTGTCCGCACTCGCGAATGTTCTCAACGATGCCAAGGTCAGGATGCCGGCACTCCACGCCCTTGAAGCTATTGGACCGGACGCGCATGAAGCCATCCTGATGATCGGCCAGCAACTCGAGCACCCGGACTTCTACGTCCGCATGGGCGCCTTGCTCACTCTCGGGGCCATCGGCTGTCCGCTGGACAAGCGCGAGCCGGACGGGGTCCGGTCACCCTCCGCCAACGCCGCCGCAGTCATCGAGCCACTGGCAATTGCACTGGGCGACAACTTCAAGGATGTCTCCGACCGCGCCGCCGAGATGCTCGGCGTCATGGGCGCGCTTGCCCGCCCGGCCGTCCCGACCGCCGTTCTGTTGCTCAACGATCCGGAAAAAAGCAAACGCGCCGCGGCTGTCAAACTCATCTCCCGGCTGGGCCCTACTGCAGCTGCAGCGGTGCCAAGACTCACCAGGCAACACGAAAAGAACCCCGGCGACGCGAGCTATATCTACGCGCTGGCCGCCATCGGACCGGCTGCGGCACCGGCTGTACCGGCCCTGGAACAGTACGCCGACAGGGACAACCCCGGCGCCCGGCAAGCGGACTCCTACTATGCGCTGGTCTGTATCCGCAACGACGATACCGACCTGCGCAATCTGGTCGACCTGCTCGAGCACCCCGCGACGAATGCCAACACCAGGAATCACGTCGTCGAATGTCTCGAACGATTAGGACCGAAGGCGGCACCGCTGGCCGATGAGATTCGCGAACTGACCAAGGCCGGAAAGTTCACCGACGCCGAAAAACAGTCGGCCTTCGGCAAGACACCGCCGGCGCAGGCTCACTACATCGACGGGGCCGATTGCCTGGAACTCATGCACGACCTCGAGCTCGCCGCCCGCTTGCCGCTGGGCGGCTGGCGGTTCAAGGACGACCCGCAGGGAATCGGCGTCGAGCAGGGCTGGTTCAAACCAGACTTTCCAACCGCCGATCTGCCGAAGATCAAGATCGGTGCGTTCTGGGACGACCAGGGCTACAAGGGGTTGAGCGAGGGGTGGTACAATCTGCAATACACCTGTCCAGACCTGCCTCCCGGCAAACGCGTTTTCGTACTTTTTGAAGCCGTCGACGAAGGCGCCTGGCTGTATATCGACGGCAAACTCATCGCCTGGTACGACACCGCCTACCCGGACATTACCTGGTCCAAACCCTTTCTCCTCGACGTCACCGGCGCCCTCGACAGCCAGGGCGAACACCGCCTGACAGTAAAGGTCGACAACTACTCCGGCGCCGGCGGACTCTACAAGCCGATAAGCGTGATGGTGGAGAAATAGCAACAGAATTACCTATGAAGGAACAAGCTTTGGCATTATCGTAAAGGACTGAGGCTCGAACCGATATCGGCAACACGATACCACATCGGACGTGACGCGTGAGAAGTAATAAATCAACAGTCCTTCAGCCGCTTCGTCGGCGCAAGATGTTCACACTCATAGAACTGCTTGTCGTCATCGCGATCATCGCTATTCTCGCCTCAATGCTGTTGCCAGCGCTCGGTCGCGCCAAGAATAAGGCCAGAAAGATTCTGTGTATGGCCAATCACCATCATAATATGCTTGCCACCAGTATGTATGCCGACGACTGGGGTGGATGGATTATGCCCCAGCTCGCCCCGGGAAATCTCGAAGGCTACTGCAAGGGCTCCACCGGTGAAAATTACGTCTGGGTGAGTGGCCACCCTGTCGACGGTGG
>DPYP01000219.1:0-19266 GCA_003545375.1 Lentisphaeria bacterium
GTCTACGGTCTCGGCACCTACGTCATGGTGGGCGTGCTGGGCAGCGAATTGTTGGCTACCGGCGCCAACGGCAAGCCTCTCTTAACGCCGGTCGCTACCACCGCCCAACACATAGCCGGGGACGCCGGGAAAATCATAATGACGATCGCCGCGGTACTCGCTTTCTTTTCCGTCGCCAATGCCGGCATACTCAGCGCCTCCCGGTATCCGCTCGCAATGAGTCGCGATCGATTGATTCCGCCCATGTTTCGGGACCTCAAAGGCGGTACGCCCGTTGCCGCCATCTGCCTCACCGTCGCGCTCACCGTGCTGTGCCTGGTGTGTTTCGATCCGTTGAAGATCGCCAAACTGGCAAGTGCCTTTCAACTGTTTCTCTTCGCCCTTGGTTGTCTCGCCGTGGTCATCATGCGCGAAAGCCGAATCGAGTCCTACGACCCGGGGTTCCGCTCACCCTTGTACCCGTGGACCCAGATCATCGGCATGATCGGGCCGCTGTGGTTGATCACGATGCTCGGGATCTGGTCCATTCTGTTCATCTTCGGCCTGGTGGCACTCGGTGGGGCCTGGTACTTCTGTTATGCCAAAGGCAAGGTTTCGAACCCCGGTGGTGCGATCCTGCATTTGTTCGCGCGGCTTGGAGAACGGCGCTCCGACGGACTCGAACGTGAACTGCGCGGCATCCTCTCGGAGAAAGGTCTGCGTGCCGATGACCCATTCGACATCGTGGTGGCACAAGCCTGTGTCATCGACGATGAAGAAGCCGATTACGAGCAAATCGTCCACCTCGCTGTCGACCACATCACGGACCAGGCCGATGTCGATCGCGACCTGTTGCTGCAGCATTTTCTGCAGAGCGACCGTGGTGTAACGCCTGTTTCCAATGGCGTTGCGCTGCCCCATTTCCGCCTGCATGACCTCCAGCGGCCGATCCTCGTCATGGCCCGCGCCCTGCACGGTGTGAATATCGCCGGAAACGCGGACGACCCGGAAGACTCTGCAGTATTCGCGATCTTCTTTCTCGTCAGTCCCGACAACGACTCCGGCCAGCACCTGCGCATCCTCGCAAACATCGCCGGGCAAGCAGATACCGACACCTTCATCAGCGAATGGCTGGCGGCGTCCAACGCGCAGGAACTGAAGGGGATCTTCATGCGCACGGGCAACTGCATCACATTCCGCCTAAAACCTGGCGACAAGACCGCCGAATGGATCGACCGTGCGATCAAAGACATTCAACTCCCGGATGACTGCCTCATCGCCGCCATCCACCGTCGTGACAGCATGATCGTGCCGCACGGCAACACTGTTCTGGATGAAAATGACCGTGTCACGGTGATCGGTGAATCCCCCGGCCTCAAACAACTGCGAGAACAATTTGAGCAAGGACAAGATCGCCCTGGCTTTTATGCTGCTGAAAAAGGATCTTGACAGCGAATCATCGCGCAGGTATGACACGGCACAGTCTGCATCGAACAGGAGCACCGCGACGTTATGCCACAAAACATCGGTATTCTCACCAGCGGCGGCGATTGCCCCGGCCTCAACGCCGCCATACGCGGTATCGGCAAAGCCGGCCATGACACCTTCGGGATGCACTGCATCGGCTTCCGTGATGGCTTCCGCGGCCTCGTCCAGGACCGCACCATGGACCTCGACGGTGACCTGCTCTCCGGTATCCTGACCGACGGCGGTACCATTTTGGGCACCAGCCGCGACAAACCGCACCGTATGCAAATGGGCAATAAAACGGTGGACATGACCAGCGCCATCCTCGACACTTATCAGCGCCATCACCTCGATGCCCTCGTCTGCCTCGGCGGCGGCGGCACGCAGAAAAACGCGTTGCGACTGAAAAACGCCGGCCTGAATATCATGACACTGCCCAAAACCATCGACAACGATGTGTGGGGCACCGACGTCACCTTCGGCTTTGACACGGCCATGGCGATCGCCACCGAGGCCATCGACCGGCTCCATTCCACTGCCACCAGCCATCACCGCATCATCGTTGTCGAAATCATGGGGCACCGTGCCGGCTGGCTCGCACTGGGCGCCGGTATTGCCGGTGGCGCCGACGTCATTCTGATCCCGGAAATGCCGTACGATGTCGAGATCGTCGCCGCTGCAATCCGCGACCGGCGCCAGCGCGGTAAGCGCTTCAGTATCGTCGCGGTCGCTGAAGGTGCCATGTCGAAAGAACACGTCACGCACGTAGACGAATTGCTGGCCGCGAAAACCGCTGCCGAATCGAAATCAGAGCGTAAAGAAATCTCCGCCAAACTGGATGCCTTCCACAATCATCACATCGACCACACCGTACGCCTGACTGCGCGCCTCGAAGAACTTACCGGCCAGGAAGCGCGGCTGACCATTCTCGGTCACCTGCAACGCGGCGGCACCCCATCCTGTGCCGATCGTCTGCTGGCAACTCGCCTCGGCACCTACTGCACCGAACTACTGAATGACGGACAGCACGGCGTCATGATCGGCGTCCACGGCAACAAGCTCAAACCGGTACCCATCGAAGACACCGCCGGCAAGAAAAATCTGGTGCCTCTCGATCATTCATGGATCCAGTCTGCCCGCTACGTCGGCACCTGCCTGGGCGACGGCTGACAAAGCATCCAGCACCGAACATCCGGGATCCAGCATCACGAAAAGCGCGTCCGCAGCTGCGAGAACACGTCGTCCACCTGATTCCCCGTCGCCGGTGAGAAAAACTCATCGGCCTCCGGAAACTCCACGAGCTCCTTCGGCAGCTCATGAATGAATTGCGACAGGCGGGTGGAATAGCGCTTATCGTATTTCTGCCGCTGCCGTGCCCGTGTCATGATCAGGTTGTTTTTCGCTCGCGTCACCGCGACATAAAAAAGTCTTCGCTCTTCATCGACCATGTAATCCCGGATCGAGCGCTCGTGCGGGAACAGATTTTGTTCCATGCCGACGATAAAGATGTACGGGAACTCCAACCCCTTGGCGGCATGCACAGTCAGCAGCGTCACGCTTGAGTCTTCCTCGCTCTGGTCGTCAACGCGCTCGCTGTCGTCGGTCAGCGAAAACGCTTCGAGAAACATCTGCAATGTCGCCGTGCCGCCGATACGCGCCTCGTATTGCGCCGCCGAGTTGACAAACTCAATGACGTTTTCCCGTCGCGCCACGCCCTCTGCATGGCTCTTGTAGATACGGCCGAGCCCTTCGAGGTAGGCCATGTTGTCGAGGTAACGATGGATCTTCTCGGCCAGCCCGCCGACTTCTGAAAATGTCTTCTCGGCATCATCGGAAGTGCTCGCAAAACAGCGCAGACTCTCCGCCGCCGCCGGCTGCATGTCCTTGAGCACGTCCTCACTGTGCATCAGTTCGAGGATCGGTTTGCCGGTGATCTTCTGATACTGTTTCAGATTGTCGATCGATTTGTCACCGATACCGCGCGGCGGCGTGTTGAGGACACGCAGCAGCGCCAAGTCGTCGCGCGGATTGTGCACGAGTCGCAGATAGGCGACAGCGTCCTTGATCTCGCGGCGCTCGTAGAATGACTTGGCGCCGACGATGCAATAGGGAATGTTGGCATCGCGCAAGCTCTGCTCGAACGGGCGCGTCTGGAAGTTGGAGCGGAACAGAATCGCCATGTCCCCATAGCCGCTGCGCTGCTCGTACGTCACCTGGGTGATCATCCGAGCGATCAACTGCGCTTCTTCGGTCTCGTTGTCGGCCTCGAAAACGCGGATAGGATCGCCCTCGCCCCTGGTTGACCACAACTGTTTGGCATGGCGGTTTTCATTGCGGTTGATGACATGGCCGGCGGCTTTCAGAATGACATTGGTCGAGCGGTAGTTCTGCTCCAGCGTCACGACCCGGGTCCCTTCGAAAATGTTCGGAAATTCCAGGATGTTCGTAATGTCCGCACCGCGCCAGCCATAGATCGACTGGTCATCATCACCGACAACGCAGATATTGCGACGGTCGCCCGCCAGTGTACGCATAAGTTCCGACTGTACCTTGTTGGTGTCCTGATACTCATCCACCAGAATATACCGGTACCGGTCCTGGTACTTGGCAAGCACATCGCTGTGCTGCTTCCACAGATTCAGCGTCTGCAACAGCAGGTCGTCGAAATCGAGCAGGTTCATGTTGCACAGGTGCCGCTGGTAGCGCTCGTACAACTCCGCCAGCGTCGCGGCCCAGTCACGCTTGCTGTTGCTGCGAATATCCTCCGGCGTCTGCAGATTATTTTTCGCATGGCTGACGCCGTTCTTGAAGAAGTTGACGTCCAGATCGCCCTTGCCGATACCCATTTCCCCCATGACCTGCTTGATCAATCCTTCCTCGTCGCTGGCGTCGGCGATGCCGAAACGGCGGGTGTATCCCAGGTGATGAACGTCCGCCCGCAGTACGCGGCAGCAAAAGGAGTGGAAGGTCGACACCGACATGATCTTGTGATCGACCTGAGGCAGAAGGTCCTCGAGACGCGCGCGCATCTCGTCCGCCGCCTTGTTGGTAAACGTGACCGCCAGAATATTTTCTGAGGCAACCCCGTGATTCAGCATCCAAGCCACCCGGTGCGTAATCACCGACGTTTTGCCCGTACCCGCGCCCGCCAGCACCAGCAGCGGTCCCTCCGTCGTACGAACCGCTTCCTGCTGCTCAGGATTGAGATGATCGAGATTCAACACCCACAATTCCCGGTTCGCAGTTGATTTTTGCGAACACAACATGATTGTTATTGGCTGCAGACGCGATATGCAAAGTCAGCCGCGTCCAGATGTTAGACACTATACGGTGCGGAAAATTTCGCGCCACGTAAAAAAACATAGGTGATCATCATGGCGTTGAATCCACAGGCCGAAGCTCTCAATCAAACCCTTGCCGACAACTGTCCGAACATTCTCGAAATGCTGTCGGCTCGCGGCAAAGCCATCTTTTTCCCCGCCAAAGGCATTCTTGGCCAGTCCGCCGAAGCCAAAGGCAAGAAAATCAACGCCACAATTGGCATCGCCCTGGAAGACGACGGCACACCCATGCGCCTGGGGTGTGTCGAGGACATGATCGATTTGACCCCGGCCGAAGCCTTTCCGTACGCGCCGAGCTACGGCAATGCAGAGCTGCGCAAAGTGTGGCGCAACGGTATTTACCGCAAGAACCCCACCGTCGACGGCATCGAGATCAGCAACCCGGTCGTCACCTGCGCCCTCACCCATGCACTCAGCATGTGTGCCTACATGTTCGGCGACGAGAACGACAAGATCTGCATGCCCGACCTCTACTGGGGCAACTACAAGCTGCTGTTCGAGAATGCCTACGGCCTCAAAATCACCACACACAACACGTTCATTGACGGTGGCTACGACGTCGAAGCGTTGCGCGAGATACTGCTCGAGGGACCAACCGGCAAACGCATCGTCCTCCTCAACTTTCCCAACAACCCCACCGGCTACACGGTTACCCCGGCCGAGGCCGATCGGATACGTGATGTCCTGGTCGAAGTCGCCGAAGCCGGCAACCAGGTCGTCGCGCTGATCGATGACGCCTACTTCGGGCTGGTTTTCGAAGACGGCATCCTCACCGAATCCGTCTTCGGCCGCCTGGCCAACGCGCACGAACGCCTGCTCGCCGTCAAGATCGACGGGGCGACCAAGGAAGATTACGTCTGGGGCTTCCGGGTCGGCTTCATCACGTACGCCGTCAAGGGCGGCACAGAGGACGTCTACAAAGCGCTGGAGGCGAAAACAGCCGGCGCCATCCGCGGCAACATCTCGAACTGTCCCGCTGTGTCACAGTCGATCATGCTGAAGGCATACACGTCCAGCGACTACGCAGCGCAGAAAACCGAGAAATTCAACACCCTCAAAGCCCGCGCCGAGAAAGTCAAGGAAATCCTCGCCAGCCATCCGGAATACGCCGAAGCCTTCGAGGCGTTGCCGTTCAATTCCGGCTACTTTATGTGCGTCGCACTCAAGTCCGCTGACCCGGAACAGGTGCGCACGATCCTGCTCGAGAAATATTCGACGGGTGTGATCGCCGCCTCCGGGGTCATTCGCGTCGCGTTCTCCGCAACACCGTACGACTTGCTCGACGAACTGTTCGACAACCTGTATCAGGCTGTCACAACAAACGGCTGATCCCAAGCCGCCGACCACGAAGCGGCTGACGCTGTCGACATGGATCCCAACTACATCCTCGTCTGGATTGTCGGCGGCACCGTCGCACTGCAGTTCATTGGCGGCCTGCGCCAACCAACTGGCAACATCGGCTGGCTCTGCGTCTATACCTTCGTTCTCATATTGCTCGGCACCGGCCTGCTGCGGACCCCGCAGGTCGCCGGCTACGCCGCCGGCGTTGCCTGGCTGGTCCTCGTTGTCCTGCCGTTTGTCGCCATTCAGATCGTTCACTATCTGTCGATCAAGAAACGATACCACGCCGCCGTCTGGTTCGCCCGGATCGCTGCGGTTTTCCACCCTGCCGACGGCTGGCGACACCATCCCGCGCTCTGCCGGGCCCTGGGAATGGCGCACGACGGCCGCATCGACGAAGCCTGTGCCAGCCTCGAGCAGTACCGCAACGACCACCACTGGTTCGGCCGGCTCGCCCGTGCCTATATCTATCGGCTCAACCACGACTGGCAGGCATTCATCGACTGGTTCGAATCCGGTAAAATTGCCGGGAATGAGCTCGACTCCGCCATCTATTACATCCGCGCCATCGGCGAAGCCGGCAGACTCAACGACATGGTTGCACAGTTCGCAGAAATGAGGGCGGGTTTCGGTCGGCGCGACGGCGACCTGCGCAACCTCTGCCGTCTTTTCGTGTTTGCATTCAGCGGCCGCACCGAAACCCTGGAACGCCTGTTCCGCAACAGGCTGGCGGTCTTTCCCCCGCAAGTACAGAGCTACTGGCTCGCAACCGCGTGGCTGGCCCGACGCAACGAGGAAAACGCCAGAAAGGAATACGAAGCGATCCAGTCAAGTGACGACCGACTGACACAGCATGAAGGCGCTTGGCGCTTCGACAATCCGCCGGCACCTGCAGATGGCTTGTCCGCCCCGTCACTGCGTATCCTGGACGACGAAGAACTCCAGCTCGACCACGACGAACGCTACGGCTTCCGGCCGTCTGTAAAGCGGTCGAAGGCGGTCGTCACGCTGTCGCTGATCTTCGTCAACCTCATTGTGTTCTGTATCGAAATGTCTGCCGGCGGCGCCACCGATCTAAAAACCCTGACAACTCTCGGTGCGGTTGTCCCTGCCTGGGTCATGGACGGCCAATGGTGGCGCATCGCGGTGGCGACGTTTCTGCATTACGGAGCGTTACACCTGATGATGAACATGCTGGCGTTACTGGCGCTCGGCCCATATCTGGAATTCGCGCTGGGTCCGCTGCGCTACATCACGACATACATTGCCGCCGGCTTCGGCTCGATGCTGGCGATCGTCCTGCTGAGTCGGCTGACTCACAGCGAGCTGGTACCGGTCCTGGGCGCATCCGGGGGCGTTATGGGTGTCGTCGGGGCAATAGCCGCGGTTTATATGCGCGGCTGGCGGCGCGACCGTGCTCACGTCGCCCACACTCAGCTGGTACTGGTGCTTCTGATCATCATCATACAGATGGTCTTCGACGTCGTCACCCCAAACGTCAGTTTCCTGGCCCACTTCAGCGGCGCCCTTATCGGATTCGCCCTGGCGAGCATTCAACGCCACGAGTTCGCAGCACTGAACCAGGAAACCCAGTGACGTCCCCGCAGTCCTACAGGTTATTCTGCATCGCAGCCACGAGCTGTTCCGAACGCCCCTTGTGCGCCGTCAGCCCCACGTAGATGCGAACCCGCGTACTGGCAGGAGAAGCCTGGAAGAAATTTATCTGGAACTCGGACAAGTCCGCGAACGCCCCATCAATCAGGCCGGTAACATTATCGGCCTGCTCATCGACAACTTTCAGTTCGAGATCGCTGATCCCGGCGAGCGCTGCACGATATACGTCCTTGACTTTGCCCTCAACATTAACTTCCCAGTAGTTCGGGCCGCGCTTCATGATCAGCGCGTTGCCGTCCGCGGCGACATACGTTGTGCAACTGCAGAGGAGCGTGAAGGCAATGACGGCGAAACATGCGATGATGGTGCGGGCAGTTTTCATGGTGCATCCTTTGGTGGAGGTGACGGGTGAATATGAAAAATCGTTACGGTTGTAAACTAATTCGCCAGAAACGCCAATCAAGCTGTCCTATTATTCCACCTGGCCCGGTCTTGCCGCTCTGTGTGATTTGCAGTATTGTACTCTTACCGTGCCTGCCTGATGGTTAATTGGGCACAACAAACTCGGGCAGCCTGCTACATCAGGCAATAGTCGGCTCTTGCAGCCGGAGCGATGTGCAGGCTGTGTTTGCGACGACAGCGTAGGCACCTGTTCTCGCGGCAACAGCAACACACAGGAAAAAAGGAGGTGATCATGGAAATCTATTTAGGGAGTAAAGCCGCGTAGACGGCGACGCCTGCCGTTTACAGCGGTGTGCATTCCTGCCGCGGCCGGACCACGACAGCCTGTCGACCCGGCCGCGGCATTTTTGTTTTTCTCAAATGACCTGTCTTTTTAAGAGTTTCCAGTGCCAAGGGGTTGTTGAAATCCGGCTGGTCGCGGGTACCATGATGGTATGCAGGATAATCTCGATATTCCGGGTGCCGATAAAGGACTGATGCTGATTGCCGGACCGTGCGTGATCGCGACGGAAAACGAAACGCTGGAGATCGCGCGGGCACTGCATGAAATCACCCAAGATTTAGCAATTCCGTTTGTCTTCAAAGCGTCATATGATAAGGCAAATCGATCGTCGATCGACTCATATCGCGGGCCAGGGATGACGGAAGGACTGCGGATCCTGGCCGCAGTTAAGCAGGCACTCGGAGTGCCGTTGCTCACAGACGTGCATGGGGAAGAACAAGTCGGTCCGGTTTCTGAAGTTGTCGATATCGTGCAAATCCCGGCATTCCTTTGCAGGCAAACGGATCTGATCGTCGCCGTGGCAAAGCAGGCGAAGGCAATCAATATCAAGAAAGGACAGTTCCTCGCACCGCACGATATGAAGAATGTCGTGGCAAAAGCAGAAAAGGCCGGGGCCCGGAACATCCTGCTGACGGAGCGCGGCTACACCTTAGGCTATAACCAGCTCGTTGCGGACATGACGGCACTGCCCACGATGCGCGCGCTCGGGTACCCGGTGATTTTCGATGCAACGCACTGCGCCCAATCACCAGGGGGTCTCGGCACAGCCTCCGGCGGGCGACGCGAGATGATTCCCTGCCTGGCGCGCGCGGCTGTCGGGGCAGGCTGCGACGGCGTGTTTATAGAAGTGCATCCGGACCCGGACAAGGCGCTGTCGGACGGTCCAAACAGTTTGAAAATGACTGATTTGCCGCCACTACTTGAGCAGCTCGTCCAGATAGACAATATCGTGAGGCCCAAACGCATATGAGCGTCAAAACCGACAACAAACACTGGCAAGACATTGCCAGACAAGTCCTTAAGGTTGAGGCGGAGGCTATTTTGTCGTTGATCGACGGCATCGGCGAGGCGTTCAGTGATGCACTGACAGCGCTTGCTGATTGTCAGGGAAGAGTTGTGGTAACCGGCATGGGCAAGGCCGGCATAGTGGCACGGAAAATCGCCGCAACGATGGCCAGCACCGGGACGCCAACGCTATTTTTGCACCCGGCGGAAGCCGTACATGGGGATCTCGGGATGATCCACGAAGGGGACGTGGTCATTGCCCTCTCGAACAGCGGTGAGACGGATGAAATCACCCGACTCTTGCCATTGATCAAAAAGATCGGTGCGGCGCTTATAGCATTAACGGGAAACCCCCAGTCGACACTGGCGCGTTACAGCGATGTGGTTATAGACACCGGTACGAAGCAGGAAGCCTGCCCGCTGGGCTTAGCGCCGACGGCAAGTACAACCGCCAGCCTGGCAATGGGCGATGCTTTGGCGATGGCGTTGCTGGAGAAGAAAGGTTTCCGCGTCGAAGATTACGCCTTCTATCATCCGGGCGGCAGCCTGGGGAAAAATCTGCTGATGACAGTGGGCGACATCATGCGGACCGACGATCAGAATCCGGTCGCTGGACCGGATACGACTGTCAAGACGGTACTCTTCGCGATAACCACC
The DNA here is from genome assembly GCA_003545375.1 of Lentisphaeria bacterium. Classification (GTDB taxonomy): domain Bacteria; phylum Verrucomicrobiota; class Lentisphaeria; order JABSQK01; family CAJWLW01; genus CAJWLW01. The sequence continues at coordinate 10,150 of DPYP01000219.1, forward strand.
GCCAAGGCGGGTGCCGCATCAATCGTCGACGACAGCGGCCGGCTGGTCGGCATTTTTACCGACGGAAATCTGCGCCGGGAAATCAACAAGGATATTTCGGTGCTGGACCGTCCGGTGGCGGAAGTGATGACCCGTGATCCATGGACTATTGCAGCGGACAGGCTGGCAGCGGAAGGATTGAAGATCATGCGGACCAACAAAGTCGACGAACTTCCCGTAGTCGATGAGTCGGGCCAGTTGGTCGGCATGCTCGACGTGCAGGACCTGCTGCGAGCAGGCATCATGTAAGGGCGGGCGACGCACACGCCCATGTAAACTGCCCCTACCAGCTTGCCAGATCCTCCAGCTTCCCTGCACTGGGCACCTCGTATTTATCCAGCATGCCATGCCGCCAGGCGTGGCCGAGGATTCGCGCCCAGCCGCGGCATGTCGTTGCGTGGCCTACCGGTCCGCGGGAATTCCAGCAGAGCTGATCGAGCCACGCCTCGGTCAACGTCATGAAACGCGGGTCGCCGGTGCGTTCATAACCAACGGCCAGCGCGAGGCCGAAATCCATACGGGGAGAGCTTCCGTCGCGCGCCGCGGCAATCATCGCCCTGGCCAAATCAACGGTCAGCGTCTGCAGCCATTGATCGACGTCCGCGCGTCGAGTGATCGTGGCGTAACGATCGACAGCATCGACCATACTGCAGTAACCGAAGAACCCGTTGATCATCTGCCGGTGCAGTGAGAGGCGATCGTCGCCAGCGGAGAGATCCACCGCGCCCGAGAAGGCGTTGCGGTCAAAGGTGATGACGAAATCGATCATCTCCTCCAGCAACGGCAGGAATCGCGGTTCGCGGGTGACGTCGTACAGGTGCACAAGCAGCAGTATGCTCCAGCCGATTTCGCGGTTGAAGCCCCACAGGACTTCTCTTTGTTCGGCGTTAGCAAAGAGCTCGACGGTCTTGTCGCCGAGTGCCAGTGCAACTTCGAGTGCATCGGGATCACCGCTGAGACAATAGTACTCGAGCAAGCCCTGGGTCCAGAAATGACTGGGGTAGGCACCGGTCGTTGTATGTCGCGCGGAGTGAGCGGGCGTTGCCCGATGCAGCCAGAGATGATCGGAATAGTGCAGGAAGTCGACCTCAATGTTGTGCCTGGCGACCAGGCGCACCATGTTCCAGAGGTCGTGCCGGCCGAGGCGCATGAGTTCGCCGCACAAGGTGTGAATAACGTCGTACTCATTGTTCAGCCACACCGGTTCGTGACAGTCCAGGTAGGTTTGTGTCGGGCGCCCATCGGGCCAATTTCGGGGGATTTCCGGAGCTCCGGGTAATCGGCGAACGAGGCCACCGCCGCTCACGGAGTAGGCCGCATGGTATTGGGAATTCATGTCGCCAACGTCGAACTTGGAATCAGGCGTGGGAATATTTACAAGGTCCGCGAGCACCTTGTCGAATCGCAGGTGTTTGCCTCTCGGCAGCGCCAGATCCTGCTCAAACGCGGCGCTGCCCGCCAGCCATTCGGGGGCGAGGCAGGCACGCCCCTCGTATATAGGCGAGGCAAGCATTGACTCGATTCCCTCCGGCGCCTGACTCGGTGTATAGTTCATCTTGCCCGTGAGCCTGTCCGGTGTGGCATCGTCGGACTGCACGAATGCCAGCGTCATGACTTGTCGTCTGGAACGTCCCTGCGGCAGGTCGAGCACTTCTTTCGTCGCAGGCCAGATCTCCAGATTCAGTGTGGCGTCGTCACTGACCAGGCGGTTGGGACGGGCCCGCAGAAAATCCTGCATCTGGAGGTAAACGGCGCGGCCGCCGCCGTGCAGGCCGAGCCAATCGGCGGTGCCCACGAGCGGCGGGTTCAGGTAAAACGGATAGTCGACGTCATCGAGCAGCATTGCGGCGTCCTCGACATAGGCAGACTGTCGTTCCTCGTCTGCAATGATGGCGACACGTGATGGATTGAAGACATGGCGCCCGACGTAGAAGAGGCCGTAGGCCTGCTGCAGAAAGTGTCGCTGCGTCGGTCCGGTCAGGGACCATTGCGCTTCGCAGGCCAGTCTTTCGATCGGCACGCTCGCTCGGCCGGCCTCGACGTTGAAGAAGTGATAATCCAGCCGCAGCGTTGTCCAGCCGGCCCAGAGCTCAACATCCAGCCGATACGTCAGGCGGCGCTCGTGTGCGGCAGTGAAATGGGCCCCTTCGACGCGGAGTCGAACGCGCAGCGGCGACTGTTCCAGGACCCGCACGGTGCGTTGCGGCTCGTGCCTTGTATCGGCGTCGTCGACACAGAATGCAAAGCGCGCAGGATCGTCGAGGTAGGTATGCCCGTCGCAGTTGATCTGATGAATCGGTCCGGAACCGCCGGCGCCGACGGTGACCGAGAGCCGGGTATTGTCGATTGTCCAAGTGTCGTTGTTCTGTACCAGCGTAACCGGTTCGTCCGGGACCGTCGGCGCCTGGCCAACCATCAGTTCATGATTGCCGGCGTCACACGCTGTGAAAGTCAAAAGCCCCCAGCGCACCGAGCCGTCCGGCCAATGGACCAATGGCCGACAGGCGGAAGGCCGTGGCTGGCCGGCAGGCGCTGTGACGGCCAGGTTCGAGGTATCTGTCAGTTGGCCTTGCGCAAAGGGCACGCCGAGCGAAACCGGCAGGCCGGCGCCGCGGTCGTCGCCGTAAGCAACATCAATTGTGCAGGGAGATTCTGAATTCATCAGTCGGAAAAGTTTTGGTTTATACGAAATTTCTCCGCGATCAGTTTCAACTGGGAACCCAGTGTTTCGGTAGGTCTTGACATCGGCTGGTTCTCCTGGACAGAACGTACGTTGGCGCTTGCAGCAGCCGAACTTGGTCTGGTTCAAAATCAACGTACTGTCCGAATCTCATTCCTCCACCCTTGCACCAGATATGCCCTGATGATTGCCGTTGTCGATCCCCACGTTGTTTACACTAATCCAATTCCGCATGTGCAGAGCCAGCCCGCTTATTTTCCGGGCCTGATCAAACTGCCGAGCGGTGGACGGCGAGGTGGTATTGCCGGCGCCCCTGACTCTCAAGGATTGGCAGTTCTGTAGCGTTGCAGAATGGACGGCCGACGCGCCAGGAGAAACGAACCGCCGAGGGCGATCAACAGGTTGAGCACCAGACCATACAAGCCTGCATGAATGCCGGCGATCTTGCCATGCCCGCACATTGCGAGTACAACCGCGAGAACCAATCCTGCGAGCATGCCGTAGAACACCGGTCCCGACCGCATGCGCCGCCAATGGATACCGATGAAGAAGGCGGGCGCCAGCTGGACGAGCCAGTCGAACTTTCGGTCGAGCAGCTTGATCAGCGTGTTCTTTCCCGAGTCGTACATTCTGATGGCAACAATGATCAGGATCGCCACCAGAACCCACGAAACAATCTTCCCCAATTTCGTGAGGAACTGTTCTCTCGCGTTGGGATCGACATATCGCCCATACAAGTCCTTGGTCACCATCGACGAGATCGACAGCAGCGCCGAATCCGCGGTCGACATGACGGCAGCGAGGATGGCTGCGAACAACACCGTGACCAGGCAATACCCCAGCCGTGAGTCTTGCTGGATCTCTCCGAGCACGACGGTTAGTACTTTGTCGGCCTCGGCACCGGTGAGCCCCGGGATGTTGGCGAGGGCTGTGACGCCAACGATCAGCGCCACCAGCGCGGCAGTGTACGGCATGAACGCCATCAGCGAGAAGCTGCGGCGCAGGGTTCGTTGCGAATTGGCGGCATAGATACGCTGGATCGCCTGCGGATACAGGGCGCCTCCGATGCCGACGAGCAGGATATAGCTCAGCCACTCCCGGCACTTTGCGGCATCCGGCGGCAGCGCCTTGGCACGGTTTTCGGAAGCAAGGATCGTCGTAGTTGTCGTCTCGAGGCTGCCGTACTTCTGCAGTACGAGGACGACGACGAGGGCGAAGCCAAGAAGCAGGACGATGCCTTGAACAGCGTCCGTCCAGGCAACGGCGCGCATGCCGCCAAGACTTTCGTAGATGACCATGATGAGGGCCAGCGCTATGACGCCGTAGATAAACGCCTGCCGCGGGGTGCCGGCGCTGAAACCTTCGAGGGCCCGCCCCATTGCCATCAACTGCGCCAGGAGAAAGTTGGCGAGCGCCACGACCATGATGATTGTCGCTGTGACGTTGATCGCCGGCGAGTTGAAACGGTCGTGCAGGTAGTCTGTCGGCGTGATGAAACCGCGCTTTCGTGCCAGGGCATAGAGGCGCGGTGCATAGATCAGGTAGCAGACAACGATAGCCGTCATGAAATGCACGCTCATCGTCCACGAGAACCCGGTGCGGTATGATTTTCCGGTAAATCCCAGGAGCGTATTGCCGCTGTACTGCGTCGCGTAGAGGGTAAGGACAAGGACCAGTAAACCGAAGCCGTGGCCGGCGAGATAGAATTCTCGCAGCGTATCTTCACGACGGGCGCGATAGCCCCACCAGCCGATGCCGATGAGCGACAGCAGGTAAATGGCGATGAAGGTCAGTGCGCCGGGACCGAAGGAAACGACCGCGAGATTCATGAGGGCTCCGAACCGGGCGGCTGATTTTCGTTCGTTTCAGCGGCGGGTTCTGACCAGTCGCGGCGCAGCAGGACGGCGGTAAAAATCGAGGCGGCGAGGCTGGCGACGAGCGCAGTCACGACCCAGGCGGGTGCACCGAACAACCGCGTGTCACTCTCTGCCGGCCAGTACCACGGAATGCCGACGATAGTGAGCACGCCATAGGTCAGCCAGATTCGCCAAGTAAGAAACGTGCGATGGTCGCCTGTGTCTGGTATTGTCATGGACTACTTTTTTTTCTGGGCAGTGCGGGTATTGGGTCGTAGTATTATCTCGCATCGGGACTGAATACAAACAGATGCGCCATCGCGTTTACTGTTCTGGACAGTTGGGCCATACACGGTGGCGAACACAGACGCCTTGCTGTATGGTAGCACACTGTCCGCTGCACCTCAACTCACGCCACTCTTAAGCCAAATAAATACTCCATGCAACGCAGCAATGCACGAGAATTTACATTGATCGAAATGCTCGTGGTGATCGCGATCATCGCGATTCTCATTGCCATGCTGCTGCCGGCACTGAATAACGCCAAGGACTCGGCTGTAAGAATCACCTGCCTGAGTAGTCTCAAGCAGATCGGCATTGGTGTGTTGGGCTATATCGGTGACAACGATGAAGCCATGCCGCATCTCGGGTCGATGGAAAATACCAGTAGCGGGCAGTCGAACGACCTTCACTATCCATACGGCAATTTTTTTCGCGTCATCGGCGTCACCGGTTATGTCGGTACAGAAGGTGAGGACTTCGGTCCGCATGTTAATAACATCGGCGCGGGCAATAGGAACGGACGTTGGGAAGTCTTCAAATGCATGGGTGAATATCCTACTGATTTCGTCTCGAGAGGCAGCAGCACTTTTTGGAGCGGCAACAAAACGACGCTGTTCGACAATGAGTATATATTCAGCAGCTATGCGGTCATGGCGCAAGTCAGCCCCTATCCGTGTATTCCGGGCGGCTGGAATGAAGCGCGCTGGGTGTCGCGACAGAGGATCTATCAGTCGGCCAACGTCTCCCCCTCGGATGCCCTTTATCTCGCCGACGGTCCGAACCAGGTGTGGGGTTGGCAACAACCGTACTATATGGGGACTATAGACGACATGACCAACCACTTTTTCAGTGACGGCGGCGGGCCGAACCAGCAGCATTCATATATGTTTCGCCATACCCAGAAAACCGTGACCAACATGCTCGCCATCGACGGACATGGGGAAAGCCGGCGCGCCAAGATGTACGGTGGCACAACCAACTGGTCCAACACCTGGCCGTACGATCCAGACTGCTCTTACTGGTAAGAAATGCACAAGCAGGCAGAATGCGCGCGCTCCCTGGCTACACAAGCAAGCCGGATATGGTCTGAAGAACTCTTTTGATCGAGCCATTCATTCGGGAACATCCGCGTCGACGTCCACGATGTCGGGGATGAGCTTCGACCAGCATTCGTAAGCCTTGGAACCGGCGCGCAGCGTACGCAGGGGATAGCAACCGGTGGCATCGTATAGCCTGATCCGCGCGTGTGCGAATTGATCACCCATCGAGGCGTACTCGGGGTAGCTCGGGTTGTGTTTCGTGAGATCCTTTGTGGCGACGGCGATTCGCTCCTGTAGCCGGGCAGTTGTGCGGGGATAGTAGATCGCCGATCCCCCGGCATCGTTGACGTGGACCCAGAAGGCGTCCATTTCCGGGCTGTGCACGTCGGTGTTTGTCTGCCTGATCTCGTCGATCGTGCCGGCGGGCGTGCCGCCGGCAGCCGGATGGAGGCAGAGCCTGGCACCGGCCATCACGCCGGTGCACCAGGTGTCGCTATACTTGATGTCATGACACACCCCCATCGCCACCTCCACACCACAGACGCGCTGCAAATTATAGTGCCGCCCATGCCACATGCCCTCTTCGCAAGAGTGCACCTTGGCCATTGGCGGGCCGAGAGAGCCATCTGGTCGGACGAAGAGATGCCGGTTGATCTTCACCAAGTCGCAGGTGGCACCCTCCACCTGGTCGCCCGGGATCCAGGCGGGGTAGCCGATGAGGGTGTACGGCGCGCCCCGGGTCTGTGCCACGGCCTGCTGAAACCGCTTCAGCTCCGACTGGATCAAGTCCCGGTCGTCAAGTTCCGGATTCTCGGGCCGAAGGCCGGTAAGCGAGGTCTCCGCCGTCACCAGGATATCCACCCCGGCCTCGGCGCCTTTTCGAACGCCGTTGATCAGTGAATCAACGCTGTCGCGCGTGCACGGTTTGGTGTGCTGCCAGATGCCGACGTGCGTGTACTCAGGCCTGGGTCGCGGCGGCCCCGAAATCGACCAGGACGCGATCGCGAGTTCTCCCGGTCCGTTGAAACCGAACATGCAGTGGCTTTCCGGCAGGAAATCGATCTGCTCGATGACCGCGGCGCATTGATCGTCGAGGATTACCGAGATGCGACTGCCCTTGAAAGGAAGTTGCGGCAGGCAATCGCTTTCCCAAACGAGACGGACGCGGTCAAAATCGACTTGCGTCTTCGTCGCGAGACGCGGCTGCGGCTTGTGGAATTCATGGGTGTGGACCGTGAGCTCGCCACGGGTCAGGTCGAGCTCGACACGAATGTGCTCGAAACCGGCCAGAAACCCAAAGGTGAACATGCCCGCACGCGGCGCCCCGGGCAGCAACCGGATCTCGACCGTGTCACCGGGCATTGCGCATGGTCTCAGATAAATCTCCGCCCTCCCCTCGGACCGGCTTTCGAAGCAGGCGTTCCCGGGACTTGTCTCGAACGACCAGTCCTTGTCGGGTACCACTTCCCAGCAGTCGTCAAGCGGCTGGGAGAAGTCGGTGGTCCGCTTGTAGGCGGTTGGGCTGCAAATGGGTGTCATGTCCGAAAAACCCTCCTTTTGCGGCACGGCACATTTGCGCGCGTCACAACAACCGTTACAATACCGCTGGAAAGATGGATAAATCAGGGATCTGGCAACCGCATCTTCCCTGCTGTTGCGGGACTCCGGATTACAAGTAGACACAACAGCGTTCCAGCGTTAACGTTTCTCTCGGTTTCAAATAAAGCAACACGGAGATGTCATGCGTCTTATCGTCATCATGTTCACCCTGTCAGTCACGGTTGCCCGTTTTTCGCACGGCGCACCTCTGACCATCGTCGAAAACGGCAACGCCCGTGCCGCTATCGTTCTGGCCCAAAACGAAGACCACGCGCGCCGGGCCGGCGCGGCTGTGCAGTCGTACATCGAAAAGATGAGCGGCGCCCGCCTGCCGATCGTCACCGAAGGCGAGGACACCGGGCAGCCGATCAGCATTTATGTGGGCCACACCGGCGCCGCGGCAGCGCAGGGCATAGCCATCCCTTCCGGGCACAACGCCACCGTCCACGACGACGCTTTCGAGGAAGAAGGCTACGTTCTGAAAACCGCGGGCAACGCCATTTTCATTGGCGGCAATTCCGACGGGCCGTATCACGGCACCTTGTACGGCGGCTACGCTTTTCTTTATGAGCTGGGTTGCCGCTTCTATTTTCCCGGCGACTGGGGCGAGGTTGTGCCGCAGCAAAAGACCATCACGGTGCCGGATCTCGACGTCCTGTCGCGACCGGACTTTGCCGTGCGCTATATCGGCCTCAATCCCGGCTGGGTGCCGACTACCCCCGAGGAATTTCAGACCTATACCGAATGGCGGCTGAAGGTCGGTATGTCGTCCCGGCTGGAGAACACCTACCCGGTCGTCGGTGACGGTTTTCTCGGTCTGCTGCTGCCAGTGGCGAAATACTATGACGAGCATCCCGAGTATTTCTCCATGGACAAAAAGGGCCAGCGCCACAAAGCCACCAGCGAGTACCACAGCATGCTGTGTCTGTCGAATCCGGACGTGCTCGAGGAGAGCCTGAAAAATATCAAAACCGCGTTCGCCGAAAAACATTATGCCCAAGGGCCGAACCCGCATCGCATTTCCGTCAATGGTTTCGGCGTCAGTCCGCCGGATGGCTCGCCGTACTGCTTTTGCGAAAAATGCGATGTGGCCAGTCAGAAGTTCGAGTACAACCATTACGTCTACGGCCCGCAGATGAGCGAGGAGTTTTACGCCTTTGCCCGCGACATGGCGAAGGAGTTCCCCGACAAGTTTGTCGCAACGATGGCTTATTCGCTGCGGGAAATGCCGCCGCAAGGTGTGGAACTGTTGCCGAATATGACGGTCCTGTATGCGCCGATCAGTTGTTGCGCAGTTCATCCGAACAACCATCCGAGCTGCTGGCGGCGCCAGGAGTTCGTCAAGATGCTGCGGCAGTACCGCCGGCAGACGGCCCATATTTACCTCTACATTTATAACCCCGACTTTCTCACCGGCCTGTTCGTGCCGGAGCGCCAGACGGCCAACGTCACAGTCAACATTCCCCTGTACAAGGAGATTGACATCAAGGGCTTCCAGGGCGAGGGCCGCAAGGCATGGATGCAGACCTGGACCAGCTTCTACACGACGGCCAGGCTGCTGTGGGATGCCGGGACAGATGTCGAGGCGCTCAAGGCGGACTTCTACAACACCTTCTTCGGC
>DPYP01000219.1:19677-20842 GCA_003545375.1 Lentisphaeria bacterium
GACTTTCTCCTCAACAGCGTCTACACCTCGGCATTCAGCAGCAGCATTCGCCATCACATCGACTCGGCGCTGGCGGCTGAGACGACGCCGGCGCAGCGCGGGCGTGTCGAAGCGGTGTCGCTGATTGCCGATCACCTCAAGGCCTATGGCGACATGGAGGCGGCCGCGATGAACCTCGATTACGCCGAGGCGGCGCGCCAGGCCGGGCGCATGTTCGACCTGCAGGCCGAGCTGCACGAGATCTACTCATTCTTCATCTCCGAGACCTTTCCCGACAATCCCGACTCACCAGCTGTCGAGAAGCCGCCGCCGTTCGTCGCCCGTGGCCGCCTGCTCCGATACGAGGAACTGGCGGCGATGACCAACGGTGAAACCGGCACAAAGGTTGGCGACCTGCCGCTCGAAATGGCGTTCAAGCGCGACCCGTTTCAAGAGGGCGTCGTCGCGGAATGGTACGCACCGGACTTCGACGACGACGACTGGAGACCAATGAACACGCACTATATCTGGGATGGCCAGGACCCGCCGCTCGACGCGAAGGGCCACCATTACGACGGGCATGGCTGGTATCGCGGCACCTTCGACGTGGACAAGGCGTTTGCCGGCAAGACGATCAACTTTCACAGCGGCGGTATATTCAATGAAGGCTGGGTGTGGATCAACGGCAAGTACATGCACCATGAGCCGCACAAAGTCTGGTGGTGGTGGAATCACGAGTTCGACGTTGACATCACCAGCGCCGTCAAACCCGGCCGCAACACCATCGCCATTCGCGTCTGGAACAAAGCGGAACAAGGCGGGATGCTGCGCCGCGGTTTCTTCTGGTCACCGACAGAACAGTAATCGCAGCGGCCGGAGAATCAGCCGAAAAGCGTATCCCGGATTCAGGAATCCTGCATCACTGGTGCCACGGCCCGGCGGGCCGATTCCTTCATGCCGCTTCGACCGCCTCGTCGCGTGTTGTCCCGAATCCGGGCAATCACGCCAACGCGTCCGGTGCAAGATCGCCGATGGAGGTGGCAATCGGTTCCGCTTCGTCACCTTCCGTGACCATTGACACCTCAGTCACTGCCGGATGGGCTGACGGCGGGAGCGGCGTATTGAACTTATAGTCCGGGTCATCCTTCTGCCGGTTCCAAGTCTCCCGCATCTCACGCCAGGCACC
>DPYP01000219.1:21237-22043 GCA_003545375.1 Lentisphaeria bacterium
GGCACTGCTGCGAACATATGGTGTTCCGTGTGCCAGTTCATGTGCCAGTACAGAAACTCCGAGATCGGATCGAGCCGTATCGAACGGACGCACAGGCGGAAGTCCGGGATATTGTCGCGCAGCCCGCAATGCATGGGCAGGCCGACGAAGTACTTGAGCCAGTTACCGAAAAACATGTGACAGGAAAAAACAATGACCACGATCCAGTAGCCGGAGGCAATGGCGGCGACAGCTACAAGAATGTGGACAAGCAGCACAAAGCGCATCCAGTTGACGGCTTTGACACGCTCCCCCGGTTGATCGGCATACAAGGCAATCAACCACTCGTCCTCGTAACGGTTAAAAACCGTCATCAAAGTCTTCCTGACTGTCGGGATGATGCCGGTTGACTCGAGGCCGCCGGTGATGTTGATCGTAAACAACTGGAGCAAATACAGCAATCTCAAGGACGGATGACGAGGCAGTACAACTTCGCGGTCGCCATCCGGGTGCAATGTGTACCGGTGATGGTAGGTGTGACTCATTGCGTAGTCGTAAAAGTTCCACCAACCGACAATGCTGTAGATCCGCAAAAACAGGCCGTTTAGTTTCTTCGTACGAAAAACGGTACCGTGACCGAGTTCATGCACGGCGATGCCCTTCAAGAATGTTCCGATGGTGCCGTGCAGGAACAGGCACACAGCGAACGCGATCCAGGCGCCCCGGGTGAATGCATAGCAGGTGAGCGCCCCGGTGCAGACCCACAATCCGATGTGCCCGACAGCTTGGAAAGCGCCTCTCAGGTTACTGCGTAACGCGAGCTCCCG
>DPYP01000261.1:0-1654 GCA_003545375.1 Lentisphaeria bacterium
GCGGAAATCTAAATTCCACCACGAAGGCACGAAGGACACGAAGGAAAGACAAACTCTTGTTTGGTGGGTCGTCGGCAAAGGAGCCACAACATTTATTCCTTCGTGGTCTTCGTACCTTCGTGGTGGACGTTCCCCATAAATCGTGACATTGTCCTGTATGCCCACCGATACCCCACAGATCAGCAGAGCGATACGCAGTGCCTGTCCGTTGTGTGACACGGATTCTTCGACACCGTTCGCGCACCTGGACCACCGCAGCATCGTCAAGTGCAGGAGCTGCGCCTTGTTGTATGCCAACGCCTACGACCTCGACCAGCTCGAAGCGGATTACCGCAAAGACTATTACAGGTCGGCCGATGACCCGCGTATTCAAAAATGGATCGACATGAACGCCCGCGTCTGGCTCGGCCTGGTCGAGGATGTGCGCCGGGCCAGAGAACCGGTCACGAAACTACTCGACATCGGCGCCGGCACTGGGGGATTCCTCGAAGCCTTCCACAAGGCCTCGCCGCAAACTTCGCTGGCTGCCGTCGAGTCGTCACCGGAAGCGCGGGAAAACCTCAGGAACCGGCTGCCGGACTTCCAGTTTCCCGTCGACACCGCCGACGCCATCGCGGACATCGACGAGACCTACGAAGTCATCACTCTGCTGCAAACACTCGAGCACGTCTTTGATCCGCTGACGGTGTGCCGGCAGATTCACGACCTGTTGACCCCGGGCGGTGTATTTCTGGTGACAGTGCCGAATCGATACTCTTACCGCGTACTGCGGCGCGGCACGTCGGATACCTGGTGTTTCTCGAATTCTACCCACCTGCAGTTCTTCTCGCGCGCAACGCTGCCGCATATGCTGCGACTCGCCGGGTTCAAGCAGGTCCGACGAATCAAGCGCTTTGGCGGCAGCGAACACACCGGCTTGCGGGCAGTGGCGCAATACGCCCTGCGGCAGCTGGCGCTTTCGACTGAACTGCGATTCGTAGCGCTTAAGCAGGATGGCGCTCCTGCCTGACAAAACAGGCGGTACACGTTTCCGTGCACCGCCTGTTCGATACTCGAATATGTCGCGATCTACTTGATCAAGGCGCCTTCGACAAGCTGCTCGACAACGGCCGGCTCGGCCAAGGTCGAGACGTCACCGATCTGATCCGCCTGTTTCTCGGCGATCTTCCGAAGAATACGACGCATGATCTTGCCAGACCGTGTCTTCGGTAGCGCCGGTGCAAACTGAATGTAATCCGGTGACGCGATTGGGCCGATCTCCTTGCGGACCAGAGCCACCAGCTCCTTGCGCAGCTCATCGCCGGCGTCAACACCGGCGTTCGGCGTGACGTAAGCGTAGATGCCCTGCCCCTTGATCTCGTGCGGGCAGCCGACAACCGCCGCTTCGGCTACGTCGCCATGCAGCACCAGGGCGCTTTCGACCTCGGCCGTACCCATGCGATGGCCGGAGACGTTGATAACGTCATCGACGCGGCCGGTGATCCAGTAGTAGCCGTCCTCGTCACGGCGGCAGCCGTCGCCAGTGAAGTAATAGCCCGGGTACTGTATGAAGTAGGTGTTCTTGAAACGCTCAGGGTCACCGTACACACCGCGCATCTGCCCCGGCCACGGCTCCTTGATCGCCAGCACGCCGGAGCAGGCGCCTTCGAGTTCC
>DPYP01000261.1:2038-8709 GCA_003545375.1 Lentisphaeria bacterium
GGCTTCTGCGGTATGGCGCCGGGTAGCGGCGTGATCATGATACCACCGGTTTCTGTCTGCCACCAGGTGTCGACGATCGGCACGTTTTTCTTGCCGATATTTTCCCAGTACCACATCCAGGCTTCCGGGTTGATCGGCTCACCAACCGTTCCCAGAAGCCGGAGGCTGTCGAGCTTGTACGGTTCGACAAAGTCGAGGCCGGCGGCGGCCAGCGCGCGGATCGCCGTCGGCGCGGTATAGAAGATATTGACCTGCCACTTGTCGCAGATTTGCCAGAAACGGCCGGCATCCGGGAAGGTCGGTACGCCTTCGAACATGATCGTTGTGGCGCCATTCGTCAGCGGGCCGTAGATGATGTAGGAATGCCCGGTCACCCAACCGATGTCCGCGGTGCACCAGTAGATGTCGCCGTCATGATAGTCGAAGACGTTCTTGTGTGTGAAGGCGGTGTAGACGTTGTAGCCGGCGGTCGTGTGAAGCACGCCCTTGGGCTTGCCGGTGGAGCCGGACGTATAAAGAATGAACAGCGGATCTTCCGCGTCCATTTCCTCGCACGGACAATCGGCCGAGGCTTTGGCCATCTCGTCGTCCCACCAGACGTCGCGTCCTTCAGTCCAGGCCACGTCTTCACCGGTGCGCTTGTAGCAGATCACCTTTTCGACACAGGCGAGGTCTTTGACGGCTTCATCGACGGTCGCCTTCATAGGCACCTGCTTGGCGCCGCGGTAAAGACCATCGGTGCAGACGATGACAGGGGACTGGCAATCGTCGATGCGGCCGCCGAGGGACTCGGCAGAGAAGCCGCCGAAAACGATCGAGTGCACAGCACCGATACGGGTGCAGGCCAGCATGGCGACGGCCAATTCAGGCACCATCGGCATGTAGAGGGTAACGAGGTCGCCCTTCTTGACGCCATTCGCCTTCAGGACGTTGCCGAACTTCGAGACTTGCTCGTGCAGCTCGCGGAAAGTGATCTTCTTGTCCTCGTCGGTCGTGTTGCCTTCCCAGATAATGGCGGTCTGGTCGCCGCGCGAATCGAGGTGGCGATCGACACAGTTGTGGCAGATGTTGGTCTTGCCGCCAAGGTAGAACTTGATTTCCGCGTCGTGGTAATTGTACTCACGCACTTTGTCGAACGGCTTGAACCAGTCGATGTATTCGTTGCCGATTTTGGCCCAGAACTCGTCGGTATTCTCATAGCTCTCGTCGTACAGCGCCTGGTACTCGTCGAGACTCTTGAAGTAAGCTCGGTTACGGATTTCGTCGGGGGCGGTATAGGTGAATTCTGACATACTCCACGTGCTCCTTTGTGTCCGTCGGCATAGATGAGGAACCAGTGCGTGAACACACGCCTCCCAAGGTTCCCCTTAATGGATTCGAAATTTATCTTGCACCCGGGAAAAGTCAATGCAATCTAATTGCTCGGTGACAGCGGGATTCGACCCGAAATGAAACCAATAATCATACAGTCGATCCCTCGCAGCGCGTCTGCCTCTGAAGGACATCTGGGCTACCATCAGGAATGGCATCGCCCCCCCCCACACACAACACACTCAGTTAAGCACCGTTCGCAGCAACCTCGCGGGCGGCGCAGACGGGCGGATGCTGTAGTAGCCGAGCCCCGCCGGGATGAGTGCCGTGCGGCCCGGCTCGACGTCGCAGATCGCGCCGTTGGCACAGCTGATCGAGACTGGCTGGTCGAGCGGCGTGAGCAGGTGGAAGGTCGTGCCGTCAGCACGGTCGTGCATGTCCTCGATCAGGCGGATCTCATCGACGATGAACTCCGTACAATGCGTGATCAGCGGCACCTTGCGGTTGAGCGTGATGTCGCTGCTCTCGCCGCGAATCCGGGAAACCGTGCGGTTCTGGAAATCGATGCTCTCGAGGATCGTCTGCCGGTCGAGCGGCGGATCGGGCAGCGAGCCATCGGCCTCGCGAATGGTCAACGGCATCGTGTCGTTGCACTGCACGATGAGCGCCAGAACTCCGGCGCCGAGGGCATGGATGCGGCCGGGAATGACGAAGTACGCATCGCCCGGCTGGGCTCGAAATCCCTGCACCAGTTCACCCAGGTTCAAGCTGTCGATGCGGCTGAGGAACTGCTGTTGGGTATAACGCTGCTGGATCCCGACGCTGACGGAGGCGTCCGCCTCTGCCGCCAGTATATACCACATTTGCGTGTTGGTACCGGTGTCGCTGACGCCCGGCGGTTTCAACGGATACACCGAGAGCGGCAGCGGCTGGGCGGTACCCGCCAAACGCAGCTGCAATGGAAACGGCTGATGCGCCTGGTGGCGACTGCCAACAAGAGTGACCGGGTCCTCCTCTACCAGCTGGCGCAGGGTGCGGCCAGCCAGGGACCCGCTGTCAACGACACTCTGGCGGGTGCCGTCGTCGACAATGTGCCAGTAATTGCCGACGTTTGTTGCATTTGTATTTTTGTGCGGATATTGTTCCTGCAACAGGGAGTTTCCGACGCCACCCCATGGTTGCGGCTCCTGTAACGAAACGAATGTGAGTGGATAAATCTCCTGCAACATAACCTCAAACTGCTTGCGCAATCTCGCGCCGTCGCACTTTAGTAACCGCGTCTTCCGTCGCCACCACCAGGAATCCGACCGGCGCCATGCCGGTTTCGCCACCGGCATCCTGTTGACAATCGACAACGCAAATGAATCACGGTCCCGGCCAGGCCTTTGCAACTGATGTTTTCCAGCCGGCACCAGCCACCCCCGTCCGGCAGTTTAACGTAGTTAATCAAGTACGGATATCAAACGTCCGGCATGGCGAACAAAGCCAAGACCACATCGACTTCCGAACGTGACGGCACGGTCTTTGCCGTGCGACTGCTCATCAAAGCGGTGTTCACCGTAGGCGTGTTGCTGTTGCTGCTGTCCCTGCAGTCGTATCACGCCGAGGACGTCCATATCCTGGCGGGCGGCATCGGACCGCATGGTAACCGCATCAACAACTGGATCGGGCCGTTCGGCGCAACGCTCTCGGGCTTTTGGATCCGCTGGATCGGTATGGCCGCGTATCCGGCTACCGGCCTGCTCCTCATCTGTATCACCATGCGTCTGGTAAGACGTGAACTGCGTCCTGTTACCGGGGTCTATTTCGCGGCTGTTTTCACCGCCGTCGTCGGTCTTTCCCTGCTGCTCGGCAATTTCCCCGGCTTCCTGTCGGCAACCGCGGCACAACTGAATATTGCCGAAACGCCAGGCGGCGTGCTGGGCCAGCGATTCTGTGAGCCTTGGGTCAACAGCGGCGGCGGCTGGCTGTCCTACGTTGTGCACCCGACCGGATGCATCATCATCTCCGTTGCCATGATCGTCGTCGGCCTGACGACCGTCGGCTACTTCGACTGGCGCGGCGACTGGTGGCGCCGTCTGCTCAGACGTAAAACCGCCAAACCGGCGCGCGCAGCGAAGAAAAAACGTGACAAACCGGCAGAGCTTACGAACGGAAAAGCGGTAGAAATCGAAGATCCGGACGCAGCCGTGTTCAAGGGTGAAGCCGAACCGGAATGGGCCGAACTGGACGAACCCCCCGAGCCGGAGACAGTGATCCAGGCAGCCGGGGCAGAGACCGACGCCCCCCCCGAGCCGGGAATGGGCCTCGACTTCGAACCGGTCCTGCCCAATGCCAACGCTGCCTGGCCGGACGCGCAGGGGCCGGCACCGACGGCGCGATCCGTGCACCCGCCAAAAAGGGCCGACCTTACGCCGATCGACTACAAACTGCCGACACCACAGCTTCTGAAGCAGGCCAAGACCAGCAAGAACACGAAAGCTGTCACAGTCCCCCCCCGGGAAATCGCTGCCAAGAAAGAGATCCTGCAGGAAACGCTCGACAGCTTCGGCATCGACGGCACCGTCGGCGAAACCACCAGTGGACCACGCGTGACACTGTTCGAAATCAAGCCGGCGCCCGGCGTGCGCGTCGAGAAAATCAGCAGCCTGCAAAACAACATCGCCATGGCCTTGAAGGCCGAAAGCCTGCGCATCATGACACCCATCCCCGGGCGCGACACGGTGGGAATCGAGGTGCCGAATGCAATTTCGACGCCGGTGACGTTCCGCGAGCTGCTGGAGCATCCGATGTGGCTGAAAAGCAAAGCAGCGATACCGATCGCGCTGGGCAAAGACATCGGCGGCCAGCCTGTCATCCTCGATCTGGCCGAGGCACCGCACCTGCTGATTGCCGGCGCTACGGGCAGCGGGAAATCGGTGTGCATGAACACCCTGATCCTGAGTCTGCTCTTCCGCTTCCGCCCGGACGAGTTGAAGATGATCATGGTCGACCCGAAAGTCGTCGAGTTCAAAGGCTACGAAACCTTACCGCACCTCGTCAGCCCTGTCGTGTCCGAGCCACATAAAGTACCGGGCGTACTGCGCTGGACGCTGAGTCAGATGGAGTGGCGCTATCAAGTCCTGTCGAAAGCGGGCGTTCGCAACATCACCTCCTACAACACCCGCAAGATCCCCGATGAACCGGTGCTGGACGACGAGGGCAACCCGATCCCGGACACCCTGCCGTACCTGATCGTCATCATTGACGAGTTGGCCGACATCATAATGACCGCCAGGGCCGAAGTCGAGACGGCTCTGGCGCGCATCGCCCAGAAGGCCCGTGCCATTGGTATCCATACCGTGATCGCTACCCAGCGCCCAAGCGTCAATATCATTACCGGAATCATCAAAGCCAACTTCCCGACGCGCATCGCCTTCCAGGTGACGTCACTGGCAGACTCGCGCACCATCCTCGACGGCAAAGGCGCCGAAACCCTGCTTGGCCGCGGCGACGCCCTGTTCAAGCCGCCGCGTGGCGCCCGTCTGTCGCGTACACAGGGTGCCCTGACTGCAGACGAAGACATCGAGCGCGTGGTTGATTTCGTCTCGGCCCAGGCGGAGCCGGCATTCATCACCGATATCTTCTCAACCCCGGACCTGGAAGGCATCGCGGCAGCGGAAGCCCCGGCAGCGGCCGGCGAAGCACCTTTGGCACCCACTGGAGAAGCCAGCGCTTTCGTGGGAGCCCAGTACGCCGATGCCGGCAGCTCCTCCAACGACAGCGACGAGGAGCTCGTGCAACGCGCTATTCAAATCATCCTGCAGGACCGCCGCGCTACCACCAGTCACATCCAGCGCAAGCTTAGGATCGGGTATAACCGTGCCGCTCTGGTCATCGAGACGCTTGAAGAGCGCGGCATTGTCGGCCCACAGACCGGCACTGCACCACGACAGATTCTCATCGACGAAGAAACCGTGGCAGCCGCCGGTGCCGATAATTGAATAAATTTTTCCGATAACCTTTCTCCAGCCTGGACTCGATAACCAACAGACGGAAAATGCGCAACGAACTGAAACAGCAAAGCTTGCCCTGGGACGAACCCAGCGAAGACTCGGTCGTTCAGCACACGAACCGGACAGACTCGGCGGACATGATGGCACCAGCGACTCCGGAAGTGGCGGCGACGCAGGATGTCGATGAAATCATGCCTTATCAACCGGAGACCAACGTTGGTCTCGACATGACATCGCCGATGTCGCAGCAAACCCTCAACGGCGTCCGCATCGCCTGCGGGAAACGCGACGCTGTTCTCGCGGAAACCGGTATTGGCACCCAGGTGCCGAAGCCTGTCTCCGAACCTGAGTTCAATGACGCCGTCGAAGCCGCCAGCGACGCAACCGGCACACCCGTCTCCTCTCTCGAGGAGCTCGCCGCCACCCTGCACAACCTCGCCTGCAACAGCACCGTCGATCCACTGGCCGATGCCGAGGCTGAGGAGTTCGCAGAACCGGAAGCCGACTACTTCGTCGAGCCGGAGGAGGCTGCGAAGTTCGCAGAATCGGGAACCGACTACTTCGTCGAGTCAGAGGATGCCGTGCTGGCAGAAATGGAAACGTCAGCCGCCAAAGTCGAAAAGACTCCGAGCGCGGCGATGGAGGGCGAGGACTACAGCCCGCTGATTTCGGCAAACGCCGATCTGGAGCCGAATACGTTGGTGCCGTCAGACGACGGTAGGAAAAGCGTTGGCCGCAAACTACGCGAGTCGCGGGAGCGCCTGCATCTGAGCGTCTCGGAAGTGGCAGAGGCGACACGGATTCGCAACGACTACATCATCGCCCTGGAGCAGCACACCATCAACGAGACGCCGTTGGCACCGGTGTATGTGAGATCATACATCAAAAGCCTGTGCCGCCACTACGATATCCGGGCGGAAACGATGTTGGCCGAGTACACCTCAGCACTGCCCGAGAGTAAAACGTCCCACGCCGGGCTCGAGAAAATCGACGGGAACCCGCCGGCAACAAACGGGGAGGAGCGGTTTTCCATAGCGGTGAAGTGGTCGATGGTTGCGATCTTCGCACTGATTGCGGTGCTGACGATCTCATTCTTCGTAATCGACCGCAACCTCGACATCGCCACGGCACCGCCGGAATCAACGCTGCAACCGCTGCAGGAGAAAGATCTCGGCCGCTTCATGCCGCCCAGTGAACTGCTGTTGCGCAAGCTTGAGGTCCCGGAGAACTAAGCGTCAGGGGCTAAGAACCTGTCACTGCGATATTCTGTCCCGTTACCTTACGAGCCCGTGTAGATTCACACTACATGAGGGATAAAAGACATCAACTATTCACGCTGATTGAATTGCTAGTAGTGATCGCGAT
>DPYP01000261.1:9099-17695 GCA_003545375.1 Lentisphaeria bacterium
GGTCTGCATCGGTAATCTCAAGCAGTGGCACGTATGCGGCATGAACTATGTCGACGACAACGATGATTTTTTTCCGGCCATTTATGATGACGAGTATAATGCCACCGGCCACGCAGACCATTGGGCCGGCAACAGAGCACCCGCTTATGCCGGTAGTGGCGGCGCGCCACACCTGGATGCGGATGGCAAGACGAAGTTTATCTCCCAGTGGCGCCCGGTGACCAAGCGGCCACTCAACGAATACGCCGGCTTTCACAC
This sequence comes from Lentisphaeria bacterium, assembly GCA_003545375.1. Classification (GTDB taxonomy): domain Bacteria; phylum Verrucomicrobiota; class Lentisphaeria; order JABSQK01; family CAJWLW01; genus CAJWLW01. The sequence goes on from DPYP01000261.1 coordinate 9,358, forward strand.
AGACGGCGTCGAGATGAAGATGGCCCAATGCCCTAGCCACGGTGATCTGCCCAATGATAGCACGACACCGGGATGGAACGAGTACTATGAGCAGGGAAACGAGTATATCGCCGCGGCGGGTAACTTCGGGCCTTGGACTATGAGCGGTGGCGATGGTGATGATGGGTTAATAGGAAACGAGTCGAATCTAATTAACCATATATCCAACACAGCTACTTTTGTCTTTCTGTCCGAAGGGCAAGCCGCTTATACTTCGCGCACCGGGGCCACGCTTTCCAACCACAAGAAAGGGACGTGGTGGTACGAGGTCGTTTTCATGGACGGCCACGTCAACGGATTCGATTTCTGGTGTGGTCGCGCCCTGAGGTTCGACCTGGATACTGTCGACTTCACGAATACTCCGTCTGGGACTGCCTCGGTCGCCGTTATAGGTTGCCCATAGTCTGGAATGGCACGGACTTAAGGGCTTAGAGGTGCGATCTTCCTGCGCCAAGGGCGCTTCATATAGTAGCCCGGGGTTGCCCGCACATTACTGCTCCGGTGCCGCCTCGATATCCTGCAGCTTCGCGAACAACTCGGCGTGCTGAGGGTCATTCTCGTATGCGCGCAGGACCAGAGGATAGCGGCTCGATAATTCCTTATACGTCATCATCGCTTTCTCAAGAGCGTTATCGCCGAGCAGCATCTCGATGGTGAAAAGCATCGACAGTGGCGTGTAGACCGGGTCGTCGCAGCGGAACCACACAAAACACGCATGGCTCATCGCAGGCCGAAGCTTGCCTCGCTTGTAATACAACCGGGCAATGGCCAGATAGGCAATCGTGTTGGCCCGCAGATTCTGGATCTTCATGTCGATCGCGTCCTTGAGCACGATGAACGCCTCGTCTTCCCGTCCGAGCTGCCGCAGGGTCTCGCCGAGATAGGCAATAGCGATAGCGTGAAAATTCGATGTTTTGTCGGTTCGATCGCGGATGAGCTTGAACTGGTCGTAGGCGCGGTCCCACTGTTGGCGCTGGAACGCCAGCTTACCCAGCCCCAGCGAACCGGCAAGTCGATGGCCGGAGTCATCGCTCTGGGCTAAAAGCGTGTAAGCTGTCTCGGCAGAGGCGAAGTTATTGAGCTCCATGTAACGCCGGCCGATCTGCGCCAGCAACTCGGGCACGAAATCACCAGCCAGTTCCTCCGACTGCAGCAGGTCCGCGAAAATAGCCAGCGCCTCATCTTCTTGATCCGTCTCCCACAGGGCGTAGCCGAGAAAGAGTCTGGCAAGATTGCGCTCGTCGAATGTCGGGACACGGACGCACACCCGGAAGTCACGAATCGCATCGTTGGTGCGCCCCTGCCGGTAATATTCGCTGCCACGGCGATAACGGGCGCGCGGCACGAACTCGTGCTCAGGATACTTCTCGAGAAAGCGATCGAGAATTTTTATCGCTTCTTTGGGTGCGCTAATCTGTATTTTTAATTCGGCCATGTGCAGCAAGACTTCCGGTGCTTTCTCATGGCCTTCAAAGGTTTCGTACAACAGGCTCAGATCCTTGAAGGCCTGGGCATAATTCTCAGCATGAATCTCGCATTCTGCGGCAGTATAGAGCGCCTCGAAATGCCGTTTCGAGGCAGGGATCTTCATAACCCGCCGGTAGGTCGCCGCGGCTTTCTTCAGTTCACGCGAGCGGATATAGATGTCCGCCAAAATCATCACCGCATCCTCCTGGTACTGCCACTTACCCCAAAACCGTTCGAGCGCCGTCTCGAAAGCAGTGGCGGCCTCTTTGAGCTGGTCGAGCTCGACGTGGCTCTGGCCCATGAAATAAAAGGCGTTGGCGGCCTGCTCGTGGTGCGGGTAATCATTGACGAAACTGCGGGCACGCTCGATGCATGGCCCGTGGCGGCCAAGGTGGTATAGGCACTCAACGGCATCGAACTCGGCGAATTCGTAATATTCCGATTTGCCGAACGCCGCCAGCCGGTCGTAGAATGCCAGTGCCGGTTCATATCTCTTGAGATGTTTGCAACTAACGCCCTGTAGGTAGAGGGCGTCCGGCCCTTGCTGTTTGGCACCCTGGAAGAGGTCGATGATTTCCTGAGACCGCTCGCCGAGACGCAGCAATGTCCAGCCGAGGTTGATGCGGGCCTGATCGGTAAAGTCGCCGTCGGGATACTCGTCAATCAGGGTTCGGTAACGCTTCACAGCCTTTTCATCGGCCTTCTGCAAGGTCGCCAGCGAGGCCAGACGGAACAGCACTTCCTGACGCAGCTCCAGCGGTGTGTCGGCAAAGTCTGACAGCTCCTTGAAAAGTTTCTCGGCCGCGTCGATCTCGCCGAGGTGCCGGTGGATGTAAGCGAGTGACAACCGCGCGTAGATACGAAAGCGCGGGTCGTCGCCCAGCGGCAGGTTCGCCACTTTTCTGAATTCCCGTTTCGCCGCATCCATGTTGCCAGTCTTGTTGTAGACGACGCCGGCGTGGTAGTGGAGCGCTTCACGGACAGGCGGTGCCATGTCCTCAGGTTTGGCCTCCTGCAACAGCTTGAGGGCGCCTTCCGGATCGTCCATCTCGAGGCGCAGGTTCATCACGTTGACGATGGCCTGGTGGCTGAGTTTGTGGCTGGGAAAATGGTGGCGCAGCTGGTTGTATACGGTCAGTGCCTGGTCGATCTCCTTCTCGTAACGCAGGGATTCCGCCCAGTTGAAATAGGCTCGCGGCAGGCCCTCGAACTTGGGATACTTCTTGATCAGCTCGAGGTATTCGCGCGCCGCCATCTCGTACCAGCCGCGGCGGAACATGCCGTCAGCGATACTGGCTTTGTTCTCGGCCTGGATGCGCCAGGACTCGTCGTCGGTCGTGTCGGGTTCGACAGCCTCCGGCGGTGGATCATCCGGCTCGGGTTCCTGGGCCTGCATAGCGGGCGCTAGCAGACAACAGATGGCGGCCAGGCAAAAAATCAGTTGCTGACGCGCGGCTCGGACAATCTCTGCGATAACTTGCAACATGCTTGCTGCCTGCGGTCCGGTCCGGAATATTCTACGGCTGGTTCTCTTCGGGCAAGGTCGCGAACGAGACGTTCCAGATGTCGACTTTTCGGCAGATGTCGAGCAACCCTATCACCTTTTCGTGGTGCGTTTTGCGGTCGGCACGGATGATCACCGGCGGGCTCTTGTGCTCCTCACCGATAATCTTCAGCAGACCTTCAATGCGCAGTAGCGACATCTCGATCGAGTTGACGAAGTACCGACCTTCGCCATCAACGTTGATCATGATCTCGTTGGGTTGACGAATTGACTGAGCGCCAGTCTGGGATGTCGGCACTTCGATACCGACTTTCGTTTCCCATTCCGCAAAGATCGAAGAGACCATGAAGAAAATCAAAAGCAGAAAAACAACGTCGATCATCGGCGCCATCTGGAAGCCGACTTCACGTTCCTGGAAGCTCTTGCGAAAGTTCATTCGTCGGCCTCCTTCGCCTGATTCTTGGCAGCATCGGCCATGCGCTTGGGATGGAAAAACATGTGCTGCAGAACCAAATTGCACGAGGCCTCCAGGCGCGACACTACGCGCGTCACCCGGCCGCGGAAATAGGAGAACAGGATCATCGCCACAATGCCCACAATGAGACCGCCGGCAGTTGTCAGCAGAGCCTGCTGCACACCGTTTGCCAAGCCAATGGGTTGCACCAAACCGAAATCTTCCTTGAGGCCTCGGAAGGCCTTGATCATACCCAGGACGGTACCGAAAAGACCGACCATCGGCGCGATGACGGCAATGTCCATGAGGTACTGGACACGCTGCCACAGCAGGCCTGCCTGGCGGCCGCCGGCGTCTTCCACGGCGTCGCGGGTCGCGGCGTAATCCACTTCGGGATGCTCCGACATGAGGCGCGCCGCCGGTCCAAGTATGGCAGCGCCCGGACTCTTGCTGCGGCGGCAGATCTCATACAACGCCTCGGCATCGCCCTCGGTGGCGGCCTCTTCGGCATTGAACAGAAAGCGCCGCGGAACGATCACATTGAAACGCAGCGACAGCAGATAGTAAAACACCATTATCGTCGTCAGCACGGACATGCCGATGAGTATGTACATTGTCCAGCCGCCGTCAATGATGATCTGAGTGAACGGTACGGTGCCGAGATCAGGTAAGGCAGGCGAGCCGTCGGACGGCGGTGTGCTTTGGGCGAGCAGGAGGAGGAAAGACATCTATTATCTCCTGTCAGGAGCGTTCGCGGGCTGGGCTGGATAAATGCAGTCAACAAACTGCGAGAGACCAGCACTGCACGAGGTAAATCTTTTCCTTCTTACTTACGGAAGGATTTACGCCGTGCAGCACTGGTGCCGATTAAGACCGGCCAATATACGTCCGGTTCCAATCTAATGCTATAGGTGCATTTTTGTGGTACGACGTGTTCCTGCCCGTGATCGCGAAAATGACAGTCCCGATAGAAGGCCCCCTGCCAAAAATACCACGACGCCTCGACGCTCGTGATATCGGACCGTTCAACGCCGATAGAAGCTTCTTCTGTCCTCAATTTTCGTGATCGCGGCTCGCAGAGGCGGCGCCCGCCGGACCGCTTTTCAGCGGTTGCTTTAGTGCCGCCTGATTTCACAGTCGGATCGCGAAGCCCGCGACCTGCACTGCAGCGTCCAGTTGTGCTCGCTCCAGGTCAGCGCCGAAGACCTCCACAGCGCCGGTTTCGATGTCGGCGCGAATGCCTCGGACGCCCTCTACAGCAGACATCGCAGCCTCCAGTTTGCGGACACATCCCTGGCAGACCATGCCGTCGACCAGCAGGTGGACACCAGACTTCTCGCGCTGGCGCCTTAGCCAGCGACGTGTGTCGCCAACGGCGAACCACAACAGCAGCGCGCTCAGCGAGCACGCAGCAATAGCAGCAATCCAGCCGCCGTCGGCATGCGCATACACCCCTGATACCACCGTCACCGGGACAAGAAAAGCAAAAACATACCCGAGTCCGACACTGCCGACGATGATCACCGCAAGATAAACACCGAGAACACGGGCACCGAAACCGCGATAGACCGCGCCGATCGTGGCAATATTCGTTGCCGGCCCGGCCATCAGAAACACCAGTGCCGCACCCGCTGGGAATCCGGCGTGCACCAGCGCTGCGGCGATCGGTACGGAGCTCGTGGCGCAGACATACAACGGCAGCGAAATCAACAAGGCCAACATCAGCGCCGGAAATAACGACCCGACTGCGGAGCCCGTAAAATAATCGGCCGGCACCAGGGTCGTGATCAATGCCGAAACCAGGACACCAAAAACGATCCAGCGCCACACCATATACAGCAGATCGCCGATGCCATAGTCCAGGATTCGCCGCAATTTAGATTTGCGCGCCGCTGCCGCTGCCGCTGCCGCCGCCGCCGCCGCCGGTACCGGTGCGGGCGGCGGGATCGATTTCGTCACCAGATCGGCGAGCTGCCCACCCACCAAGCCGGTCACGAAGGCACTGACGACTTTGAAGACGGCGAACGGCCAGCCGAGGAACGAGGCGCTCACCAGGATCGAGTCGACGCCGGTCTGCGGCGTGCTGATCATAAAACCGAGGGCAGCCCCCCGGCTGGCGCCCTCGCGCCGGATCCCCAGTGCTGCAGGAATAACGCTGCACGAGCAAAGCGGCATCGGCACGCCGAGTATGACCGCTTTGACGACACTGCCTGTCGACGCACTCCCAAGATGACGTCGGATCAAGTCCGGCGGCAAAAACACATGCAGCAACCCCGCTACCAGCGTGCCCAGCAACAGCCACGGCGCCAGCGACAGCATGACATCCCAGACGTTGTGCAGATAGGTCACGTCTTGATATGGTAACCGCGATGGAACAACACGCAGCAAGCTAAAAATGGGATGATCGCGGCAAACAGGACGGTGACGACCGCCACCGGCAGGGAAATATCGCTGATCCCGAGAAAGGCGTATCGCAGACCGTTGACGAAATACAGAATCGGATTGGCCATAGCAATCTTCTGCCAAAAGGCGGGCAGCATGCCCACCGAGAAGAAGACGCCGCCAAGATACGTGAGCGGCGTCAGCACATACGTCTGAAACAAGGACAGTCGGTCAAAATCCTCGGCCCACAATCCCGACAAAAATCCGAAGCTTGCGAAGGCGAGCGACACGACGACAATGAAAAACAGCGCTGTCGGCAGATGCAGAATCTGCACACCGGTCATCACGACGGCAACGGCAGAAACGATGATACCGGTACAGATACCGCGGGCAACCCCCCCCAGGATGATGCCGAGCACGATCTCGAACGACGACATAGACGACACCAGCAGTTCCTGGATGTTGCCATGGAACCGGGCGATGTACAAGGACGACGAGGTATTCTGATAGGCGCCGCTGATGACGCCCATCATCACCAGGCCGGGTACCAGGAACTCCATGTAACTGACATTTTGCACCTCGGTGATGCGCGAGCCCAGGGAATACCCGAAAATCAGGATGTACAGCACCGTCGTGATCAGCGGCGGAATCAGCGTCTGAGTCCAAATCCGCAGAAACCGGTGGCACTCGCGCATCACGAGTGTCTTGAAGCCGACAAAGTTGCCACGCGTCAGTTTCGGGGCGTAAATGTGTTCGTCACTGCTGTTCATTGTTTGGTGAGGCTTACGAAGACTTGCTCCAGCTGGTTGCCGGCTGGCCTAATATTGTCGATGCGTACACCGGCAGCAATCAGGCGTTCGAGGATGCTGTGGTAAGGCGTCTGCCGCCGATCGAAGGTCACGGTGAGTTCGTTGCTGCCCTCGGCCGCCTCGATCTGTAACTCCCCGGAATTCTCGAGCGTACCGCTGGTGAGCGGCGCAGTCAGGGTGATATGCACCGCTTCTGTAGTCAGCCGCGCCACCAGGTTGCGGGTCGTGTCGACGGCGACAATAGAACCTTCGTTGATGATGGCGATACGGTCGCAGAGAGCCTCAGCTTCTTCGATGTAATGCGTCGTCAGCAGGATGGTCGTGCCCTCGGCGTTGAGCCGGCGGATATACTGCCAAAGCGAACGGCGCAGATCGACATCGACGCCGGCAGTGGGTTCGTCGAGGATCAGAATCTTCGGTCGGTGCATCAGGGCGCGGGTGATAATCGCGCGGCGCTTCATGCCGCCGGACAGATTGCGTAACTGGGTGTCGGCCTTGTCAATCAGGTCGAACTCGGCAAGCAGCTCGTCGGCGCGGGCTTCGCAGGTACGCCTGGACAGGCCGAAAAAACCGCCCTGGAAGACCAGCATGTGCCTGAGGCGAACAAAGACGTCGAAGTTGAATTCCTGCGGCACCAGACCGACGATGCGCCTGCAGTCGCGGTAGTCGGTGACGATGTCGCGCCCGAATACGGTAACATCGCCGCCAGTCTTGTTGCACAGGCCGGCAAGGATATTGATAGTGGTCGTCTTGCCCGCGCCGTTGGGCCCGAGCAGACCATAGAAGTCGCCGGGCTGAATCTCGAGGGAGATGCCATCGAGCGCCGTGACGTCCGGGTAATGCTTGTCGAGCTTGCTGATTTGTACGGCGGGCGTCATGGCAGGCGTGCGGTGTTTAGGTGCAAAACAGAAACATACGACCGCGCACCGCCGCCTGCAATAATAGTTCCACGATGTCTCCGCGCGCGGGGTGCTTTCGTAAACGCCGTGCATCGCAAGCGCGGAAACTCGTGATTGCTCAGGTCGGGCTGGCGCCGCGAGCCATCACCAGTTTGCCGGAGCGGACAATTTCGACGATGCCATACTTTTCGAGGATCAACTCGAGCGCATCGAGCTTGTCGGTGTTGCCGGTAGCCTCCAGCAACAGCGTCGTATCGCTGATGTCGATGGACTGACACTTGAAATGCTCGGAGATCTGCAGTACTTCGGTGCGGCGCTCGGCCGTGCAGTCCACCTTGATCAGGGCCAGTTCGCGCTGAACAACGACATCACCCGTATGATCGGTCGCATGGATGACATCGACCAGCTTATTGAGCTGCCCCAGGATCAACACCAGCGTCTCGGGATCGCCGGAAGCCGTTATGCTCATTCGCGAGAACTGACGATTGTGCGCCGGCGACACGACCAGACTGTCGATGTTGTAACCGCGCCGCGCGAACACCAGAGAGATACGGATCAAGACGCCGGGCTTGTTGTTGACCAGCAGACTGATTGAATGTGAATCTTCACGAGCCATTCGATGAATTCCTTTTTACGAAAACAACACCAACGCGCGGCCGGTGCTGCGATGTTCGGTGACCGGGACAGAGAATCAGGTGCTGCCCCGCGGCTGCGCCAGCTTGGTACGGGGATTCTCCAGCAGCATCGAAGAATACGGCTCGCCTGACGGGATCATCGGGAAGAC
>DPYP01000567.1:0-1404 GCA_003545375.1 Lentisphaeria bacterium
CACGCACACCTCGCCGTCGAAGATCTCGAATTTCCAGGAGAACCAGTTCTTCGGGACAGCTCTCAGCATTCTGATTCACCTATGAGGCTGATGACCTAACGGCGCGCATCTGCCACGGCGTCAGCCATTGGTAGAATGCGCTGGTTGGGGATCTGTCTTATCGTTATCGTTGTCGTTGTCGTAATCGCCAACGTGTAGGCTCAAACAACTCTGTGTTTGTTGATTGCGTTCCTATTTCAGTGTTGTGGCATAGATATCTTTGTCGGCGCCGCGGTCATCTGTCCAAACCACGACATCGCCGTAGATGTCAGGTTCCGTCTGGTTGTGGGCGGCAATCACGACGGGAAATGTTTTCCCGGCAATAAGATTGTATCGATAGATATCCCAGTCGCCGCCACGGTTGTCCTGCCAGACAACTGTCGATCCATGCACCGCCGGATTTGTCTGGTCGCCCGGACCTTTGCAGATCTCCAGCTCCTTGCCGGACCTGAGGTCGAATCCATAAATATCCCAGTCGCCGTTGCGGTTGTCCTGCCAGACAACAAAGGGATCGTCGATTGCGGGATTCTCACATTGCCTGTCCCGGATGCCCGCCAAGCGGTGGGACCCGGCATCTCGGTCAATGTTTCTGCAGCGCAGAAATGTTGAACTCCAGCCGCTGGCGCCGGCATGCAGTTCCTGCCAGACTACGGTACTACCGGAGACGGCAGGGGCGAATTGAGGCAGCCTGTCGCTGTTGGTGACATCAAAACCCATGCCGGGTCCGTTGAGCTCAAACCCCCTGATATCGGTGATCCAGCTGATGTCCCCCCGGCCGACATCGTGGCGGTTCTTGGCGGAGGCCCAAACCACAAAGTTGCCGTCGATTGACGGTTTTGATGAGGTGCTGCCAATCTCTTTCAACTCTCCTGGCTGCCCGTCTTTCAGTGTCGTCATCAGCAAGGCGCTCCACCCACGGTTGTGCATCCACGCAATCGTGTTTCCACCCACTGCCGGCATGATCGCGTCTGCGTCCGGCGGAACGTGGATGGGGAATTCCCTGCCCTGCTGCAGGTGTTGACCATAAAGGCTCCACGGATAGTCGGTACCCGGTTGCTTGCCGTCCGGACGGCTGTCCTGCCATACCACCAGCAATCCGCTGTCGCCGGAAGAAATGGCGGCGGCCTGCTGATCGCCGGCCACGGCACAGAGCGGGATGGATTTGCCGGGGGCCAGTCCCGTGTTCGCCGGCGGGTCAGCGGCAAGGCAGGCCAGGCCGGGCAGGAGTATGCCGCAGAGAAAGGACGCACAGTTTCGGTTCACCGGGATCCCTCTTTGCCGTGGGTGGGTGGTTGACAGATCGGTGGTGTATGGGAGAATGTGAGTTATCCATCCCCATCCTCTCTTGGAATTGTCCTCGTCCTC
>DPYP01000567.1:1760-4631 GCA_003545375.1 Lentisphaeria bacterium
GAGGAGGACGAGGACGAGGACGAGTTTCTTATCCCCCATAACACGTGCAGCGGGTTTGCTGCTTCACATTGATCACTCTTTTATCATCGCGCAGGTGAAGTCATCCATCCATACCACACCCTCGGCGTTGTCATCATAGAGGAGCCCCTCCACCATCAGGAAAACGGTATCATCCTTCATCCCGGTATCGACCCGCAATTCCTGCCATTCACCGCCGGTATCCTTGACGCCGCGGTTGTCCGCGTAATGGCGGATGAATTTCGCATTTTTGTCCAGTCCGGAGAAGATAATGTAAAACGAGCCGGTCTTGATATCCGCCATGTACCGGAGGTTGATCCGGTAGCGTCTGCCCGGCTGCACCGGAAACCACTGCCGCAGGGATACCGTTTTTCCCGGGGAAGGCTTCTTGGTCATGCGGACACTGGATTTACCGGTATACGCCCGGGTAGTATCGACGATTACACCATCGGCGACCAATTTATAATCCTCTGGCAGATAGGCGCCCTCCGCCGACCAGTCATCCGGTACGCCATGGGCGAATATCGTTTTTTCAAAGCTGGAATTCCGCAACAGGTTGATGCCGGTTTTTTCCTGCCCGGAAATGACCACTTTTTCCGGGTCGCTGACGAGCGCCTTGAATTCCGCCGGCGTGGTGCCGCCGGGGAGCCCCGTTCCAATAAGGTCTTCTATCCCCAGTTCTTCCATCAGCGGGAAAAACCCGTCGAACGCTTTCTTGCGAAGCGGGCTGTCCGCGGACGCGTAACAGAGGACGCCCAGCTGGTGGGTCAGCCGGAGCATTCGCACCCGGCGGAGGAGCACAGGGTCGGCCGTTACTTTCTTCTCCGCGACATCAAACAACGCGTCCATCTGTTCAACGATACGCCATTTCAACTGGGGCGCGCTGCTGAGGGGCTGGTGGACACCGGCGTAGGCGGAAAAGGTTGATCCGGTGGTGCGCTCGTAGGAGCTTACGGACTGCAGAAGCACGACGATCTGCTCAATCTCGGCGGCCCCGGCTCCGTAATAGGTCTCGCAAAACTCGGTGATCCCTTGGCGAATGTCAAAGTCCGTATCCCACAGCAGCCGTATGCACAGGTACGAGATCAGGTGCCTGAGATTGTCATTAACCGTCCAGTACACCTTCCCGTCGATAAACCCGCCCATCAGTTTATCGCCGTCGGAAGCGGCATTGGCGCGCGCCGCGGATTCCGGGGATTGAATGAACACGGCGTGTACGCCACGGCGCTGAAATTCCCGCAAGTTTCGGGGTGCCGCGAACAGTTTCAGGTGCGGCATCCAGGGTTTGTTCTGGTAATGGTACAGCCATACCTGCAGCATATCCGAGCGCGCCAGCCATTTGTCCAGCATGCCCATCAGATCGTTGTCGCGATTGGCGTCGCACGCATCGAAAGCATGTGCCTGGCAGGCACCAATGGGCGCCCAGGTAACCTGGATATTCGGGTGCATTTTGATTGATGAAGGAGTACCGACGATGCTGTAGGCGATGATATCTATCATGGCGTCCGGGTACTCCTTCACGACCTCGGCGGCAACCTTGTTGTAGAATTCATGGTAGGTCCCGGAAATCCCGACCCTGATGTCACCCGGCCCGATGCGCTTATAGGATGCTTCGCAGTTGGCGCATTGACAGTAGAGATGGTTGTCGGTATGGCCGAGAGTGATGATCGGACGGTAGCCGTATTGCTTTGCCTGGCCGCGAAATTGGGCCTTGCTCCACTCTGCGATGTAGGCGACGAATCCGGGGTTGGTGATACAGAACGCTCGCTGGCTCACAAATTTGTGCAGCAATCTTTTCCCGTCCAGTTCCGCGTAATACTCCGGGTGCTCGTCATACAAACTTGCTGGGACGTAATTGAGCCCGTGACCGCCGTAGTGCGCCAGCATACTGTGGAGCCGCGGATCCTGCTCCCCTACCGGGACCTTACCGCCGCCGCCCACCGAACGGTTGTGCCTGTTCCTCGCAGTCCAGTCGGGATCATAATAACTGATTGAGGCTGCCGCCCGCCACTTGAAAGCGGGTTTCTGGCGATCGACGATCCGGCCGATGGTAAGGTCAGGATTCTTGGGAATGCGACTGGCACCGGGTGTAAACCAGCGGCAGCCGAGATGGTCCTGGAGGAAGCCGTACATACCGTTTATGCTGCCTCTCGGCGGCGTGCCGGCGATGACCAGGCGGGTGCCGACCGTGCGTATTTCGTACTCGTCCAGAGCAAATTCGCTGGTCATGCCGGCGAGCGACACCTGCTGCAGCCGGCCGTTGTCGTGGCCGACGACGATCTCGTTCAGTGACGGCGCCGCTGTATCGGCGACCACCGGGAAATCAGCGCCGGTGATCTCCTTGAGGATCGCGGCCATGTCCGCCGCCACCGCTTTCGTACTGACATCCGCCTGCGCGCTGACGACGATCTGGTAGGTCGTCTTGCCGTCCGTTGCAAGCGTCAGCCCAGGGGTCTGCGGATAACCGGACAAGGCCGTCAGTCCGGCAACGGCCAGCAACACGATTGTCTTGTATCTTTTCCGGGGCTTCATTGGCTTGGCTTCCTCTGTATGTGGAAAATATAGGACAGGTTACCTCGAAATTCTGCGTTGATTGCGAATACCGCAACTTCGCGTTGCCCAGGACTTATCCGGTTCCGACTTCGCGAGGTACAACGTGAAGATCTGCTACTTGTCGGCAGTATCTCATGGTTGGCGTGGTTTGCCTTCCGTTAGATCGTCCGAACGACCCGAAGGTTCGCTCCCGGACAGTCGGCGCTACAATGTGGCAGGGGAAGTGCTGATACAAGTCGAAGGCCGCCATTTTCTTAATTTGTCGGGCGCGCAATTATGGGAGCATCCTGACGGTGGCGG
>DPYP01000067.1:0-3416 GCA_003545375.1 Lentisphaeria bacterium
GGTCCGGATGAATGGGGCTGGCAGAACAATACCTTCACCAAGCGCTGGCCGATCCTGACAGCGCTATGCTTTCTGGGATTGGCGGTGACTGTCTGGTGGCGGCGAAAGTTCCGCAATCTGCTGTTCCTTACAGCCTGGATCATGGCATTCCTGATGTTTCTGGGCCCGGACGACCTGCCGGTCCTCGAATATTTGCCGTTGCAGGGGCAGTTCCAATACATCCATGAGATTTTCCTGCTGGAGGTTTTCACTGTGGCGGCAGCGGGCGTCGGCGGTGCGGCGTTGATTACTGGGGTGCTTTGGCTGATCGGGGGGTATCTGTCCGGGGCGCATAGCGCGACACGTCGGCGTATGGCTGCGGTCGGCGTGTTGTCCATTGTCGCGGTCGTGGTGTTGGTGTGGTTGGCTTATGCCGCTGCCGGCAGCACTGCTGTCTGGTGGGTTTCCGGGGTGATCTTTGTTCTTGCGCTGTTGCCATTTTGCATGCGTCGACGCTGTGGACCGCGATTGGGGGCGTCGCTGGCGACGGTGCTGTCACTGCTGGCTGTGGCCGCACTGGCGTACAGCCCATGGCGTGATCGCTGGCTGGTGGGGCAACGCAAAGTGCAGACGCAGACAATTGATACTGAGCACCGCGACTTTACTGAGCGATCCAAGCGTGTCCAGATCAATCGGGAATTCGACCTGGCCGTGCGTGCGATCCGCGAGGATCCGGATCAAGGGCGGGTCTACGGGTCGGCGCAGGGCAGGGTGGCGCCACAGGAATTGCCGTATTTGACGATCCTGCCGGCCCTCTGCGGCAAGACCAACATCATCAGCGGTTTCTTTGCCGACGAAGTCGGCGGTGGCAGCAAACTGATCAATCACCGATTCCGCAAAGATATTTCCGAGCACCCGAACCTGTGCGAGCTGCTCAACGTACGTTTCCTACTCTGCGACCGCACCAATCTCAAGATAATGACGATGGTCGACGATTTCGCCGACCGTATCGTGGACAACAGCCACTGGGTCGCGTGGCGCGTCCGCCAGCAGTTCAACTACTTCAAGGTCATCCGCAACAAGCCCGTGCTCGTCCTTGTCGATGACCGCGACCAATGGATGCGTTTGTGCGAATTGTGGCTGGAGGAGTACAAGCTGGCACTGCAGCCGGATCATTTCATGCAGATGATCCGTGGCGGTACGGACTGGTTGCAGGGGGCGGAGCTCGATCTTGATCAATATTCGGGGGTGGTCGTGTTCGGCTATGCTTTGGACATGCCTGGACCGACGATCGAGAAGCTCAATTCTTTTTCGGCCACCGGTGGCCGTGTCCTGGCCCAGGAGCTGACGGAGGGGTTCAATGGCGAGCATCTGCCGTTCGTCGAGCAGTTCGATTTCGACAGTTTCATGGCGGTGCCGACAATCAACGGTGAGGCCCAGGAAACGTTCGTGCGACGTAGCCATCATGCGGCGGCCGTGACGTTGGAGCAACCTGGGTTCGTCATCTTCAAGATGGCCTATTACAAGGGCTGGGAAGCGACCGCCGGTGGCCAGACGCTGCCGCTGGTCGAAGCGGCGCCGGGAATGTCTGCGGTCCACCTGCCGGCCGGTACGCATGAGGTGACGTTCAGATATCGGGGGCCGAACCAACTGGCGCTGGGCAAGACGATCATGCTGGTGGCGTTTTTTGCAGGATTGCTCTCCATGCTGGCTGCATGGCTGGCGAGGCGCCGCCAGTGGAAGCTTCGGTGGCCGCCGTTTTTCTTCGACCTGTTGCAGCCGAAGCTGGCTCTGCGCCGCTGGCCAAGTGCGGTGCTGCTGGTGCTGATTTTTGCCTCGATCGGATGTGTGGTCCGGATGTACGTGCGTGAGAAGATCTACCATGTCCCGATTCCGATACGCCCCACCAGGCATGCGACTATGGGCACGGATATACGCATCGACTGGAACGCTCTGGAAGTTGAGAGCGTGACTTACGATGTCGAAGTCAGCAGTTCCGGTGACGACTTCGAACACATCGTCTACGACCGCTTCGGCACGGTGTACACGCATGCGCGCCAGAGCTTCGGGCTGGCGCCGGGACAGCAGTACTGGTGGCGAATGCGCAGCAACATCGACGGGGAGCAGAGCAGCTGGACCCGACCGATACCGTTTCGCACAGAGGAACAGACATGGCTGAGCTCGAAGGAGGCTGAGCGACCATTTTATCTCGAGGTTGCGGCGACGCGGGAGGGACGCGACATTGTCGTCACCGGTCGCACCAACCTGCCGGATTCATGCCTGCTGCTGATGCGGGTACTGCGACGCGATGATCTGGTGAATGTCCGGACCTCTGAAGCCCGGGTCGTGCGCGGGCACTTGTACAAAGCTATCACACCCCCGGCGGCTAAGGGATGGCCGGTGAATGTCCCGTTGTTGCTGCAAATCGATTTCGTTCATCACCAGCAACGCTATCCCGTCACATACTTGATCGGCCCCAATGGCAGCGAACTGCAGACGCGTGGATGGGCCGAGGGGCATATCCTCCTGTCCGGCGTGCGGTGTGAGGCGATAGTGACTCCGGCCACACCAGCAACTGTGCCGGAATCGGCCACGACGAATGATCAGGGCGGGGGATGGCGTTGCGCCGTGGGCGGCGAGATTCTCAAGATTGCACCGACGGAAGAGACGCCCGATGCGTTGCCGTATGCCTTGCGGGTCGACGGCAGAACGAACCTGCCGGAAAACACCGTGGTGCGACTCCAGATATTCCGTGAAAATTCGGAGACTTTGCTGCATCACCTGGACGTAACTGTGCGTGCAGGCGTTTTCACCGCTTCCGTGCCGATGAAGGCGGCAGAGGGCTACCGGATAGTCGCCATGGTCTCGCCGGACATGCAGTATCAGTCCGTCAAACGGGTTTTGGGCTTTGCGGGCGAGCAGATCCAGGCTCGCGGCGTCGACCTGGGTGAACTGCTTTACGGTCTGCGCTGCGCACTCGATCTGGAAGGCACCTGGTAGAAGCTCGCGATCCGCTTTGCCGGCAGGAAAGAAAAATTGAATGGGCATGTTGTTCTTTAAAAAACGCAAGCCCCCAGCGGCGTGAACCGTTGGGGGCTTGTGAGTTTCAGTGCCTGTCGGCTATTGCCTTACAGACCTATGTTGGTTTTGATCGTCTGTGTGCAGGTCTCCATTTCAGCCGGGGTGCAATTGCCGGCACCGGCTTCTTCGACCTTGGATCGGATCAGGTCGCTCAGGGCTTCGACACTGTGCAGGTCCAAGCTCTCGACATCCTGACAGATCGCACTGAGGATACCGATCTCGCTGCAGGGGCAGTTGCCGCTGAGCGTGGTCGTCGATGTCGTTACGACAGTCGTGGTTGACGTCGTTGACGTCGACGTGGTAGTCGGTGTTGTTGTCGTCGTCGTTGACGGGGTCGTTGTCGTCGGCGTCGTCGT
>DPYP01000379.1:0-404 GCA_003545375.1 Lentisphaeria bacterium
CGCGCCGCTCAAGACGGTGACACGTTATGTATCGCCGGTGATCCCGAGATGGTAGTGATCAATGGCACTGACTCACAGCCATCCCATAGGTGGCTGATTTCGGTGTTTTTCATGGCTTCCCACGCTCAAAATCTTCCGTCCACGAAATGACCATGTTGGATTACGATGCCGCGCTGAGGGAAAGCGAACAAGATGCTGTCCCATAGTCAGAACCCCACAAGGGTTGGCTGATATGCTTGCGATGGCGTGGAGCATAGTCGAGGTGGTCCCGTTGCTGTCCCATAGCTATTTGCCGGAAACGACTTTCCTGGGCGAGGCTTTTCCTGCGAGCATGACGTCCGCGAATAACGATTCTTGGCATTGCAACGATGTACCACTGGATAAATCAGATAAATCGCCGTTGT
>DPYP01000379.1:762-15037 GCA_003545375.1 Lentisphaeria bacterium
ATAAATCGTTTTCCCCCACGCTATGGGATGGCTATGATTGGTACTCACTACTCACGACAGTCTCAGAGTACCGCCTTGAGTGCCGCGCACAGCCGATCGACATCGGCGGTGTCGTTGTGTACGTGCAGTGAAATCCGTAGTCCGTTCGGGACCTGAGCGGGCAGCTGTTTGACGATTACGTCGTGCTGTTGCGCCAGCGCGCGTCGTATTAGCGGGGCCTTTTTATCGCCGGTCAGGCGGATGCTGACGATGGCGGTGGCGGCTTTGTTGGACGGACCGACGATGTCGACACCGGGGATCTTCTCCAGGCCGGTGACAAGACGCTTGCGCAGCGACAGCCCGTGCGCCTGGATCCTGTCGCTGCCGATGTTGTCGAGAAAACGGATGGCGCCGCCAAGGCCGATGATCGACGGCATATCCCGGGTCCCTGTTGCGCCCGTATAGGCGCGTGGGCCGGCGAACAGCGTCATCGGGTGGATCTGCTCGCTGGCGCTGCGGCGAATATAGAGAAGCCCCGTGCCCTTAGGGCCGAGCAGCCATTTGTGGCCGCTTGTCGCGTAGGCATCGCAGCCGAGTTCGCGCAGGCGCACCGGCAGCATCCCCGCCGATTGGGCGCCGTCGACGACCAGCAGACAGCCCCTGGCACGACAGCGTTGGGCGATCTTCTCTATCGGCAGGAGCTGCCCGGTCGTGAACGTGACGTGGCTGAGGCTGACAACACGCGTTTTCTTGCCCAGCGCACTGTCGAGCCGGGCGAGGATCGCGTCGTCCGTCGCCCCCGTCGCCAGTTTGATGCGGTCTATCCCCAGGCCGCGATACTTGCGGAAGTACTCCCAGCACAAGGCGCCGCCCGGATGCTCCTGGTCTGTCGTCAGTACTCGATCTCCCGCCTGCAGGTCGATACCCTGAGCGATACTGTTCATGCCCTCGGTGGTGTTACGCGTCAGACTGATCTCGTCGACTTCACAGCCAAGGAACTTGGCGGCACCGCGGCGCGTCTCTTCCATCTTCTCCAACAGTGGACCGAACCCTTGAGAGACGGGATCCTGCTCCAGTTGCTGCCATGCCGCCACCGCGGCCTCGTAAACGGTGCGGGGCGTGGGGCCGAGTGAGCCGCTATTGAGATAGGTGCGGCCGGCCGGCAGCATGAACTCGCTGCCATCGATGCCAGTCATCGCCGGCAGCGCCATCGCAGAACGTACGGCCGGCAGCGCGGCACCTGCCGCAGCCGCCAGCAGGAAGCGGCGTCGGGACCATTCCGTGGGCGGGATGTGGCTGTTTCTTTATAGAGTGCGCCGGCGATCGAAACGTTCCCGGCGGCGCAATTTTCGCGCCTTTCCGGTTGTACTATAGTCCTACTGGCGGGTTCGTCCAGAGAATGTGGGAGCCAGAGGCTGCCTCCCACAGGCAAGCGCTACGGCAGCACGAGCGCATCGGCGACGTCGAGCGAGAGAGAGAAGACGGCAGGTTTCTTCTTGCTGACAACGGTGACCGGAGCGCCGCTGGCGAGATACGCTTTGCTGCTGCGAGTCCGAACGTTGACCGTGACCGTGAGATCCTCAACCGGCCCGTCGCTCCAGTTGACGAGAGTGATCACGCTGCCCTCCTTGTGCTGAATGATCTTGGCTTCGACCAAGGGATTGGAGCAGGTGACCTGACGGGCTACGCCGGCGGCCGGCAGCGCGATGAGGGCGCTGGCGTTGGCGTCGAAGGCGGTGGGGATAAAGTGACTGAACGAGGCATCGCTTGATCCGCGATCGACGGGGCGCGCCGGCGTCGCTGGTTTATAGTAGCTCAGACTCGGCAGAAAACCGCAATAGATTGCCGTGCCGGTGCCGACGGCGCGACGACTGATTGCCGGCGTGCCGTCGCTGAACGTGCCGATGACTTCTGCGCCCTTCACGGCGAACCGACTGCAGGCACCGAAGGCAGGAATGGCCACTGTCCTGTCGCCGTGCTTCCACGTCACCGTATCGACCGGGTCGACGAATGGCAGATCCTGCTTGATATAGCCGATCTGTTTCGCCGCCGGCGCCTCCAGCGCACTCTGGTCGACGCCGAGGAGCTCGCGGAACACCTTGTTCGGTTGGTTGTACTCGTCGAACATCCCGGCGCCGGCCGTAGCCAGCAGTCTGCCGCCTTTTTTCACCCAGGCCGCGATCGCCGCCGCCGATGCCGAGTGTAAATGTGGATCCGTGACGTAGAGGACCTTGTACTCTGCGAGGATCCCGTCGGTAGCGTCCTGATCGACGACAAAGTCGAGCTGCAGCTGCTGATGCAGGATGGCGGTGTACATCGACCGCTTGGCGGCGCTCATGCTGCCCTGATTGTCGCGCCAGGCGTCGGACACCTCGCTGAACCACAGTGCCGCCGTACCGCCGCGCACTGCGCCTTTCTGAACGATATCCTCGAACTGCCCGAGCTCATAGAACGACTTGAGGATCTCGCCGTACATCGGGTTGTGGGTGACGTGGTTCTCGGTGTAGGCCACCTGTACCGGCCGGAACTCGAAGAGATTAACATCCTTCATGCCATGCCCGAGGTCGCCGTAAAACTGGCGCCGCCACTGCATTGGCGTGTTGCCGGGCCAGTGCGGCATGACGTAGTAATGGATCCGCATCCCGTCCATGCCGCGGATCGCCGCACGGGACAGATCGAGGTTGATGAAATTCATCTGCTGCGAGCCGACGGGCAGCTGCCAGATGTAGTCTTCGCTCCACGGCATCGTCATGCCTTCCTTGCGGAACAGTGTCACCCACTTGTAGACCTCGCCGATGTAGGCCTGGCGGGCAAAGCCGTGATGCGGCGAGAAATTCGCGCCGATGCCGGCATTGGGCAGGTATTTGCGAATGATGTCTGTGCGTTCCTTGATGGCGGCGATGCCGTATGCGTTCTGATACTTCTCCGACCAATAGTACAGACGCGGCTTGGCCACCGCAGCCCCTGGACCGAAGACGATCTTTTCCCAGTCACCGCCGGCGGTTGGGTCGACATCTGCGGGCGTCAGGCCCTCTGACTTAAGCCAGGTGCGGAAGTCCTCGGTCACCGTTTTCCCGCTCGGTCGCTTGAGGCCGATTTCGTCACCGAGACTGACGACTTCGATCTGCTTCGCACTGTCACCGTAGGCGATGCATTTGGCTGCCAGATCGGGTGTCGCGACACTCCGCACATCGACGAAGCCGCGCCGCGAGAAGCCTTCTTGAGCGCCCGCATCTCGGCCCGTCAGCTCCAGGTTATAGAGCGAGATGAATTCGTCGACCGCGGCGTTGTAGGCATCGTCACCTTTCACCTTCGAGAACGTCTCGCAGTAGATCGGTGTCAGCGTCGGCCGTTTGCCGCGAAGCGGTTGTGCCCTCAGATACGCCATCAGGTCCCTGAGCACGTCCCGTTGGTCACGCACCTGACTGCTGTACCGGGTGTCGCCGTCGTAGGCGAGATTGAGCGTGCTAGCCGTCCCAGCGAAATCTGCGATCCGCGCAATTTTCCCGGCGGCGTTGCGGAGTCCAAGTTCGACGGTGTAGTCGAGCGCTTCGCCTTTGGCAGTCAGGCTCCACTGGCCGTCGTTCAAGGTGTCGAGGAGGCCGCCGACGTCCACCCATTCCGTTGTCTTACCGGCCGGCGCAGCGACGACGACGTTCTTCCAACGACGGATGTGGACCCAGTAGGGCGAGTGTTCGCGGCATTTCGGGACCGTGAGCGTGAGCGGCGCAGCACTCTTGTTCTGCACCCGCAGCCAGACATCGCCAGCCTGTGTCAGCATGCCGTCGAACGGCAGGCGTGTCGCTTTCGCCAGCTGGTGTTTGACATGGGCTTCATCCGTGGTCAGCAGGACACAGTCGATATTGCGCTTTGCTGCCGGCGAGGGCTGTTTTCCGGCCGTCAGTGAAATTGTCGCGATGCCTTTCGCCAGCGTCACCGCGGCATTGTGGCCTTCCCAGACGGTATTCTCCACCGCGCCCCAGGCCCAGGCGACTTCCTTCTTCAAGTTACTGCTGTCCTTACCCGTTTTGAATGCCCACACTTTGACGTTGTCGCGCGCTCCGTAGAGCTGGTCGAGCAGCGTCTTACCGGCTTGTTGAACCTTCACCTTGAACTGGGTCTCGAAGCGATAAGTCGCCTCGTAACGTACCAGCACCACGTAGCGTCCGGCAGCGGGTACATTGACGCGGATGGTCGCAGTCGCGGTGTCGCACTGCTCCGGCGCCTGGAGGAAGGCCTTGCGACTGAGGAAGGAGTTGGCGAACGTCGCGGCGTAATAGTTCTCGCCCCATTCGCTGGCGCGCCAGGCGGACTTCCCGATGCGGAACTCCTCTGCCTCGGCGATGATGGAACCGTCGGGATTGGCGAGCACCGGTTCGTTGCCGGCGCGGTAGGCCTGGGCTTGAGCGCCACGTTGGTCAGTGTTGTCAGCCGCCAGAGAGGGCAAGGTGCCAAGGGCGGTGACGAGAAGGAACATAGCGAGGTACTTCGGGGAGTTTTTCATGGCATATTCTACGTGACCAGCGGAACGTGTCAACTACAAGGGGAAAAAAAGGTAAGTACTCGTCGGGCGACGTAGTGGCCGGCGTGTGCGGCGGATGCGGCGGGCTCAAGCGCGCCAGAAGTGGTCGATACGCTGCTTGACGTAGTCGGCGAGTTGCCAGGGTAGCCATGACTCGAGGTCGTCGGGCGGTTGGCCGCCGTGGCGGGCGATGGCGTCGCACCAGGCGAGCAGGTAGGGCTTGACGGGGATGTCGTTTTGCTCAAGCGTTCGGATAATGGTGAAGCAGCGCATCGCGGTATTGGCGCCGTCTTCGCTATGGCAGCCCTGAGAAGTGATTGCGCGTAGCGCCAAGTGGGATTATGGTTCCTTGGTTTAAGATGCAGGCAAACTAAGATAGTAGTACAATCGGGGATCAGCGATGGATCCGAGAGAGGGAGAGGGTGCGCCGGGAGAGGGTGCACCATTACAAGCGAACACTGATCACGCGGCGCCCACTAAAAACGACCCCCCGTATGGCGGGGAACGCTACCAGGACACCGTACCGGACACACTCGATTTGGTCGAGCGCGGCGAACTCGCCCTGGATGGGATGTGCAATACAGTGGACCCCGACAATGAAGCGTTGATGTATTTTGAGGTCCACTTTTGCCACCAACCGCCGATGATGCGGCACCGCGGCTGCGACTGGGATTGTACGCCCAAATTCTCCGAGGCAATCCCGCAGATGCGCTGCATGTGCGGCAGCGACAGACATACCGGCATCGAGACCCAGATGTTGGATTACCAGGTACGCTGCATCTCGCCGGATGACGGATTGATGTACATCGTCTACGATCCGAAGCGGCCCTGGCACGCGGATCAGCACGTCCACGCCTATTCAGTGGAACCTGAGGACGTCGGTACGATTGTCGGTTCCGCTACGCTTATGCTTGCCCTGCTCGCCCGCCGCACTCTGGAGTGCACCGATCAATATGACGCAACCCTGAGCCGATTGTCCCGGGGTATCGAACGGGTTGCCATCGAGAAGGACGATTATGCATACTATCCCGATGGGGGTTTCGGCAGTGCCTTCAGCTACCCACGTTCAGGTTGGCGTAAAACCGATGAGCCCAGCACCGATCATGAAGGCGGCGAAGGCAGCGTTATAGCCTATCACGGCGGTCAAATCCGGGCCCTTTGCCGATGGGCGGCATGCAGCGGTGATGAGCAGGCACTCGCGTTCGCCGGCAAGCTGGCGCGCTTCGTGATGAAGCCCTGCTTCTGGAGCGGTTTCGTCGACGTGCCTTCGGGCAATGGTCGGGAGCATGGGCATGTGGACACCCATTTTCATGCTCGTGCTATCGCTTTGCGTGGCTTACTGGAGTACGGCATCGTGGCAAACGACGCGTCTGCTTGTGATTTTGTCCGCTGCTCATACGAATACATGAAGTCATTCGGTATTCCGGAAATCGGTTACATCCCCACCTTCATGGGCGCCGAAGCCACGGCTGAGCAGATAACCCACAATGCCACAGATCCGATCTTGATGGAAGGTTGTTTTCTTGGCGACCTGGTGGCGCTGACCTTAAAGCTGTCGGAAGCGGGCTACGGCGATTACTGGGAGGATGCCGACCGTGTAATTCGCAACCATCTGGTGGAGGCACAACTTACCGACCGGGAGCTTGTCGAGCGTATTGTCAGGCATGCTCCTGAGCGCGGGCCGGAAATGAAGGCAGGGCAGATCCCCGGGCAGGATTACCTCGGGGATGACATTGTTGATCGAGCTCTCGGCATCTTCTGGGCCAGTATGCAGGCCGACGGGGTGCATGGCCATTGGATCATGCAATGTTGCACCGCCAACGCGGCGCGGGGTTTGTACATGGCGTGGGACGCCATCACCCGCTGCAACGACGGGCATGCCCATGTCAACCTTTTTCTTAATCGCTCGGCTCCGTGGCTCGATCTCCACAGCTACCTGCCGTACGAAGGCAAAGTGGTCATTCGAAATAAGACAGCAAATCGAATTTCCGTGCGTATTCCACCGTGGGTGAGCCGCCGGCGGCTCGATTGTTTCCTGAATGGGGCGGTGATTTCCCCGCCATCGGTCTCCCACTACATCGACCTCACAGACATCTGTCCGGGAGACATCGTGGAGCTGCGCTTCCCGATGGTTGAGCAGGTCATTACGCGGACGGCGTACACGGCAACAGCGGAGGAAACCCTCTACACCATTCGTATGAGGGGAAACACGGTGACGGAGTTGACGCCGCAGAACGCATCACCTTCTGTCTACCCGTTCTACCGTCGTGAGTACCTGCAGGCGACGGTGGCGCCGCTTAAGACGGTTACACGCTATGTATCACCGGTGATCCCGGGCTGGTAGGATTGTCACGATCGGGCGATCGCAGCATCAACGTCTCAGTTTTCAGCTTCTTGCGCTGTTTGACTGTAGAGCGATGTAAAGTTGCGATCGTGGCCCAGCCACATCGGTTTGAAACTGTGGACGTGTCCATCCATGTAATAGGCGTTCGCTGTGAAGCCGGGATGGTGATAGGGGTAAAAGGAATTTTTATCGGGTTCATTGGTATCAAGTTCAGCACTCGAAAAATAGGATATGTTCCAGGTCCAAACAGAATTTCCGAACGCCTCCGGGCAATCAACGACGAAGATCGCATCGAAGCTGTCAATGGTTTCTTGAGTACAGAAACGCACCGACCTCCTTTGATCGAAGCCGCTTGTCAAACTCAAAAAGTACTCTAAAATTAGCCTGAATAATTCACAAATCTCGCGGGGACTCCCGATCGTACCTGCCACGTGAAGCAAATGGAGCTGAGGATGATTAGCGACGAACAAGTCCGATTTTGGGATGAGAACGGTTATTTGAACTATGGCAAGGTCCTGGAGCAGAGCGACGTCAAAGAACTTCTCGATGGGATGGATCGAATTGCCAGGATTGAAGCCGCAGGCCGCGATGAGTCATCGTCACAAGGCTACGGAGCTGAGACCATTACCCAGGTTCTCAATATTTGGAAACGAGATGAGGCGTACAATAACGTCGTCCGCCAGCACCGGTCAGCGCTGGACCTGGATACAGAGGCACGAAAAACCGACGGCGGCGGACTAACGGTAACCCTGCCACCGCTCAGTTGTATCCTGCTTGAACAGGCGCCGGGGGTATGATGAAGGCGTCCGGGCAGCCGTCACTCTTCGAGCAGGCGACACAGGTTTTCGATGGCTGGACCGATCCCACCGGTATGCGGGTGCTGTGCCTCTACAACCGTGGCGACGATGCCGCTGAACAAATTTGGGAAACACAGTACCATCATTTCCGCTGCTTTATCGAAGACGGCCGCAAAGTGGTGCTGAGTCACGGCGCTGTTCCGGACGTCGGCGCGGCGGGTTATCTGCTGCTCGATCTGGCAACTGGCGAAACCACCCATCCGTTCCCGGCCGGTCTCGATGTGACCGAAGTCAACAACGACACCCAAATCGCCTGCGTCCTCGACCGACGGCCGGGCCGGCAACGGGCGCTGTTATGGGATATGCGCGCAGCCTGTGAAGTCGCCTCGATCCGTGTCAACGGATGGGATCTGGATAGTTGCAGCACCCTGCTTTCAGACGGCCTGCGCGGCATTGCCTTCTTCTCGCGCGGCACCCCGTACGATGGTCCTGTCAGGTCAAGGCACTACCTCTTGTGCGCCGATCAGCCGCCGCGTATCGTGCTCGATACAGACGACTGTTTCTGCCCGCATATCCAGGGCTGCCCCACGGATCCGGACCTCTACGTGTATGACCGCTGGCCGTCACCGGCGCGCTACGTCGATCAGGTTATGCACCTGCGCAAGCTCGACGGCACATTCGACCAACCGGTGCCGCTGGCGGAGGAGGCCATGCGGCCCGCCACCTTGGGCGGTGCCCGCGACCATTACCTGTGGACGCCCGACGGTAACCGGATCGTCAGCTATCTGACCCCGCATGCGTTTGAGATCGGTCCGGACTTCAACCATTACGATCTGGAGTGGTGGCTGAGCGCGACCGACTGGCGGACCGGCGAGGACCTGGCGGCGAAGTATCCGCCAGGCCGCTGGGGCGGGCACATGCAGGTGACCCCGGATTCACGCTATATCGTCTGCGCCGGTGCGCCTGGCTTCGACAACTTGTTCGCCGTGGAGATCGAGACCCTTCGCCACAGCTGGAACGAGCACATCATCGCCTCCTACCCGACCACAACAGCGTTCAGCCCTCGCGGCCCGTTTGCCTACCCTTTTGTGCTGCCCGATCAAAGCGGCGTGATCTTCAACGCCGGCTGGCCGGGGGAAAAGCACGGCGTGTATCTGGCGGAATGGCCCTCGGAATTGAGCTGATCAAAATGATGTATGATTTATGATACATCTACCCATCAATCAGTCACCCTTTGCCGACAAATTATTCAGGGCTTTGGGCACTTCTCTGGCCAGCAGTCGCTCGCCAACACCATTACCGAAGCCAAACAATTATTCTCGCGAAGATGGCGATTGAGGACCCTGACCAGGCAGTCCGGCTGGCCGCTGTGGATGCGATCGAGGAACAGGATGGGCGCGATATTATCTACGTGTCCCCAGCGACCATCATTTTCGGGAATTGGTGACACCGCTGCTACGGGTAATTACCAGCTCACGCACATCCTTGCCGATTTTGCGTGCCGGCGACGGCCGAGGTGTGTTCCGCGCAGGTCGGAGGCTCCGATAAAAGGTCGCGATCGACAACGCCAACGCCAGACAAGCCATCGCAATGCCCACACCCTTTGGACGGTCACGCACGGTTGCTATTGCCTGTCTTCGTTCTCTTTCGCCAGATCCAGTATCTCCGCAAAATTTTTTTTGGAATTCAATCACCAGCTCGGCCTGCTTGAGCTTTCGTTCAAGCGCCCGCTTCTCCCGCTCAAGACGCTTAATTTCCTTCTCCATCGGGTTCACCAGCTTTGCCGCTGGCCCTCGCTTACGACCCGTTGTCGAAGCCAACTCACCAGCTTCGACCTGACGACGCCATTTCGTCAGGTGTGACGAATACAGCCCCTCGCGACGCAGCAATGCACCAATTGAGCCTGGCTTTACGAAACCCGCTGCCTCTGTTACGATCGATAGCTTGTACTTGGCAGTGAAGCGTCGTCGCTTCGGTGTTGCCAGGACCTCAGGGTCTGACGGTATATTTTCGCCGGTCACTGGCCTGTTCTGCGCGTTTGTTGCTCGTTCTGAATGCTCTTCCATCTATATCTCCTGACCGGCTTATGGCCCGATGAATCGCCGTAACCGCACTTCGCGAAACCGTCGAGTTGTGCCTCAAGCACTGGACGCTCCAGCTTATCGTTCATCGCCCAGAAAATTGCCGGGCGATACGAGATGGCATCGTCGGCCGGCACCGGGAAGGTGGTCAGCAGCGTATCAAATGTCGGGTTTGAATTCATAACCGAAAATAGTGAGAAACCAGCAAACCGCTTCTATATCTGGAAAGTTGGTATTATCGGTGCTATTGATAATTCCCGAATCTGTCCGTATATTCGAGAATAGACGGCTCAGATTCTTACACAATGCGGGTACTGTCAACAGCTTCATGCAAGCAAAGCAACCGGGTCAACCGGCATCAATCAAAATACGGATCTCAATGTCAGACGGTCGATAATCGCCAGGTTGGTATTGGATGAATCTGCTTATCCAGAAGAACTTACCCATCTTGTACCACAAGCAATCCAAATCGCACGGAACCATGAGGACGACTACATTCGGCATCGTGTCGAAGTCCAATTGGGGAACGAAAGTCTGCTTGGAAACGGTCCCATGAAAGTCTGCGTCATTGGCGGCACGGGAAACATCAGCACGAGCATCGTTCGCCTGCTCCTCGAACTCGGGCACGACGTCGTCTGCTTCAACCGCGGCGTGACCGCCGGACTTCCTGACGGCGCGCGACTGATCGTCGGTGATCGCACGGACGAAGAATCGTTTGAGCGAACGATGCAGCGGGAACGGTTCGACGCCGCCATCGACATGGTCTGCTTCAACGCGGATCAGGCTCGGAGCGACATTCGGGCGTTTCGCGAGATCGGCCATTTTGTGATGTGTTCGTCGGTGGCCACCTACGGGAATGGCTGTCTGTGGGTGCCTGTGAGCGAGGACCATCCGCTCCAGCCGGACGGGCCGTACGGATCCTACGGGCGCAATAAGATCGCCGCGGATAACGCTTTTCTCGATGCGTATCACCGTGAGGCCTTCCCCGTCACGATCGTCAAGCCCTCCGCCACGTATGGTCCGAAGCTCGGCTTGATTCGACA
This sequence comes from Lentisphaeria bacterium, assembly GCA_003545375.1. Lineage (GTDB taxonomy): Bacteria > Verrucomicrobiota > Lentisphaeria > JABSQK01 > CAJWLW01 > CAJWLW01. The sequence continues at coordinate 11,529 of DPYP01000379.1, forward strand.
AGTGGCGCACGAGTTTGGCTGGATCGACCGCATTCGGAAAGGCAAGCCCATCATTGTGGCCGGTGATGGTAGCGCCATACAACAGTTCCTGCACGTCGACGATGCTGCTCCATGCTTTGCACACATGCTGGGTAGAGCGCGGTGCGTCGGGCAGATCTACAACATGGTGCCCACGGGCTTTGTCACGTGGGCCGACTACCACCGCACGGCGATGGAAGTGATCGGACGGGAAGTCGAACTCGTCGGCGTGCCCACTGAGGATCTGAAGGCGATCGCCCCCGAGCGGTTCCGGTGGTGCACTTGGTTCCACAACTACTTCTGCAACCAGAAACTGCTGCGGGATGTGCCCGAGTTTCGGCCTTGCGTCTCGCTGAAGGCCGGAGTCACTCGCGTGCTCGCAGCCATGGAACACGACGGCCGCATACCGGATACGGACAGCGAGACATGGGAGGATGAGATCATCGCGGCTCAGCGAGAAGTGAGGGACATCACAACCACGTGAAGCACGTCGTCCGGGCAGCCGCCGTCAGGACGTCACCGGGATCACCGCCCGCCGCGTGACCCGGAAGATCTGCGTGCCCACCAGCGACTCGTGGGAGTCCATGCGCTAGTCCAGCGCGCCTTCAAGACACGCCCGAACGACCCGATGGGCCACTGCAAGGCGCCCGGCCGCCAAAACGAATGGCGTGGCAGCCAGAATCTCGATCGATGTGCAAATATCTCGAATTCAGACACTTCTGACTGCATCCGCACACCGGCGTGTCGCGAGGGTCTCGAGTCGGCAACCTCACCCGAGACCAGCCCGACATCATCTGCCGGATCGTTGACCACTGCACACTGCTTGACGACTCGCCGACGGCGCGTGACCCACTGTCAACCCGAGCGCAGCCAACCACGCCCTGCTGCCCGCGTTCTCACCCCCTCCAACTCTTGCATTCACACCCACCCCAGTCTACCTTCCCCGCACACCCGAAAATCAAAATTCCTACCAGTGATCGTATAGGAATTTGTATTTTTCGCGTCGGCTGGGTAGGCCGCCACTCCGTGTCGGAACACGCGACGCGGAGCGGCGCGCTACCTCGAATTGTTGTAACCTTGGAGAAATGATTCGCAAAAAAGCAAATAAAGGAGGAGGTCAAACAGTATGAAGAAAGTTCTGGTATTCGGTGCTACCGGTGAAATCGGCGGTCGCGTTGCTCGGGGATGCGTCGACGCAGGGTACGAGACAACGGGCGTAACGACAGGGAAGAATACCCGTTACCGGGTTCCGCTCGATGGCGTGGAGTTTATCACGGGCAATAAGCACGACGAGGACTTCTATGAGTCCGTTGTGGCAAAGCGGGAGTTCGATGTCGTCATCGACAGCATTCCGGGCATGCGGGACGTCAACCTGGCCCACAAACACTTCGGTGGCAGGATCGAGCACTATATGATATGCGGATCGACCGGCTCCTACACGCCGCTTCTCTATTTACCGGCTGATGAAAACCATCCGTGGCGTGAAGAAACGCCGCACAATTTCTTTGAACAATGCCAGAGGGACGCACATGCCCTGGATTTGTGGGAAAAAGACGGCTTTCCGGCGACGATCTTTCGACCGACGTGCATCGTCGGCACCGGGCGTGTGCCGCTCGAACTCTGGGGCAACCGGAACATCGAATACTTCAAACTGATGAAGGAAGGAAAACCGGTTGAGATTCCGGGAACGGGCGAAGTGCTCCTGCAAGCTGGATGTAACGAAGACCTGGCCACCGCTTTCGTGAAGGCCGTGGGCAAGGGCGAGGAAATCGCGGGCGAGATATTCAATATTTCCAGCAAGAAGGCGCTCACACTTGACCTCTATTTCAGCGCTGCCAAAGAGATCCTGAACAGCACATCCACGCCTGAATATGTGCCCTGGGAGGAACTCGTCAAGCGCCGTCCCGAGCAGGTCTCGGAGCGGTGGCTGGGATTCCTGATGCAGCACATGAGCTTCGATATGCGCAAGGCCGAAACGATCCTCGGGTATGCGCCGCAGTACACCATGGAAGACGGATTGGAGTTGGCGCTGAAATGGTGCATGGACGACGGGTTGTTGTAGGCCGGATAAGCGTTTAGCTCTCTCGCCCCCATCCGGCCTTGTGCCGGTGGAGCGATGATTGTTTTGTAACCGTTCAGCTGTGGAACAATTCTCCTGCTATACAGCAGGACGCGGAGGCGCTGGGAGGAACCACGAATGGACACGAATTTACACGAATATTGTTCTTACTCAGGTTTGAGCTGATTAGTGTTATCATCGACGGTTTGATTCCGGATCGAGTGAATCTTGTCCAGGATGTTTGCGATTGCCCGGTCCAATGGTGTTACCTTGCATCTGCTGCTGCGCCCGTTTACGTTGCCTCCATGCCAGAAGACCAAGATTCTTAACACCAGAGACGGTGATCATGACAACTGCAGGCCAGTCAATTGACGTGGAGACCGTTATCGAGAAACTCGATCTGGACGGCTACACGGTGATCGAAGGATTGCTGGACCCGGACGAGTTGGCGGTGCTCCGAACAGCGATGGAGACGCAATTCAAGCGGCAGCGCACGGCGCCGTACGATCCGGGGGACGGCCCTTCACACGCTGACGATGAAGCAATCGAAACGTATGTGCGCGAAATGTATTCGACGGCACCGGCAAGTGAGCTGGATCGCGTCCTGCGCCTGATGCGCTACAATCGGGCGAAGAACCACGGCACGCCGTGGCCGGTGCCGATCGAGCGCGTGTTGAAGAATTTTCTTCCGCGCCCGGAGATCGAAGGTCATGGCAGCACTGTCTACGCCAGTTCGGTGCCACCGACCGAACCGATCTTTGCGCGGCTTCTGGAAGATCCGCTGCTGCTCCAACTGGCACGCAGCGTTCTGGGTGATGATTGCGTGCTGTCTGATATGACTTTCAACAGCATCGGACCGCATACAGACAACGGTGCCTGGCACGTTGACATACCACTTGGCCAATTACCGGAACCGTTACCGGAATTACCGTTGACGTTGCAAAGCATCTGGATGGTCGACGATTTCACACTTGAGAACGGGGCGACGCGGGTCGTCCCGGGCAGTCATAAGTCGCGTAAGAAACCGCAGTGGAAACAGGGCGAAATGGACGGTGAAGTCGCCATCACCGGGTCCGCCGGGTCGATGGCGCTCTGGTATTCGAGCTTGTGGCATAAGCCGGGACAAAACATCACTGACACACCGCGGCGTGCGGCGATCTGCTATTTCTGCCGGTCGTGGGTCAAACCGTACTCCGATTTTCGACCGTTGATTTCGGCGGCGCAGGCCGAAAAAATGTCACCGACATTACGATACCTGCTCGGCTTTTCTTCGAATGCAATTGTTCGAACAGACGGAAAGGCGTAAACCGGAGGACGTTCGGCCGCGGCGGCCAAAAGGTAACCGTTAAGCTTGGAGGCTAATTCCAACCAGGCAGCTTGTGCAGCGAACTTCTTGTTTTGGAGGGTAACTGATAGGCAATTTGATTTCCGG
>DPYP01000595.1:0-9380 GCA_003545375.1 Lentisphaeria bacterium
CGGCAATTCGGTTGCCTTAAAACCGGTATCGTGCTGTAACGTTGAGACCGGTCCTCCGTTCAGCCACACCTTCAGCCAGTCGTCGAAGCCAAGGCGAAGTATCACGTTTCTTTCTTCTCGGGACGAGATCACAGTGCTTGCATAGGCGGCACAGTTGTCGGGCTGGGTGCCTGTGTTGCCTATCTCGTTTCTGCGAAACCAGCGCGCGAAATCAACCCAGGTGTGTTCGGGTTCCATCTGTACGGTGGACAACTTTCGGTTTCCCCAGTCCCACTCTCCAGGCGTGCCCTTCGCCACTTCCGACGGAAGTTGCGTTTGCTCGAAACGCTTGTAGTCTGAAACGTCAAACGGGCCGGAAAGCGTCCATGTCTCAGGGGATTCGACCTCGACCACGTCCGTGCCGATTGCCTTGTAGTAGTACAAGACGTTCTCGACGTCGTTGGCTCGTGTCCCGAAACGAAGAACCATGGACGACTTGAAGACAACGCTGTCCATGCCGAAGAATCGATAAGCCACCATTTCCGAGCAATCATCACCCTCGCCAAGTACATGAACACCGCCCATCCATTGGCTCAAGTCTTTATACACACCGCCGGAATGGCCAAAGACGTCCTCGCTTCCAATCCCCCTGAGGACATGTGGGTTGGTTTCTCCATCGATCAGCCACGTATCCCCTCCGGTATGCCAGATCATATCGCAGTGGTCATGACGTACGATGGCGTGGAACATCCCCGCGACGAATCCTTTGCCGTCAATTGCACCAAGCAGAGTAGTTCCCAGCGGTGCCGCTGGTTTTTCTTCGCTGAAAAGGGCATGCAGCCGGTATGGCGTCAGTGAGACCTTACTGTCATACTTCTGCCAATTGACCATCGACCAGATCGATGCCGTTTTCGGATCTGTGTTGCGCAGGATTATCCTGCAGGAGGACTGAAAGGGAATGGGAAAGTATGAATTATACCCGTTTTGCGGCAGGAGATTGATCGCGGCTGATTCAATGCGATAGAATTCCTTTCCCAGTAGGACGCCGAAGAATTGGGACATCATCATCTGAATCTGCTGAACGCCATCGCAGATGATTTCTATTTCGAGCTCAGACGTTCCAGACGTGGTGATCCAGAAATGCCGAACGCAGCCGGGGCCCTCGGCATCGATCAGCTTGTACGCCTCCCCTTCGCTGAGCTGGAGGCAGTTTGTGCTGCGGTGAGAGTCGTACTCGCCTGGAAGCTGAATAAGTGGAAAGTTTGGATCCGGGATGAGTGGTTGTTCATTGCCGTGTGCCATTTTGGATCCAATCATCTACGTGCTTTTTTGGGCCGAACACCGAGACGCGCGGTGCTTGGCGCCGGCCCGCAGCCGGTGGATCGGTGCGGTTGTCGTGTTGCGGGTCAATGTAGTTCGAGCTTCGTTGCAAAAAAGAGGAAAACAACCGTCATGCCAAACTCATGCTCGCGCGCTTTCCAAGGGAATGGATTTACGGGAACGTTTTGTAGGCCGGCCCTTGCCAGTTAGACGAAGACGATGTCGCCGACTGTCTCCAGAAGCATCTTCATCTGCGTGTTGAGATTCAGCCAGTTTTCCCTTGAGTGAACTGCAGCCCAAGTTAGATTCATTCAGCAAAACAATTAATCCGAAAGGATCGGAACCATGTGGAAGGAGAGAAGCATTATGAGGCGTTTCATCTCAGCGCTGGCACTGGTGACCGCAGTCTGTATCATAGCTGCACAAAACGCAGCGGGATACGAAAGCCTTGACCCGGATCTCTGGCATGTGCGGGTAACCAACTCTGCAGATGCACATGACCGGCTGTGCGTTCGTGTGTACGTCAATCCTGTTGGCATACCGGGAGGCGGAGACACAATCTATATAGGCCGGGGCGGTGAACAAAAACGCATGCCTACGGTGGGCCACTGGCTGGAACCCGGACAAAGCAGCGACTGGACGGATATCGGTGTCCATATTCCTGCGAAAAAACCGGAGACGAATGATCTGATCGGGGTGTTCGTCGGGGCGATGTACGCGCCGTACGATGTCGAGGCTGCGGGGTTGATCAGGATAGACACCCGCGCCGGGACGATAGAACAGATCAGCAAGACTAAGTACACCGATCTCGGCAGCGCCCATGACAGGGCTCAAAAGTACTTCTTCGGCGCCCGGCCCGGCGGCGGAATAGATGTCATAGACGGCAGCAGCGGCAACTGGATCTTTACCAGTATCAGCGACACCGCGTACAACCGGGTAGTCGGCTACAGAGCGGGATCTGGCGTAGCCTTCGGTGCGAAAGCAGCCGGCGGCCTGGATGTAATGAGCCTTGGGGAAGGGAAGTGGACCACAACCAATCTGGCAAACGCGGGCACCAGGCACTATTCCGATTTGTCACCCGAGGCGCTCCAGCCCCTGATGTTCGCAGCACCGGCGACTGCAGACGATTACTACCAGGGCGGGGACAGGAAAAACTGCGGGCTTGAAACGTGGAATCATACCGCTGGTCCTTCAGGCCTTTATGAGCCGGACAAGTTATACACGGATCTGGCGTTTGGTAGATACTATCAGATGGTCTATTGCGCCGGCCCGAAGGGCCTGGATTACTTCACCTGGGCCGGCGATCCCGAGTTATTGGATTTGCCGGCGCACATCAACGATACAGTGTACAATTCCATCACCGGTGACGATGGATATGCTGTCGGTGATGCAGCGACGTTCATGGCGCATACGGTGTTCGGCGCCAAGACAGGCGGCGGTATAGACAAGTGCTGGAAGGGTGAAGACAACGTCTGGCACACGGCAGCCCTTACCAAAGCAGGAAACACGACGTACAGCATCTTGTGGAAGGACTGGGCAGAGGGCGAGAACCGGAACGGTCACATTTTTGCCGCGGGAAAATCCGGCGGGCTGTGGAGAGTTGATGCGAACGACATAGAGAAGCCTCTTCTGTTGAGCCCTGGGAAGTTCACGAATCTGGTGGGCTGCCGTGAACTGGGCAGCGTCATCTACGGCGTGGCGTCTGAAGGTGACCAGCCGGCGGTTCGGGCCCCCGGTAAGGAAGCTGCGAACCAGGGCTTCATCGTCGAACTGGCGCGGGGGCCGCAGAAAGAAGTCGTTCGTAAAGTAGATGTATCGGATCCGGATCTGACTTTTTTCGGCGTCGGGGTGTCCTTGAGCGTGGAGCCCAAGTTGCCGACACAGGGCTTTCTCATACCAATCGATCCATCCGGTCCCCATCGTATCTGGACACTCGAGGAGGCTGCCCAGGCGCAGCTTGACAGTATCGGGTTCGAGCCCGGAGCGCCTTATGAGAAATGCCGGTACATGTGGTTTGCATCCCTGCAGAATATGGGACGTAACCATCACGATAAGGCGAATTTTAAGAATCCTTCACGCCTTGAGAAGATGCAAATCGAAATAGCGCGCCGACTGGGCTACAACAACCTCACCCAGTATGCCAGAGACGCTGAAGACATCAGGGCAATGGAGGCCATGGGCATAAAGCCGGTGCGTGGCACATTGATCGGGCACAGTCTTAAGCAGGCGCCGTTGGGGTCAATGCAATCGTTTGCGCCTGTTCTGCGAAAGCAGGCCCGCGAGCTGAGAGAGGCCGGTTTGCTGGATTTTGTGCGAATGGTCAGCCTCGGCGACGAATACAATGTGCAGTGCATCGTCTCCACACCGGAGGAGCAGGATGCAGCGTTCGTGGCGCATCTCAAACAGAAAGGGTTCAAGCCGGGAGATTTTATCAGGCCTGAAGACGAAGCGGCTGCCGCCGGGAAACCGGAGAATGAACAGTGGAAACTAGTTCATCTTGGCAGCGCCGCCCAGTTTGGCGGCGACAAGAATCTGGCGCGGAAGCCGAAGCTCTTGTATGAGGCCTATGTGTTCCGATACGAGTTTTGGGCGCGGGAAAATGCCGAGTTCACCCGGCTGGTCAAGCAGTATTTCCCCGAGGATACGGAAACAGGGATAAACTTCACGCCTGATGCCAGCTGGCCTGATGTACCCCGATTCATCAATATGGTGCGTGACGGCGGAATGACTGTGCCCTGGTCCGAGGATTGGTATGGGCTGAATGCCAACCCTGTACAGGATCACGGCTTCATGTTTGCCGCGCTTCGCCATGCTGCAGACTATAATAATGCGCCCGTTTCCTTTTACACCATTCCGCTCTATCCCGCAAATGAAGTGCTGCGGATGAACTACTACGCCTTGGGCAACCAGGTCAAGTTCATCAATCACTACGCGATTTTCCACCAGGCTTACGGGCATCACGGTGTCTATCTGGACTTTATGCAGGGTCTTGCCAACTATCCTGTGATCCGTCGCATTACCAGCACAGTTGCCAGGATCGACGAGCGCCTGTACCGGGCTCGCATGCGCCCGGCCGAGGCAGCCATACTCATGCTCAAGGCCACCGATGCCTGGGACCGTGAGGATGTTGTCGACAACCTTGGACAGCATCCGACCTACGTCAATAATTGGGACCGCAAGTCGCTTTTCCTCGCTTTAAGACACGCGCATGTTCCGGTGGACATTGTCACCGATGACGATGTGGCTGCGGGAAAGCTGTCGAAATACAAGGTTCTCTACCTCACGGGCCAGTATCTACTGTCCGAATCCGTGCCGAATCTCACGCAATGGGTGAAGGACGGCGGGATTCTGGTATCGAGTGGCGGCGGCGGATTGCTGAATCAGCATGGTGAACCCATGCCCGCCATGTATAACCTGTACGGTTTGGAGAGCGCCAACCTGAAGCGTCCAATCCGGGTTATCGCAGGACTTGGGGGCTATGATTTCTCTTTGGAGCGTATGGAGCCCCTCGACATCATGACATTTCGGGCGGGACCGGGCCGGGAGAGCAAGAGCATCCCCGTGCTGTGTTACAAGCAGACCATGAAGCCCACGGCACAAGCATCGGTAATAGCCACCTATTCCGATGGGTCGCCGGCGGCGGTGGAGCGCAGGGTTGGCAGAGGCCAAGCTGTGCTGTCAGGCGGCTTGTTGGGTTTGGCATATTTGCGGCCGGCGATGAATTGGATTCCCGAAAGCCCCAGTGCCCAGAAATACGATCACTATCCCGAATCGTATCCCTCGGCGGTGCGCCGACTGATCTCGAGCTGGGCCAAGGCAGCACAGGTACATAGATACGTTCTTACATCGGATCGGCTTGTGGATGCAACGCTCCAGGAAGGACCACTGGGGGCCGTCGTTACATTGACCAGCTTCCGGAAGAGGGATATCCCTCAATTGACCGTGAGCATCCCGGGATTGCCGGGAGCGCGCAAGATCACGAGCCTGCGGCATGGCGATCTGAAAGTGACTCAGGGGAAATACGGACCGACGGTGCGTCTGCCGATGGATGTAGGTGATTTCCTGGTGATTGACTAGAGGAAAAACGAAGACCGGATCAGCGAAACTGTGGATTTCGCAACGAAGATCGAATCTATTACCAAACAAGGAGGTATTCGAATGATGTCCAGATACAGTCTGAGAAAGGCAGGACTCGTCCTGCTGGCAGGTATTTTGCTTGCGGGCCTTGCCGGAGGGACGGCAAACGCGATGGTCATCGCAAAGGACGGGACGCCCGCCGCCACGATCGTCATCTCGGCCGACGCCGGCGACAAGGTGCGGTCGGCAGCGGCGGAACTCCGGAGCTACATCGAAAAGATCTCCGGTGCGAAACTGCCGCTCGTGACCGACGGGGACGCCACGAAAGGACCGGTCATCCTGGTCGGCAGGAGCAAGCTCACCGATGCAGCGAACGTCAAAATCCCATCGGGCCTGACACACGCGCGGCGCGAGGAGGGCTTTGTCATCCATTGCCGTGGCGACAGGCTGATCCTCGCCGGCAACAACCAGGGCTCCTACCACGGGACGCAGTACGCCGTTTACGAGTTCCTTGAGCGCCTGGGGGTTCGGTGGTTCATGCCCGGCGAGTTCGGCGAGATCGTGCCTGAGCTGGCCACCATCCAGTTCGCCGACGTTCAGGTGCGGGAGACACCCGATTTCGTAATGCGCAGCCGGTGGTTCATGGGGCAGCATCTGGTGCCTGAGGCGAATGAACTTGATTCACAGTGGAAGCTCAGAAACAAGATGAGCCCCATGCACGAGGTGTCCCAGTTCAAGATGGGCGGGGACAGCTCGGTGCGTACGGTCATCGACAAGGCACTGTTCAAGGAACATCCCGAGTACTTCGCGATGAATGCGGACGGCACACGCAGTGAGTACCTCCCGAGCTTGAGCCACCCGAAGGCGGTCGAGATTGCCGCCGGGATCATCAAGAAGCACTTCCGCGATAACCCGGAGGAAAATGCCTACGCCATGGCGCCCGACGACGGCCGGCCGCGTGACTGGGATCCCGAGACCCTGAAGTGGCACCACGGCTTCACCGATCTGATGGGCCGGGACGGCGTCCCGGCCGAAGCAAGCACGAGCGAGGAATGGTTCCGATTCGTCAACCTGGTCACCGCCGAGGTTCGTAAGGAATTTCCCGATATCTACATCTCGACGAACGGCTATGCCAATCGGAACATCCCGCCGCAGGGCGTCACGTTGGACGATCACCTGGTGATCCTGTTCTGCGCCAACTGGTGCGACACCTACCATGCCTACGACAATCCAAAAAGCTGGCAGACCGTCCGCCAGGGCCAGATGCTGCAGGCGTGGACGAGCCAGTGCGATAACGTCTGGATATACGACTACAACTACGTCAACCTCGTCTCGGCACTGACGGCTGTGCCACGGGTGCGCAAGCTGGCCCACGACTTCCCGCTCATGAAGGAATGGGGCATAATGGGCTTCATCGCCGAGACGCGCAACGCCTGGATGGAGAGTGGGATCACCACGCGGTACGTGCGTGCCAATCTCCAGTGGGATGCCGGTGCGGACGTCGAGGCGATCCTGGACGACTACTTCGAGAAGTGGTACGGCAGGGCCGCGGTGCCCGCACGCGATTTCTGGGATGCCCTTGAGGAGACGATGGAAGAGACGCCGATGCTCGGCCACGAAGACCGTTTCATGCCCGGTGTCTACACGCCGGCGCTGCTCTCGAAGCTGGAGAAATCTGTGGCGAAAGCGGAGCAGCTAGCGGACACAGATCGTACGCAACTGCACGTGCAGGTGGACCGGCTGATCTTCGAGCACCTTAAACGGTACATGGACATGCGCGGCGCCGAGTTCGAAGCCGACTTCGCCGCGGCCGCCGAGCACGCCGGGCGGATGATGGATGTGCGAAAAAAACTCAGCGGGATCAGCCCCGTTTTCTGTTTGCCGGATGAAGACACTTCCGCGTCCGGGATCTGGTACTGGGGGGTGACCCACCGCAAGCGTTATTACGAGTCGCTGGCAGCGAAGACGTCAGGTGAGACCGGGGATCTGGTGGCGCTCCTCCCGACGGCGGCGAAGTTCCGGACCGACCCGCGCGACGAGGGTCGTTTCGCGGGGTGGTTCGATCCTGAGGCTCATGACGGTGACTGGGAGACCATCCTCACGTCCAAATCGTTCCTCAGGCAGGGGTACATGGACGAGGTGGGATATCCCTACATGGGCTACATCTGGTACCGACTCGAGGTCGACGTTCCCGAGAAGTTCGCGGGCAGAAAGATCATGCTTTATGCCCCGATCGTCGAGACCGAGGCGTGGAGCTGGGTGAACGGTAAGTACGTCGGTCACCGTGAATACCGCGAGGCGTACATCCGACCGGCTGAGATGGAGCTCGACGTGACGGCGGCCGTCGAAGCGGGGAAGACGAACGTGATCGCGATCCGCGTCGGCACCGGACTCAACGCTGCGCAGGCTGCCAACGGCCTGATGTCGCGTCTGTTCATGTACGCCCCGAAAGACGAGGAATGAGCAGTCAAAGCGAGAGATAGGCGGGCAGCTCCCATGCGTGTAATACTATCCACCATCGTATTAGCAGCCTGCAGCGCCGCCCTGACTGCAGCGGCAGAACCGGTGACGATCGACTTCAACGGGTGGCAGCCGATGGGGTACGCCGACGGTGGCGTGATCACGGGCACGAACCTCGAGGGGCCCAACGGCGAGAAGGCCATCTTCTTCACCGGCACCTGGGATGCGCGGGGGGCGACCAATCGGCCGAACGGCATCGTGACCGTGCCCACCGTGCCGAACGGGACATACAACGTCGATTTCATCGAGAGGGCGGACAAGGATGTCGTCTTCACAACGGACGAGAACGGCCATATTGCCACCCTGAAAGGCAACGGTATAAAGACTGGGACCGTCGAGCGGATTGGGCCGTCCGCACTGCAAATCAACACGGTCGAGATCGTCTGGAAGACAGACGCGGATCCCCGCAAGATGATCGCACTGGACAACTCGTCCCGGATCCACGCGCCCGCGGGCACCTGCATGGTACCGACCGGCACGTGGGAGGTGCACTGGTGGGGCATGCATGAGTGGGGCAAGGCACCCGTGAAGAACACGACTTGCGAGATCTCGGTCAGCACCGGTGGTATTACGCCGGCAGAATTCGTCGTGCACGGTGGTACCCCCGATCCGGCAATCTTGTACATGGCCACGGGTGAAGCTGCGATCCCGCTGCGCGGCGCCGTAATCAGTTCACAGATAGTTGTCTTTGAGAACGTCACCGAGGCGATGGGACTCGGGGGAATGGGTAAAGGCCACGGCGCCTGGGTAGACTACAACAACGACGGCTGGACCGACCTCCAGGACGGACAGAACATCTGGCGCAATGAGGAAGGCATGAAGTTTGTCAAGTCCGGCTCAGGCAGCGGACTGAGCGCCTGGGGTGACATCGACAACGACGGTTGGCTCGACTACTTCGGCGCCGGCGGCGGCGCGGTTATGTTCGGCTCCAGCGAGGGTGAGTTCACCGGGGCTGAGGAGAAACCCGAGCGGATCTGCCGGGTGAGCGACGGCGGTACGATCGCGGACGTTGACGGGGATGGGTTGCTGGACATCTACTGGACCGGCTACGAGCTCAACTGGCAGTACCAGCCCGACGCGATCTGGCTGAATCAGGGAGACAGAACCTTCAAACGGACCTGGAAGACGGAAGGCCGCGCCCAACCCGGACGGGGGACCACGGCCTGTGATTTTGATAACGACGGTGACATGGACATCTACGTCAGCAACTACCGACTGGAGGCGAACATTCTCCTGGTTAATGATGGTAAAGGTAATTTCACCAACCAGGCGGCCGCGTACAACGTTCGCGGAGGGAACGGCCACAGCCTGGGCGCCGCCTTCGGTGACCTGGACAACGACGGGTATTTCGATATCTTCGCGGGAAACTTCGCCCACGGCGGCCAGCCCCAGTCACAATTTCTACGGAACCTGGGCCCCGGGAAGGAATTCCACTTCGAGAACAAAGGCACCTGCGGCGTGCACTATCAGGAGTCCTACGGCTC
>DPYP01000360.1:0-12761 GCA_003545375.1 Lentisphaeria bacterium
CGGCGTGTCAAGGTCGAAATAGTCAGCCGCCTTCTCCTCGAGTACGGACGGTGCAAACGGCCGGGAGGACTCGCGGAATTTGATCTTGCGGTTCATGATCGACTGCATGCGCTCACTGCGGGCATCGCCAATGATGCTGCGAGAACCGAGGGCGCGCGGCCCGAACTCCATGCGATCCTGAAACCAGCCGACGACGTTCTCAGTGTCGATCAACTCGACGACCCGGTCGAGCAGCCCATCTTCATCCTCGAAATATCGATAGGTCGCACCCTGCTCGTCCAGGAACGCCCGAATTTCGTCCTGGTCGAAACCCGGGCCAAGCAGACTGGCCCGCTGCGACGACAACGGATCGACTACGCGCTCGTTTTCCAGCAACTGGTGCCAGACGAATTGAGCTGCCCCAAGAGCACCCCCGGCATCCCCGGCAGCCGGCTGGATCCAAATGTTATCGAACTCGCCGCTGGCAAGAATCCTGCCGTTACCGACACAGTTCAAAGCAACACCGCCCGCGAGACAAAGGTTGCGGCTTTCGGTAAGCTCGCGCGCGTGCAGCGCCATTTTCATCATGACTTCTTCAGTGACGACCTGTATGGAGGCTGCCAAATCCATGTGCTTCTGGGTCAGGTCCGATTCGGCGGCACGCGGCTCGCCTTCGAACAGCTCGTGGAACTTTGGACCGGTCATGGTCAGGCCGTGGCAGTAATTGAAGAAGGACATGTCCATCCACAGCGAACCGTCATCCTTGATATCGACCAGATTCTCTCGAATGCGGTCAGCAAAGACTGGGCGACCGTAGGGCGCCAGTCCCATGAGCTTGTACTCACCGGAATTTACGCGGAACCCGCAATAGTAGGTAAAGGCGGAATAGAGCAGCCCGATCGAGTGCGGAAAGTGCAGGTCCTTGAGCAACTCGATGCGGTTGCCCTGGCCCCGGCCGATACTCGCTGTTGCCCATTCACCGACGCCATCCATGGTAAGAATCGCGGCCGCTTCGAACGGCGACGGGAAAAAGGCACTGGCAGCATGGGACTCGTGGTGCTCGGTAAAGATGATGGGGCCGTCGTAGCGCTTGTCCAGACCTTTGCGGATTTCCCTGGGCAGATGCAGTTTCTGCTTCAACCAGATAGGCAGTGCCTGCGAAAACGACGTAAAACCGCGCGGGGCGAAAGACATGTAGGTTTCCAACAGCCGATCGAATTTCTGCAGCGGTTTCTCGTAAAAGACGACGTAGTTCAGGCTCTCCGCCGCCAACCGTCCGGCATCCAGACAGTAGCGGACAGCATTCACCGGGAACCGGAAATCGTGCTTGCGCCGCGTGAAGCGCTCTTCCTGGGCAGCTGCCACAATCTCGCCGTTGCTGATCAACGCGGCAGCCGAATCGTGATAGAACGCTGAAATGCCAAGGATATGCATCAACAGAAAGTGGGGTAACGCTTATTCGACAACGGCTTCGGGACCAGTGCGAACCAGCACGTGATGCGTCAGGTACTTCCGGGCAACCCGCCGCACGTCGGCTGCCGTGATTGCCTGGATTCGAGCCGCGTACTGGTCGCCATAAGTATACCCCAGCCCGTAAAGTTCGTCTACTGCAGCCTGCAGGGCGCGGTCACTGTTGGTTTGTCGATCCAGTTGATTCATCGTGATGCAGATGGTCTTCGCCTTGTCGAGCTCGGCTGGGGTCACGGGCTCGGCCCGGATCTGGTCGACGTCCTCGCGGATGATGCGGATGACTTCGTCCATCTTATCGGGCGACGAGGCCGCGGTAATGCCGAAGTAGCCCGGCTCGATGCCGATGAAGTTGAACGCGTGCACGATGTAAACCAGGTCACGGTCACCGCCGCGCAGGTGCGAGTGCAGCCAACCGCCCGGATAGCCGATACCGGAAAAAATGGCATCGAGCACCTGCATCGCGTAGCGGTCATCGGTATCGGTAACGGTCAGTCCGGGATAGCCGATGTACACGCTCGCCAGACCGCGCTTGACGACCTTGCGGATCTCATGGTCCTCAGTCGGCGGTACCTGTGCAGGGATTTTAACCGGTGCTGCTTCGCCATCGAGTTTCTGCAGCGCAGCGGTTATCCGCGTCACCGTGGCGGCCTCGTCGATGTCGCCAAATACAGTGACGATTCCCTGAGCGGGCACGGCATACCGCTCGAAGAAGGCCCGGCAATCGGCCGACGTCAAAGCCTTCACGGTTTCTTCCTCGCCAAGCCGGTCGTGACGGTAAGGGTGGTCGGTGAAGTAGGCGTGGCGGAAAAGGTACGACACTTCCTGGTCCCAGCGGTCATTGCGGCGAGCGATCGCGTCGAGTGCCTGGGCCTGCACGGTTGCGAACTCCACATCGTCAAAAACAGGATTCAGGATGATATCCTGCAGCAGCTCAATCGTCACGTCGAGGTCGTCACGCATGATCTCCGCCTCGATGCCGAAAGTGTTGTTGGCTGAAAACGCCGAAAGCCGGCCGCCCATCCGGTCAAAGGCCTCGGCAATATCGTTGCGGCTGCGACTCGTTGTACCGCGGGTCAGGAGCTCGGCAGTGAGATTGCTGACGCCAGCCTTACCTGCCGGTTCGAGCCGGACACCGCCCAGGAACAGTACCCGCAGATTGACCAGCGGCTGGTTGGGATTTTTTTTGGACAAAAGCCGCAATCCATTTGGCAGAAATGACTTGAGAATCGAAGAATCGGCGGACTGCTGCCCGGTGGCCGCAACAGTAGCGGCGTCTTGTCCAGGGCGCAGCAGGACGATCGACAGGTTGTCCTCGAAAAAATATCGCGGCGCCGCAGCGAGAATATCGGCAGCGGTGACATTGGCAATGCCTTTGAGATACACGTCGCTGAACTTCGGATTACCCGCCATAAGGATGTTCATGCCGATATCGGCGGCTTCGTCGGAAACGGTCTGATTGCCGAGAATGTCGTCGGCAACTTTCAGGCGTTTAGCCTTCGCCAGCTCGTCCGCAGTAACCGGTTCGGCAGCAGCGCGGTAGATTTCTTCGAGCACGGCTGCGATGACGTGGTCGACGTTTTCATCACGACAGTTGCCGTAGATCACGAAAACACCGGCGTCGTATTCAGGGGTGTGCGAGTAGGACGAGATGCTCGAGACGATGGCCAGGTCCTCCTGTAGTTTCTTGACCAGGCGCGAACTGCGGCCGCGGCTGAGGACATAGCTGAGGACGTCGAGCGGGTACAGATCGGCATGGGAAATCGGTACGGTGCGAAAGGCGATCCGGAAGTAGGTGCCGCCGAGGCCATCCTGGCGAATCTCGCGAAAGCGCCGGCCCATCTGCGGCGGCTCGGCGGGTAGCGCAATCGCCGGCAGGCCGTGCGGCAGGAACGGCCGTTCCTGGACCGCACCCGGATCGTCCCCGGCCGGCTTGCCGGGCTCCGGGATCTGCCGGAAGGCGCGCTCGACGTGCCGGAACACCTCGTCACGGTCGAAGTCGCCGGTGACCACAAGAACCATGTTGTTCGGCACGTACATACGTTCGTAGTAGACAAGGATGTCCTCGCGCGTGATCTGCCGCACCTGATTTTCGTAACCGATGGTCGGATAATGCACGGGATGCTTGTCGAAGACAGTGTCATACAGTGCCTGGTAGATGATGCGCCGAGGCTCTTCCCGGCCCTTTTTTAATTCCTCGATGACGATTCCCATTTCCCGGTCAAACTCGTCCTGCGGGAACTTGCTGTTGATCATCCAGTCGGCCAGCAGATCGATGGCGTCGTGCACCATGTGCGCCGAGGTCGTAATGTGATAACATGTGTGGGCTTTGGTGGTGTAGGCGTTGTTGGCGCCCCCAAGCCGATCAAGCAGGTCGTTGATCTCCGTTTCACTACGGGTTGTGGTCGTGCCGCCGTTGATCAGGTGCTCGAAGAGGTGGGAGATTCCCGCTCCGAGATATTCTTGTTCGTACATACTGCCGGTCCGGACATAAACGCGCACGGCGGCGACCGGGGCATCGTGGTTTGCGTGGACAACGACCTGCATGCCATTGGGCAGGATCTGCAGTTCCTGCGGGCGGGCCCACATGGCGGACATACACAGCAACACGCAGGCAACAATTGGCAACGAACGGACAGGAAACAACATGCAGGATCTCCGTAAAGTTTACAGTTCGATGTTCGCCCGAAAATGCCGGGGTCATCCTCCGGATTCAACAAGCGAAAACTTGTAATCGCAGCAGCATTACTTATAGTAAAATCCTAGTTAGTAGGGTGTGGATTGAACTCAGTTCTTGTCTACAGCCGATTGATAGTTGCCACCTTCCTCCCAGGGTATCGAATTGTTGGAGGCGGGGAATAGCGAGAATATAAAAGCGGCCGTGTAAATTACGAAGGTGCCCTTATCGATACGCCCTCCAGATATGCGTGGCTGTGGTCGCACACCGACAAGAGAGAGAGAGATTACGGTTTCCGCTCACCCCGAAATAGTTAACCAATGTGTCGCAAAGAAGGAGGTACCAGTATGGCCAAAGCAATGATCTTTATAGACGGCACCTGGTTGTATTCAAATAACTCGAAACTCGCCGATTCTTTTCATAAAAACGAATTTGTACTCGACTATGGCAAACTGCCCCGAATCCTGGCCCAGGAAATATCGGCCCAGTTGAATACCGGTGAAGTGGACGTCGTGCGCACACATTTATTCGGCAGCTACGCGGTTAATTTCGACGCTCGCGACGAAGACGTCGCACAGCGCCGCCGCGACTTCTTCATGATGCTCAAGGAGAAGTATCACTATGAAGTCGAGCTGTTTCCGATCAATTTCCGCGGCCGCCGCCTGTTGCGCAACGATCGTGACCAGGACGATCATTTCGAGCCCCGCGAAAAATGCGTCGACATCGCTCTGGCCAGCTCGATGATGTACTACGCTGCAGTACCCGGCAGTTACGATGTCGCTATCCCTGTCGTCGGCGATCAGGACTTCAAGCCCGTGTTGCAGTACGTGCGCCGGCTCGGCAAACGTATCGCTATCTCCAGTATCAAGAACAGTTGTTACCCGGAATACGCGGATCCGGTCGACAAGGCGCGCGTGCGTGATTTCGACATCATCTGGCTCGACGACCATCTCGAGCGACTCGAGCTCAAGTACGAGCGCCGCCTGCTCCGTTGTGAGTCACCGCTGCATACCGGCGCACGCCTGATCTGGACGACGTACTACCCGAAGAAAGGGGAAAAGTTCTACTGCGACAAATGCCGGGCCGAGTTCGCCAAACAGAAGACCGAGGAACAGCAGTACATTCCAGACTACGGCGTTCCCGACCATGATGACGAATACCCCAGTTCGGTAAGCACTGTGCCGAGCACGCATGCGACAGGCGAGATCTGCAGCGGCGTTGTGAAGACAACCTTTCCCGATCGCGGCTTCGGTTTCATCCAGTCGCTCGACGGCAAGGATTACTTCTTCCATCTAACCGATCTCGAGTCCGAACTGGAATTCGAGAGCCTCGTGGACGGTCTGCCCGTCGATTTCGAAATCAAGCGGGAACCCATCCACGACAAGGCCGGCGCCGCACAGCACGTGCACGCCTGTGAATACATCGACCAGTAGCAGTCGATCGGACGATACTCGCAGCCACGCGAAGAACGGGTTCGCCCTACCCCCGCGGTATGCGGATGCCTCCCACCAGATCCTGGATCTTCTCCGGCGGCGGCGCTGTCGACAGACTGACAATGATCGCCACGGAAAAATTCAGCACCATTCCCAGCGTCCCGATGCCTTCCGGCGATATGCCCCACAGCCAGTTGCTCGCCTCGTCCTTCAGCGGCGTCATCCCCAGAAACTCCACCAGTTGCGGGAACCGGAAGTAGATAATGTAGCAACCGGTGAACAGGATACCGCAGACCATGCCGGCAATAGCGCCCTCCCGGTTCATGCGCTTCCAGAAGATGCCCAGCACGATGATCGGGAAGAAGCTCGACGCCGCAAGGCCGAACGCAAAGGCCACCACTTCCGCCACGAATCCGGGCGGGTAGATGCCGAACAAACCGGCGATCGCGACTGCTACGACCGCTGCCAGACGGGCGAACAGAAGTTCCTGCTTGTCGTTGATCTTCGGCATGATCACCTTCTTCATCAGATCATGCGAGATCGCCGTCGAAATAACCAGCAGCAATCCAGCCGCAGTCGACAGCGCCGCCGCCAGACCACCAGCTGCTACCAGAGCAATCACCCAGGGCGCCAGGCCAGCCATCTCCGGATTCGCCAGTACCATGATGTCGCGGTCGATGTAGAGCTCGTTGTCGTTGTCGGTCAACGTGTTCGCCCACAACCGCTGGCCATGCGGGCCGCGCTTCTCGACGTCCTTGTCGCCGACCCGGACAGTTTCGCCCAGCGACTTCGGCTTTTTCTCGAAGGGCTTGCCCGGGCCGTATTTCACCTTGCCGTCGCCGTCCTTGTCGACCCAGACCAGCATGTCGGTGTTCTCCCACGTCTGAAACCACGTCGGCAGCTCGGCGTAGGCTTTGCCCGGAATCGCCTGCAGCAGGTTCGTCCGTGCGAAAACCGCTACAGCCGGCGCAGTGGTGTACAGCAGAGTGATGAACAGCAGGGCAATCCCGGCGGACAACCGGGCGTCCCGGACTTTCTTGACGGTAAAGAACCGGATAATGACATGCGGCAATCCCGCTGTGCCAACCATCAACGCCGCCGTAATGCAGAACATGTCCACGGTACTCTTCTTGCCATCGGTAAATTTCTCGAAGCCCAGGTCCTGATGCAGGCCGTCAAGCTTCTCCAGCAGAGAAACACCCGGTTCGGAGACCAGGTCGGCGCCAAACCCGAACTGCGGTATGACGTTGCCAGTCAGCGTAAAGGAAATGAATATCGCCGGTACCATGAACGCAAAGATCAGCACGCAATACTGCGCCACCTGCGTATATCCCTTTCATGCCGCCGAGCACCGCATACGTCAGGACAATGGCCATGCCGATTATCACACCCAAATTCACGGAGACGTCGAGAAATCTGGAAAATACGACGCCAACAGGAGGGCCAGCAGAACATAGCCCCGGTCCACCCCATCAGATAACGACACCCGTCGCGCCCGGCAAAGGAAATGATCCCGGCCATGCTCAAGAAGGAGGCTGCCGACATCCAGTCCGCAGCAGTTGCAGCGCCGTTGGCCCATGGCGAAACGCTTTTAGCAGCCACGTAGAACTCGCCGGTCGAACCGGCACGGGACCACTAGGCGATGCCGATGTAAAGCGCGAATGTGGCCAGCACGATGATCGCCGTCCATTCCTTGATCGATAGTGCGGCAAACATCATGAACTCACCCCCGCATCGGTGGCCGACGGCTCGTCGTCCTCACGCATGTCGAATTTCCGGTCCAGACGATTCATCAGCCAGACGTAGACAAAGATCAGGACAACAAAGACATATCATCGCACCCGGCTGAGCATACCAGAATCCCAGGTTGAAACCGAACATCTCCCACTGGTCCAGATAATCGACAAACAGGATGGCGCAGCCGTAAGAAACGACAAACCAGATGACCAGCAGAATCGCCAGGTATTGCAGGTTCTTACGCCAATACCCCTGACGTCGCGACGCCTCTTCGTTGCTTAATTCAGGCATCTCCCCTCCCCGATGTATGGTAGCTCAGCCCGCAGGTGCAGTGCTGAAAGTGTCCAAAGATACGAGAAGCACGTAAAATTTCAAAAGCGGCAGTTGAACCCACAACAAATCGGCGGCCAAATATTTTTTCCATTACAGCTTGCCTCTGCGTATGTTGTGTGTTACTATCCAACTGTTAACGACTTTTTGCGGAGCATTTTGCCTACCTACTCGGCATAGTGCCCGTGCCAAACATCTGGAAGGCTCACGAGGTACGTCATGACAAAGCGTGACTTGGTTGTAAGAATAGCGACTGAGACGGGGTTGAATCAACGCGATGTCACCGAAGTGGTGCAAAAAACACTCGATCATGTGATCAATGAACTCGGTGCAGGTCGCGGTGTCGAATTGCGTAACTTCGGTGTGTTTACGTTGAAAAAGCGTAAAGAACGCATCGGCCGCAACCCGAACGAACCAGCAAACACGGTGCAGATTCCCGAACGAACCGTAGTTAAGTTCAAGCCCGGCAAGATCATGCGTGAAAAGGTCAGCCGCCTTGACGAGATTTCCGAACAGCCACTGGGCTGATCAGTCGCCGGCAAACGCTGCCGGTTCAAAAAGCGGACGTTTTACCAAGTGCTTGGTTGCCCTTATTGCAATCAAGCACTTTTCTTTACATGGGTAAAAAGACAGAACCAATTCCAGGCACGTCCGATATATTTCCTGCCGAGATCGCCGAATGGCTGTTGCTGGAGACCGAAGCCCGCCGTGTTTTCGGCCTCTACGGTTACGGCGAGCTGCGCACCCCGGTCATGGAACGCACCGCCATCTTCGAGCGCAGTATCGGTGAGCAGACCGATGTCGTGCAGAAAGAGATGTATACCTTCGAGGACCGCGGCGGGCGCAGCCTCACCCTGCGCCCGGAAGGAACCGCCGGCATCATTCGCGCCTTGGTCGACAACGGTATTCCGCAGGGCGACGAAAAACGGGTCTACTACATCGGCCCGATGTTCCGCGGCGAGCGCCCGGCCGCCGGACGCAAGCGCCAGTTCCACCAAATCGGCGCCGAGTGCGTCGGGACTGTGGCGCCAGAAACAGACATCGAAACGATTGAAATGCTGATGCGCTACTTCGACGCCATCGGCATCCGCAACACCCGCCTCCTCGTCAACAGCCGCGGCACCATCGCCGATCGCCCGAAGATCGCCGACACGCTGACCGCGTACTTTCGCGATCACCTCGACGACATGTGCGAAGACTGCCAGCGCCGACTCGAAACAAATGTCTGGCGCATCCTTGATTGCAAGAACGAGACCTGCTGCAACATCGTCGCCGGTGCGCCGGCAATCACGGATCTGCTCAGCGCCGAAAGCCGCGATTTTTTCCAGCGCGCCTGCGACCGTCTCGATCTGCTTGGCCTGCCGTACACCGTCGACCCTCGGCTGGTGCGCGGCCTCGATTATTACGAGCACACCGTCTACGAAATCGCCTTCGACGGCATCGGCGCTCAGAACTCGCTGGCCGGCGGTGGACGCTATGCCATCGAAGTGCCGGGCCACAACAAGATGGTTTACGGCACCGGTTTCGCCATCGGCATGGAGCGACTCATCCTGGCTCGCCACGAGCTCGGCGTTGCGACCGCGACCGAGAACGGCATCGATGCATACCTGGTCAGCATCGGCGAAGAGGCCTTTGCCGCCAACATAAAACTTGCTCGCGATCTGCGCAGCCAGGGTTTTCGTATCGCCATGGACCTGCAGGGCCGCGGAACCAAGGCACAGATGCGCACAGCCAACAAGCTCGAAGCGCCTGCGGCGCTCATCCGGGGTGACCACGAGCTGGTCCGTGACATGGTCGTGTGCAAGAACCTGTCCGCTTCCGAACAGTTGGAGATCGCCATTGACGATCTGCCCGCACACCTCCAATCCATTCTCAACGCGCGGTTTATCGGGACCGCCCATGCTGAGGAATAGAAATGAAACGCACCCACACCTGCGGCGCCCTTACCACAATCAACGCCAACGAAACGGTCACACTCACCGGCTGGGTCAACAGCCGACGTGACCTGGGCGGTCTCATTTTCATCGATCTGCGGGACCGTGAAGGGTTGACCCAACTGGTCATCAACCCGGAAGAATCACCCGCGGCCGCCGAAACCGCCCGACCCATCCGCGAGGAATGGGTGGTCACCGCCACCGGAGTTGTCAACGAACGCCCGTCGGACATGATCAACAAAAAGATCGATACCGGCGAGATAGAGGTTGGCGTCACAACCTTCGAAATCGAAAACCGCTCGAACTCGATGCCGTATAATCTCGATGATCCACAGACCAACGAAGATATCCGCCTGAAATATCGCTATCTGGAAATGCGCCGGTCCAACGTCGGAGCCAACCTGCGCCTGCGCCACCGCACCGCGAAGATCATCCGCGACTACTTCGATCGCAACGACTTCATCGAAGTTGAAACCCCGATCCTGTCGAAGAGCACACCGGAAGGCGCCCGCGACTATCTCGTTCCGAGCCGCGTCTTCCCAGGCCAGTTCTACGCCCTGCCGCAAGCCCCGCAGCAGTACAAACAGATCCTCATGGTCGGCGGTATCGAACGCTATTTCCAGATCGCACATTGCTTTCGCGACGAAGATCTGCGAGCCGACCGGCAGCCGGAGTTCTCCCAGATCGATGTCGAGATGTCCTTCGTCAGCGAAGAAGATATTTACCAGACAATCGAAGGCATGCTCGTCGCCGTCATGAGCGAGATAAAAGGCATCGACATCCAGACGCCGTTCCCGCGCATGGACTACCGCACCGCCATGGACACCTACGGCTCCGACAAGCCCGACACGCGTTTCGACATGCTGCTGGTCGATCTTTGCCATGTCGCCCGCACCTGCGACTTCAAAGTCTTCCGCGGTGCCGTCGACGACGGCGGTGTCGTCAAAGCTATTACCGCAAAGGGACTGGCCGCCGGCGCCTCACGCAAAAAAGTCGACGAATGGACAGAGGTCGTCAAGCTGTTCAAGGCGAAAGGGCTCGCGACCATCAAGATCGAAGAAAACGGCGAACGCAAATCGTCCATCGCCAAGTTCTTCACCGACGAGCAACTCGACAACATTGTCGAAACCTGCGGCGCCGAGCCCGGCGATATCGTCCTCATCGTCGCGGACAAGCAGCCGATCGTGTGGAACGCCCTGGGGCGGCTGCGCCTCGAAATCGCCACGGCTGCCGGACTGATTCCCGAGGATCAGTACAACTTCCTCTGGGTACACGACTTCCCGGTATTCGATTACGATGAGGAGGAAGACCAGTACCACGCCATGCATCATCCCTTCACCAGCCCGGTGGCGGAAGATGTCGAGCGGCTCGAAGCCGAACCGGCTGCGGTGCGGGCACGCGCTTACGATGTGGTACTCAACGGTGTCGAAATCGGTGGCGGCAGCATTCGAATCCACAATTCCGAGCTGCAGGCGCAGATGTTCAAGGTCCTCGGTATCGACAGCGAAGAAGCACAGCTGCGCTTCGGCCATCTGCTCGAAGCCCTGTCGCTGGGCGCCCCGCCACACGGCGGTATCGCCCTCGGTTTCGACCGCATCGTCATGTTGCTCACCGGCGCCGATTCCATCCGCGATGTCATCGCCTTTCCGAAGACGACAAAGGCATCCTGCCTGATGACCGAATCGCCAAGCACCGTCGATCAACCGCAGCTCGATGAGCTGGGGATCGCTATCGCCCCGCCTGCTCAGTGACGCTCCAGTACACCCGCCGCCACAATCCACCGCAAACGCAGGCATGGCAGACCAACCCGTAAACAAGCGCCGACGACTGACCGGCTACTTGCTCTATGTGACCGTCACTGGAGCCGCCATCCTCGCCATCGAATTGCTGGGTTCTCGCGTCATGGCACCGTACTACGGCACCACCATCATTATCTGGACGGCGCTGATCGCCATCACGCTGGTCGCACTGGCGATCGGCTACGTCGTTGGCGGACTGATCATCGACCGCTTCCCGAAGCCACAGCCAATTCACTTGTCGGTGATCGCAGCCGGTATCTGCGTGATTCTGCTGCAGGCCTGCCGGCACCAAGTACTGATGGGTACGCAGTCCATGGAAATGCACATGGGCGCCGTCGTCA
The DNA here is from genome assembly GCA_003545375.1 of Lentisphaeria bacterium. GTDB lineage: Bacteria > Verrucomicrobiota > Lentisphaeria > JABSQK01 > CAJWLW01 > CAJWLW01. Next base: position 11,698 of record DPYP01000360.1, read on the forward strand.
GCGCTACGATCCTGTTTCTGCCATCACTGCTCCTGCTCGGCATGGTATCGCCAATGGTCATTCGGCTCAACATCGGTTCGGTCAAGCGCGCCGGCCGGATTGCTGGCGCTTTCTATGCAGTCTCCACCCTTGGCAGTGTCATTGGCGCTGTACTCACCGGGTTTGTCCTGGTCGAATACGTCTCGACCAGCCGGCTGCTGCTGGGTATCGCGGCATTCCTGATTGCACTCGGCGGTGGCGGCCTGCTGCTCAACGGCAAGAAGGCCATCGCCGGCAGCGCCGCCGGCGTCTGGATCCTCGCCGCACTCGCCACGGGCGCGCCGAGAGTTGACGCGAAAGTCGTGAAACACCACACCCGCTCCGCCTACGGCAACCATCAGGTGCTCGACATCAAACAAATGCGCTATCTCTCAACCGACGGGGTCATGCACACCATCGTCAGAACCAGTGACGGCGAAAACATCGCACCGTACGTCAACTGCATGGAACTGCTGCCATGCCTGCGGCCGAACGCGAAAACCTCCCTGCAGATCGGACTGGGCGGCGGCCTGGTACCAACGATCTTCAGCGAACACTACGGCATCACTTCCGATATAGTCGAGATCGACGCTGCTATCGTACCCATCGCGAAGACATATTTCGGCTTCGAATCAACAGGCGACATCTACATCGAAGATGGCCGTACCCATTTCGCCCGCTCAAACAGGAAGTACGACTTCATCGTGCTCGACGTCTTCAATACCGATCGGCAGCCCTGGCATCTCTTCACACGGGAATATTTCGATATCACACGGCAACACCTCAACGAAGGCGGAATCTTCGCCATTAACGCCTTCGGCTTCGACCGCGGTCTCGATTCAAAATCCTGGCATTCAGTCGTGCATACAGTGCAGGCGGTCTATCCCGAAGTCGATGCGTACATTGCAACCTATACGTCGATGCTCCCAAAGCGCAGCAAGGTCAACATCGTGATCTTCGCCTCTGAATCAGCACTCGGGGAGCCGCAACTCGAACTGGGACGTCCGCAAGTTCGTGAGCGTTTGGATATGTACATCAGCCAACAG
>DPYP01000072.1:0-1154 GCA_003545375.1 Lentisphaeria bacterium
CCCGTCGCCATTCCGGCAGGCGCCCGCGAAGCAGCCAGGTGCGGCCACGCCCGGCTCGGCCGACGATATACCCGCCACCACTCCGCCACAGATCCCAGGCAGCACCGAACGAGTTTGGCAGCACGACCGAAACACCAGGCTCGGCGGCGCGCACCTGGCGACGTTCGGCAGCGGACAGACGACGGCCTGCAAAGGTGATTACCTGATCGATCCATGGTACCGAGTGCCACAGATCGGCAAGCTTTGCCGGCGCCAGCACGGTCGTGCAACCACCCGGCGGCACCAGATTGTGCAACCGGTAGACGCCGGGCAAAGTCATTACGGCATCGCCAAGCCAGTTGGCCGAGCGGATCAGCATCCCCTGACGCCAGTCGACCGGGCTGAGATTGATCGGGCACGGACAGCTGTAGCCACCGACCACCGGACGATAAACATTTGTCTCGACGGCGTTCAAGAGGCTGGCTTGCGGCGACCCGTTTGTTTGCCGAACCAGAATATGCCGATCACAACGAACAGCAGCAGGAACGGGAAGCGAACGAAGATTTTCGGGTAGAACAACGCCGCCAGAAAGACGGCAACCCAGAGAAACGTCAGCAGCACGTGCTGCCGGCCGGCCTGGCGTGGTTCGGTGGTGATTGGCGGTTCGTCAGTCATATAAGTATTGTAGCGTGCATAGGTATGTCACCTCGAAACTGCAGCGAATATATCGCCGATGGCAGACAAAAAACAGAAACAGCCGTTACAGGACAGTGCGGATTTCGCGGAGAACCCGTTCGACGCGTTGTCGGGTGTCGGCCTGCCGTCTGGGCCGGCGGACCCGGAACCGCCGGAGCATCAGGCTCCAGCGGCATCTGATTTCATTGTGCATCGCGAGCGCCAGGGGCGGGGCGGCAAGGAAGTGACCTTGTTGACCTGCGAGAGTGGCACCGAGGATCTTCAACTCCTGGCGCGCGCTTTGCGACGGCATCTCGGCACCGGCGGCACCGTGCGCAATGAGATTATCGAACTGCAGGGCGACCAGCGTCAACCGGCAGCGACCTATCTGCGCGCCGCCGGCCACCGCGTCCGCGGCGACATCCGATGAAATACTCCAAATAGCGGCCAAGACTTCAAGTACTCCACGAAATCTTGATATTATCCACCTGAACCCCGGG
>DPYP01000072.1:1489-15831 GCA_003545375.1 Lentisphaeria bacterium
AACCGTGGTGTTCAGCACGTCTGGCTCCGATTTTTACTGTAAAAAATGCCTGACCCTAATTATTCGATCTTGGGAGTCATGCAGTGAATAACTGCTGTGGTGGCTGCGTCGAACCAAGGAACAGATCGAATTTTTGACGCTTCTGTCGTATCTCGAATCTCCGAGAATCCCATGAACAATTTCTGCAAACTTCTTGCTGTCCTGATACTGGGATGCCTGTATGTCACGCCGGTGACAGGCCAAACGTGTTATTCCTACGGCACACGCGTGTACGACTCCGGCAACAGCAGCGGTACGTCGGTCATATGGTCACAAGGCAACGACGCCGGCCGCTACCAGGAACGCCGCGTCTATGAAACTCCAGCCCGGCGACGCCGGCCGACCACAACGAGCCGTGTGTATTACATCAGCGTTCCCGAAGCACGCCCGCAACAGCCACGCTACACAAGTTCACCGACGATCGTACTGCCCGAATCCACCGGCATCGAGGCAATTGAAGAATCGGATTATGAGCTGCCGGATTTCGATTTTCCAGTTGATCCACCCGACATCGAGACTGCACAGCCCCCTGCTTCAACAACGCCGGCTCACGTTTCGGCGGGACGGACAGCGTGGCGTATTCTGTCGGAGGGACGGAAACAATTGGCCTTCACCGCTTTTGGCGAGCTGTGCAGTGAATATCCCGGCCACGCCCAGTACAAGCTGGGCTACAGTCTCGCAGCGGCAGGAGCCGGTAACGATCGCACGGCGATCTGGGCCATGCGGCGAACCTTCGCGCTCTCGGCAAACAGTATCGGTCCGATCCCGATCAACGCGAATCTGGCCAAGATGCTCGATCGGGTCGCAGCTTATTACGCCGATTTAGCGGCAACGCCAATGACCAATCGCGACGCCAACTTCATGCTGGCGGCAGTCAACTACCTGCGCCACGATATCAATGGTGCACTGCAGGCAGTCGAAGCAGCGCGGGAATACGGCGATCTGAACCGCAGCACGATCAATCTGCGCCACATCCTCCTGGCGGACGCCGACGTGCAGTAGCACCGCTCCTTCAGCGCCTTACGGACTTCAGGCGAATTCAGCAACGCGGTGGTACGGAATCCATTCGTAATTCAGACCGTGCGACTCAGCCTTCTCGATCAGCGGCCCGACAACGCGGCACGGTTCGTAGCGCGGCGAGATGTGGGCCAGGATCAGACGCTTCACGCGGGCTTCATGGGCCAGGTCGAAAGCCTCCTGAAGTGTGCAGTGCGTCGGACCTTCGCGGTCATCGGCCTTGAGAAAGGTCGCGTCGTGGATCAGGATATCGGCGTCCTCGAATTCGCGCGGATCGATCGGCATCGTATCGCCGGAATAGCAAAACCGTTTAGCATCGTAATAGTCGAATTTCTCGTCCTCCGGCATGGCAGCGATCTCGGGGCCGGGTTTGCCCACATGCACTTCTTTCAGACGTTTCCGGCTTTCGATGATCCGATAACCCAGCGGCTGGTCACACGGATGCACCACTTCGATCGCCTCGCACACCCGCCCTTTGCGCAGTTCAATCCGGTCACCGGCTTCGATCGGTATCCATTCCAGCGGATATTTGACATAGCTTCCCATCATGCGGTCGACGGTCTCGCGGATCAGCGCTATCGACCGGTCACGGCGCGGGTAATAAATTTTCAGGGGCTTGGCATTGTCGCCTTTGGTCGACTGGCGCAGGCTGATCAGCAGCGGCAACCCGGTGATGTGATCAATGTGGCCGTGGGACAGAAAAATCTTTTCGATCGCAAAGATGCCGGCACGCAGGTACAGCGCCGCGCCTTCACCGCAGTCGAACATCACGCGGTCGGGCGCGTAGAAATACCAGTTCGAATAGAGGCCCTTCGAATATGCTTTGATGATCATGGACAGGCAGTGGGTGGTGGCTGATACCAGGAGAATTAGCAAACGGAAGATAACCTCTGCGACAGTGCTTTCCAGATAAAACGCCGGTTACCCGGTCCCCGAAATCCGTTGACCACGCGATTGCATGCAGCGTACATTCAACCGGTGCCACATTCATGCCGCCGGCCCATCCCGTGGGTCAGTGCCGGCCGCAGCATGGACGCGAGGACGCGATAATGGCAATTGCTGCCAGTCGGTCGATCAATGTAAACGTTTATCGAACTGCCCAATGTGAAGAGGGGCAACGCATCGAATCTTGATGAGATGATGATCCATCATTCGGACCTTGGAAAGCTCCGAGAAGGTTTCAAGTTGTATGGCAAGACACGATCTTTTTGAATTTCGACAACCGGATCAACCATGAGACTTGGCGCGACTATCGCGGATTACCTGGACACCTCGGATACCGCAGCACACGTTGCAGAATCTTTGAATCCATGCCCCGCCAGCTCGCCCTGGAACAGGCGCCCGGCTCCCGTGTCAATGGGCTTGCTCCGACGGCGGCGAACAACGCGCGCAACCTCGAATATGACCCTGGATTTTCACAGAAATGGGATGCTGTGACACCTGCCGCCGCTGCGCCGAGGGAGAGGGCTATGTCGGCCCATGCGTCTTTCTCGCCAGTCCCGCGGGCGGATTTATCTCCGGCCAGATTACCTATGCCGACGGCGGCTGGCCCCTGCAGGGCCAGGCCCCCGAGATGGGTGACTTCGATTTCAGTGCGGATCGAAACTGAGGATAAAGACGGCCCATGCGCAATCAAATCTCGATGATCGATTTCAACTGCGATTGGTACTTGCGGGACTGCAACCTGACGCCCCGCTCGACGCCCGGAACAATGAGCAGGGAGGACGTCATCGCCTTCCTCGGCACGCTCGACGTCGATGCGATAGAGGTGATGTACGACTATTGGAAGGATGTGCCCGGGCTGGTCAAGCCGGACTACGCCCTCGATGATCAACGCGACTGGATGATCGACGGACTGGCCGCTTGCGCCGAGTTGGCCAAGTCCCGCGACCTGACCCTGCTCGCCGAGAACATCGACATGCCATCAGCCCGCGGGCTGATGGGCAAAGGAACAGACTGCCGCGCCATCTGCGATGCCGTCGGTTCGCCCGCGTTTCGCCTCATCTATGATACCGGCTGCACGGAAATCATGGACGAGGATCCCATTGATACCTTGCGCGAGATGGCACCCTGCATCGCCCACGTCCACGTGAAAAACTTCCGTCGTCTGCAGCCCGATGAATCGGCGCACCGTTCCTTGATATCAGAACGCGCCATCCACTGCGCCGGCTGTGATCTGGACGCGGGCGAAGTGGACTTGGGCAGGATATTGAACGAGTTGGTACTTTTAGATTACGACGGAATGATTGCGATCGAGTACCAGGGCGAAGCCGATCCGCACGGCGCCCTGCCCCACAATGTACACGTTTTACGAAACTTGCTGGAGTCGATGTAATGCAGGGGACCTGTCCCGAAAGAATGGCGCCGACACGAAGACGCGAATGCTTGCGTGAGTTCGAATTCGGTCAGCGGTTCAGCCATCGATAAGGGTCTTGTAGGCGTCGCAAACGACGTCGAGTTGCCGGTCGAGCGAATAACTTTCCGCGATGAAGGCTTGCGCCCGGGCAGCCAGCTTGCCGCGGGCATGCCTATCGTAGGCCAGTGCATGGATGCGGGACGCCAGCTCACGGGCGTTGCCGGTCGAGAAGTAAACGACCGGGGCGTCGCTGCCGCAACGGTTGCCAGGAACGTTGCTGGCGACTACCGGCACGCCGGCAGCCAGCGACTCGAGTAAGCTGTAGGACAGGCCTTCATAGGCCGACGGGAGCACAGTGAAATCAAGACCCGGCAAAAGACGCTCGGCCTGTGGCCGATAGCCGAGAAAACGGACGGTTTCTGTGAGACCGAGTTCATGGCAGCGCTGCTGCAGTGCCGATTCCAGTTCGCCGTCGCCGAAACAAAGCACCTGGAGAGACTGCCGCTCATCGGGTGCCAGGATATTGAGGGCTTCGAGCAGGTGCGCATGTCCTTTCTGAGGCGCCAGGCGGGCCAGCACGCCGATAGCGATCACGTCGTCATCGAGCTGCAGCTCGCGGCGCACCGTTTCACGGTCCAGCAGCCGGGTTGCGAAGTCCGCAGGAATGCCGTTGGGCGCAACCCGCAGTCGCGACGCCGGAACGATGCGGTGGGTCAGGGCCTGATCCTCTTCCGCCTCGGAAATACAAAGCAGCAGATCGGTCACAGCGGCGCGCTTGCGTTCGAGCATGATCGCCATAGTGCGTATGAACGGCCCGAGCCCCTCGAAAACAAAGGCGTGCGGCGTGTAGACGGTGCGAATGTCGGCACTGACCGCCTTGGCAGCGGTGCGTCCGAGGTAGCCGGCCTTAAAACAGTGGGCATGCACGATCTGCGGTTGCTGCAGCCGGATGATGCGCTGCAACTCTTTGTGGGCGGCGTGGTCACCGGCGGTCGGAAGTCGGGCGAGCGGCACTTCGAAGACTTCGCAGCCGAGGCTGCGGAACACCTCCAGGTCGTCACCGAAATCAGGTTCGGCGCGGTTGGGTGACACGATCACGTCGACTTCGAGCCCGCGACTGCGGAGTCCGCAAACGAGCTGGCGCACGTGTTTGCGTGCACCGCCGCCGGTAGCTTCGAGAAGCTGTAGAACTTTCATCGACGTTCCCGGTGCCAAGTGATTTATTGATAACCGTTGATCGCGAATTACTTTAATGAATATAAATCGTTTGGGCCAGACACAAAACACGTCCCGCTTGCGAGGTCATGAGGCGACCGCTTCTGACAAACCTCCTTCTGCACCCCCAATAAACTCTCGTATCAGGGATCTACACCGGTCAGGAGTTCCACTCTTATGCCAGACAATATCCTGAAAACTATTTCGGATGTCGGGTTGATCCCCGTCATCCGAGTGAACTCGGCTGATGACGCACACTCTGTTGTCGACGCTATCAAAGCCGGCGGCATCAATGTACTCGAAATTACCATGACGACGCCGGGTGCCATCGAGATCATGCGCGATGTCGCAGCTTCGTCCGACGACATCCTGCTGGGCGCCGGCACCGTGCTCGACGCCGAAACCGCGCGGCTGGCGATTCTTGCCGGGGCCAAATTCATCGTGACGCCAACGCTCAATCTCGACGTCATCCGTATGGTCAAGCGCTATGGCCTGGTGGTCTGCCCAGGCGCGCTGACACCGACCGAGGTGCTGACTGCATGGGAGGCCGGTGCAGATGTCGTCAAGGTCTTTCCATGCGACTGCGTGGGCGGACCAACGTACATCAAGTCACTCAAAGGCCCATTGCCGCAAATTAAGATGATACCGACGGGTGGTGTCAATGTCGATACTGCCGCAGGTTTTCTCAAAGCCGGCGCTGAAGCGCTCGGGGTCGGTTCGTCGCTGGTCGAAAAGAAGGCAGTCGAGAGTGGCGACTGGGGTCGGATCACGGATCTGGCAAAACAATTCCGAAAGATCGTGGTCGATACACGGGCAACGCCTGAATAGAATGATTGAATGAGTAAGAACAAGAAGAAAAAGAACGCGCTACAGAAAGACTTGCCGATCTCCCGCGCCAACGTGATCGCGGTGCTCGACGCACCGGACTATCAACCGCTGAATCTGGCCGGCATGCTGGAGGCGCTATCGCTGCCTGCGGAGTCCGCAGATGCACTGGCCAACCTGATCGGCGGCATGATCGATGACGGCATCGTCGTCAAGCTCAAGCACAAGGGCTTTGCACGCACGACTGATGCCGACTTGCTGATCGGCTCAATATCCTTTACCAAAACCGGCCACGCGTTTGTGGCGGAGGCCAACAGCACGCGCGAAGTGTTTGTGCCGTCCGGCCGTACGCACACGGCGCTGCCCGGCGACAAAGTCCTGGTCCGCATCGACCGGCGCGGGCGACGTCAGCAACCCGATAAACTGGCGGAAGGCGACGTGATCCGGGTGCTGGAGCGTAACTGCCGGTCGATTGTCGGCACGCTGCGCAAGGCGACCAAATGGTTTTATGTCGAGCCGATGCAGGCGAGTTTCAAGCACGATGTGATGGTCCCGGGCAAGGGCGGCGCCCGACTGGGCGACCGCGTACTGGTCAGCCTCAACGACTGGGAAGATCCACGGCAGAGCCCGGGCGGCGAAATTATCGATGTGATCGGGCCGGCAGACGACCCGTCGCTGGACACGCTGTCTGTGATCAAGGCGTTCAATCTGCCGGAAGCCTTCCCGCCGCAGGTTGTGGAGCAGGCGCAGTCGGCGCGGATTCCGAAAAAAGAGATCGAGCGCCGCCGGGATCTGCGGAAAAAATTCATTTTCACTATCGACCCGAAGGACGCCAAGGATTTCGACGACGCCATCTCACTCGAGAAGGCCCGCGACGGCAACTGGCGCCTGGGCGTGCACATCGCCGACGTCAGCTACTTTGTCAGCCGCGATTCCGAGCTGGATCGAGAAGCCACGAAGCGCGGCACGAGTGTGTACCTGCCAGACACTGTGATTCCGATGCTGCCCGAGCAGTTGTCGAACGGCCTGTGCAGCCTGCGTCCCGACGAGGATCGCCTGGCGTTCTCGGTGTTCATGACGATTAACCGGGAAGGCGAGATCCTGCGCACGACGTTTGCCGAGACGGTCATCCGCTCGCAGTTGCGGTTGAGTTACGAGCAGGCGCTGTCGGCGCTGGACGGTGATCAGAAAGCGATCTCCGCTGTACCCGGCCTCGCCAAACGCGTCGAGCTGCTGCAACAGGCCAACACTGTCGCAGGCGCGTTGCGACGTCGACGCTTCAGTACCGGGGCGCTGGAGATGCATATACCCGAAGTGAAGTTCAAGATCGGCTCCGACGGCCGGATCAAGGATATCATCCTCTTGACGACGGACAAAGCCCATCAATTGATCGAGGAATTCATGCTGGCAGCGAATGAAGCGGTGTGCCGCGAACTGACGAAGCGCGGGCGGCTGCTGATCCATCGGATTCATGAGGAGCCGGACCCGGAAAAGCTGGCGAATTTGGAGGAGACGCTCCAAATGGCCGGTTTCGAGGCCGGCGACCTGACGCTTCGCCGCAACCTGCAGCACGTGCTGCGTGAAATCGACCGAACCAATCAGGGCCATGCCTGGAACGGCGCCGTGCTGCGGGCATTCAAGCGGGCCCAGTATTCGGCGCAATGCGTCGGGCACTATGGGCTGGGCAAATCGCATTACTGTCACTTTACGTCGCCGATTCGGCGCTACCCGGATCTGATCGTGCACCGCGTGCTGAAAGCCCTGGCAAACCGCGGCAAACCGCCGTACAGCCGCGAGCAACTCACGGAAACCGCCCTGGCCTCGTCACGTTGCGAAGACAAAGCAGTGGAAGCAGAGCGAGAGATTGTCGATATGAAGAAAATCCGTTTCTTCGCCGAGCAGTTGGAGGGCGGGGATCTGGAGGAATACGACGCCGTGGTCATCGACGTGCGCAATTTCGGCGTCTTCATCTTCATTCCTGCGGTGCAGGCGCAGGGCATGATCCATGTCTCTGAACTACGCGACGATTTTTTCGATTTCAACCCGGTGCGCATGGAACTCAAGGGCCGGCGCAGCGGTGAAAGTTACAGTATCGGCACACCGGTAAAGGTGGTGATTGCCAAAGTCGACGTGGAACGCCGGTTGATGGACTTTTTCCCGGTCAGACCGGCGGCAGAGCAAGCGAAGAAACCAACCCGGACGTCTGGCCGACCCCCGATTCGACCCGGAAAGAAGGAAAGGGGTCGGAGCAAATCCCGGCAGCGCGGTGGACGGCGACATTGAATCAACCATATAACGGTCTTGCGATGAATGCGAATTGTGTTAAGATATGCGCCTTGCGGTTTTTCGCTGAATGTTGAGTTTCGGCGGGTAGGGTAACGGCAGCAGATTGTGGCAGTACCCGAAAACGAGGACAGAAGCTGAATATGAATCCTACATCCAAACGACCCGAGTATCTCGGCCTGGCAGGTTCGGCGCTGGCACTGGCGCTACTGTTGATCGCCGGCGGCGTGAGTCTTTTCTGGGCCCACAGCCGCATAATCGAGACGGCGTGCCTGCCGCTGCAAGTGGCATTTGTATTCGGTCTGGTGGCGTGGTGGTACGCCCGCATGCGCCGCTACGAGGCAACGGAACAGGAGGATCAGGAGCGACTACGGCGCGATTACGACCGCAACGACCTGTTCGATGACCAGGACGAAGCACTGAAGCTGGCAAAGGAAACGCGACGGCAGTTCCAGAAGTACTTCATTCCCGGATTCACCTTCATCTTCGGCGGCATGGTCCTGCTGTCTGTCTGGGGGCTGCTGTATCGCTGGAGCGTGATACAGAAGGTAAGTTTCGAACGCTCACCACTCGACGTCGCGGGCCTGTGCTTGTGCATGGTATTTCTCTGCCTGCTGGCGGGCAGTTATTTCAACGGATTATCCCGGGAAAAGGGCTGTCATTTCCTGCGACCGGTCGCTGCCTGGCTGCTGATGACCTGTGCGGTATACACCGTCGCGGTCATCGTCATGCTGCTGGAGCACTTCGGCGTCGGCACCTACGACATCCAAATCGGCAAAGTCGTTGCCTGGGTCATCTTCGCGTTCGGCGTCGAGATGATGATCAACTTCGTGATCGAGTTCTATCGGCCGCGCGGCAAAAAAGACGAACTCCGCCCGGTCTACGAGAGCCGTATCCTGTACCTGTTCACGGAACCGGGTGGCATCGCCCGCAACGTTGCACAGTCGCTCGACTACCAGTTTGGTGTTGCCGTATCGGAAACCTGGTTCTATCGCTTTCTCGAGCGCGCTGCCCTGCCATGCGGCCTCCTGCTGATCATTCTGTTTTTCCTGCTCGATAGTTTCGTGATGATCGAAGCCAACGAGATGGCCGTCAAGGAACGTTTCGGTGATCCGCTCGATGGGGTGCTCGAACCCGGACTGCATGTCAAGTGGCCGCGGCCAATCGAGACCGCCCGCATCGTACCGGTGAAGAAAATACAAAAACTCGAGCTCGGTCTCGGCGACGAAAAGGATGGCGACCAGCACGGTGCGGCACCGCCGGCACCTGGAATGGAGGAAAGAAAAGCGGCAAATCCGGCGAAGTTCATCCCGTGGGACAAGGAACACTACGACAGCGAGCGCAAGTTCGTCGTCGCCAGCCGCGACATGCTGGGAATGGGTGACGACGTGCCGTTCAATTTCACGGCAGCGAGCATTCCAGTCTATTACCAGGTCAGAGCGGATGCGGAAGGGATTCGCGAGTACCTCTATAATTACGAGGACCCGGATGACGTCTTCAAGAAAATCGCCAGCCGCGAGGTCGTCAAGTTTCTGGTCTCGGTCGACTTTATCGAGTTGCTGGCAACCAAGCGGCTGCAAGCCAAGAGTGACCTGGAGACGCGCCTGCAGGCAGCGCTGGCAGCCATCAAGCCGCCGCTCGGCATCGAGTTGATCTACGTCGGCTTCAGCGGTGTGCACCCGTCGATCGACGTGGCACCGGCATTCCAGGAAGTGATCATAGCGCAGGAACAGAAGTTGACGACGATTCTCAACGCCGAGAGAGAGGCGATCACCGTCCGTACGCTGGTTGCGGGCACAGCAGCAAAACGCAAGAACGACGCAATGGCCGACGCCTATTACAAGACCAAGGTTGCCGAGGCGGTGGTGGCAAAATTCAAGGATCAACGCACCGCCTACGAACTGGCCCCCTCGATCTACAAGCTGCGCTCGACTTTGAACGTGATTACAGAGAGCCTCGACAACAAGACTATCTATCTGATTCAGACCAAAGCCAAGCTCATCTTCGAGCTTGATTTCAAAGAACAGATTCGACCGGGACTGATGGATTACGATCAGTACAATCCCGAAAACAAGAAGTAACTGAAGCTCAATTCCAAACCACGACATATAGACGTTCACGGAGGGAAAAAATGGCCGAGAGCAAACGGGTCTTACAACATTGGCCGGTTATCCTGATGGTGCTTATCGTAGCAGCCATCTTTCTGATTAAGATGCTGACCTATCAAGTGGATACTACGGAGTATGCCATTGTCCTGCGATTCGGCGAACCACAAGCCGAGACCACCCGGTCACGGTCGCCGGGGCTGCATTTCAAGCTGCCGTGGGAAACGGTCTGGCGCCAGGACAACCGCGTGCAGTGCTTTGAAGGCAACATGGGGGAGTTCGAGGAGATCATGACAGCCGACGGCAAGAACATCGTCGTCAGTGTGTTCATCGGCTGGAAAATCGGCAGCGACGCCGAGGACCAGTTGATGTTCATGGAAAAACTCGGCGACCTGACGACCGCGACCGACCAACTCACCGAACTGCTTCGGACCTACCGCAGCGGCGTCTTCGGCACGGTCAACTTCAACACGCTGGTCAACATCGACGAGGAGAAAGTGAAACTGGATCAGGTCGAGGATGACATCCTCGCCGCAATCGCCAAAGACGCCCAGGCATTGTACGGCATCGACGTCGAGTTTGTCGGTATCCGGCATCTGGGCTTTCCGGACAACGTGACCACCGATGTCATTAAGCGGATGCAGGCTGAGCGCCAAACGAAATCGGCGGCAACGAAAGCGGAAGGCGAAGCAAAAGCCATGGAAATTCGCTCGCTGGCGGACCTCGACGCACGCATGCAAATGGCCGACGCCGAAGTTGCGGCCAAAGCAATCGAGGCCAAAGCTGAAACCGAGGTCGCCAGATTATACGCCAATTTCGAGACACAACCGGAACTGGCAAAACTGCTTCTGCGCCGCGAGACCGCCAAGAAGATCGCGGAGAACGAGATGATCATCATCATGGACGCTAACGAAGAGCCTTGGATTATGTTCCAGGGAAACGCCGACAACCAGCCCGAAGACAAATAAACAATGGCCACAACACCGGTCAATACACACAACGACGAGATCGGCGAGGGCACTGTAGCTCTGGTCAAGACGACCAAGCTGATGATCCTCATGCTGCGTATTGCAATCGCAGTCCTGCTGATCGCTTACATCCTGTCCGGCTTCTTCTACGTCGAGCCGACGGAATACGCCCTGGTCCTGCGTTTCGGCAAGATTTCCGGCACCGCCGGCGAGGAGATCGTCGAGAGCGGCTCCTGGCAATGGGCATGGCCCAAGCCCATTGGTGAGGTGGTGCGTATTCCAAAGAAAACACAGTCTCTCAGTACCGACTATTTTTACTTCAACGACGAATACCTGGGCGGCCCCGAGAGCAAGCCGGCGCTATCCGCCGATGCCGGCCCACTGGTGACCGGTACCGACGGTTACCTGCTGACGAAAGACGAGAATATACTGCACGCCAAGTGGGGGATCACCTACGATATCGTTGACCCGGTGACCTACTACACGTCGCAGACTGACGCCAACGCCACGATCCGCCGGATCTTCGAGAGCACCATTCTCAAACGCATCGCCCGCACCGCCATCGATCAGGCACTATACGCCGACCCGGACAACTTGCGGAAAAAGGTAAAAAAGGACACGCTGAAGGCGTTCGAAGAACTGAACATAGGCATCAAGGTGAAATTCGTCAATTTTGGCGAAAGTACACCGCCACGTACCTCTGTTTTGGCATTCCACGAGGTTCAGAAGGCCGAGCACATAAAACAAACGCTCATCCTCGAAGCAGAGACGTACCGAAACACGACTGTGCAGAGCGCCAAAGGCTTGGCCAAACAACGCCAAGCCGAAGCCGACGCGTACGCCAGTGAGTTGATCGCATCCGTCCAGGCCGAGGCTCAGTATTTCAATCAACTGCTGGAGCAATATCAAGATAAGCCAGACATTGCAATAAGAAATTTGATCAGCATCACGCGACAACATGTCATGCAGAACGCCGAGAAAATTCTGCTGCCGGCCGCTCCCGGAGAAATTCGCATTCGCCTCAACCGGATAAAACCCACTGTGATAAACGCTGCCACCGCCACCGGCAGCAGTAACCACCAACCACACTGACACCAACTTCAAGGGGTGCACACATGCTGGCGCGTAAAATGTCAGATATCGTGGCCCAGGACCACAGTTCGTGCGAGCATGACCACGGTAACGCCAAGGTCAATCTCATTGTCGCCGTCGTCGGCGGCATCCTGATCATCAACTCCGCTCTGGCCGACTGGCTGCCGTATTACAGCGACGGATTTCAGAGCAAGATGAGCGCCATCATCGGCGCTATCATCCTGGCGCTGCCGATTCTGGTATCGGCGGTCAAAGATGTGTTGCGTGGCCGCATCTACATGAACGAGCTGGTCGCCCTGGCACTGATTGCTGCCTTCGTCATGGGGTACTATCAGGAAGCCGGTATCATCGCTTTCTTCATGCTGATCGCCATCACTATCGAAGAGCGAACCGCAATCGGCGCTGTCGCCGCCATCGAAGAAGTGCTGCGGCTGACACCCGCCAACGCCCGCCGGATCGTCAACGACGCCGAGCAGGAAGTTGTGGCGACCGAACTGCAGGTCGGCGATATCGTGCGCGTCCGACCGGGCGAGAACTTTCCGGCAGACGGTGAGATCACGACCGGCAGCAGCGAAGTCAATCAGGCCTCGATTACCGGTGAATCACTGCCGGCCGCGAAGCAAAATGGTGACTCGGTCTACGCCGGCACCGAAAACCTCACAGGCATGGTCGAGTTGCGGGTAACCGGCGTGGGCACAGACACCACTCTCGGCAAGGTACGCGACCTCATCGCCACTGCGGAGAAGACGCGCCTGCCGATCATGCGGATGGTCGATCAGTATGTACACTATTACACGCCGGCGATCCTGATGATCGCCGCTATCGTCTGGTTCTTCAATCCCGACGACATCCTGCGTGTCGTGCTGGTGCTGGTGATCGCCTGTCCATGCGCCCTGATCGTAGCCACACCGTCCGCCGCCGTCGCGGCGATCGCCTCGGCATCGCGTCTCGGCATGATCATCAAGAACGTTTCGCACATCGAGACAGTGGCGCACATCCGCACCGTTGTCTTCGACAAGACCGGTACGCTCACCGAGGGTAATCTGGAAGTTGCGCGCCTCAACCCCGCCGAGGGTGTCGAATTGTCGGACCTGCTCGAAGTCGCTGTCGCTGCCGAATCGCAGAGCAACCATCCGGCCGCGAATGCCATGCGGAAACTGGCTGAGGAAGCAAACGTAAGCTGGGTCCCCCCGGACAACTTCACCGAAGTGACCGGCAAAGGCGTGCTCGCTATATTCGGCAACTCCGAATACCGGGTCGGGCGCGAGAGCTGGCTCAAGGAATGCGGCCTCGATACCAGCGCCGCCGCTGCCGTACCCGAGGGCGTGGATACCGGCGGCATGACCTTTGCCTATGTCGCCCGCGACCAGCAAGTGCTGGGCTGGATCGGACTGCGCGACGCCATCCGCCAGGGCGCCGCTGAAGCAATCGCCGAACTGCAGAATCTCGGTGTCACGCAGTGTTGCATGGTCACTGGTGACAACCAGCAGGTGGCGGAAAGCGTAGGGCGCAAGCTCGGGATCACTGAGATCCGCGCCGAATGCCTGCCGGAGGAGAAAGTGACATTTGTCGAGGAACTCAAAGCATCGGGCATTGCCGTTGCGGTGATCGGCGACGGGGTCAACGACGCGCCCGCTCTGGCGGCCGGTGACATCGGTGTCGCGATGGGCGCTATCGGCAGTGACGTCGCCATCAACAGCGCGTCGATCGCGCTGATGCACAACGATCTGCGGCGCATCCCCTTTCTCATTGCCCTGTCCCGCAAGACCCGGGCGGTTATGAACCAGAACCTTCTGTTCGGTGCGGTGCTGATTGTCGGCGGACTGATGGCCTTTATCTTCGGCAACGACCTGCTCGACTACCTGGCCATCCGGATGAAGTTCGTGCAGCCCGGTGTCTTCAAATCGCTGCTGGCCGCTTTTGTCCACATTCTCGGCACGCTGATAGTCGTGTTCAACAGTGCCCGCCTCGTACGATTCGGCGAGGCGCTGGAATCACGCGATGAGTGACAGTGAACAAAATGTCGTCGAAGCAGTGGGCCTGAGAAAGGTGTTCTACGACTTCTGGCGACGACCCAAGGCAATTGCTGTAGACGCTATCGACTTCACCATCCGCCAGGGCGAAGTGATCGGACTGCTTGGTCCGAACGGTTCAGGCAAGTCCACTACCGTCAAAATGCTCCTCGGCCTGCTGCGCCCGTCCGGCGGCAATCTGAAGGTGTTCAATCGCGACGCCACGGACGTCCGTATCAAGTCGCGCATCGGCTATCTGCCGGAAGAGACGTATCTCTACAAGTACCTCACCGCCGCCGAGACCCTCGATTTCTTCGGTGCGCTCTTCAATATGCCGTCGAAAGAGCGCCAGAGCCGGACGACGCAATTGCTGGACATGGTCGGACTGAGCGGGGTCGGGGAGCGTCCCGTCGGTGAATTTTCGAAAGGC
>DPYP01000497.1:0-12025 GCA_003545375.1 Lentisphaeria bacterium
GCCGGCGACTGTTCCCGGTACGCCGGCGGAGAGGTGGGAGAATCGGCTCTTCTGCGGGTCGGCGTTGCCGTCGGCATCGAGGAACATGTCGCGATCTGCGGATGCCGGTGCGGTTTCGCGATAATCGATGACCTCGACTTGTCCGCCATCCCGACGCTTGATCAGCATGAAACCGCCGCCGCCGATGTTGCCGGCTCGTGGCCGCACGACGGCCAGCACAAAGCCGAGGGTAACAGCAGCGTCGACGGCATTGCCGCCGTCCCGCAGGACATCGACGCCGATGCGGGTTGCGATCGGTTCGCTGGTGACGACCATGCCGCCGCTGGCAGTGACCGGCCGGACGATGGCATTGGCATCGAGCGCAAATGGATCGGCGTTGGCGGTGGTTACGTTCAGGGCCACTGCGAGGACCAGACAGGCGAATCGTTTCACCGTGATGCTCCCTGTGATCTGTCGTTGTTATTCGTCGTCGTCATCGTTGTCTGTCCCGAGATCGGCGGCGAGCCGTTCGAATTCCCGTTGGCAGGACTCCGGGGATTCGACATTGGGGCAGAAGCAGATGCTGCCGCGGTAGTTCTGGCGCTGGAGCGCCTGGTGCCATTCGGTGAGATGCTCCGGTAGCGGCCGCAGGCCGAGTGCCGGTTCAAAGTTGATGCGCAGCACGGCAACCTTGAAGAGGTATTGCTTGACGAGACCTGCCAGATCGAAGTCTTCGGGCAGATCGAACGGAAAAACATTGAGTGTAAGCTGGCAGTTCGGATGCATGATTTCATTTGCCAACCGCACACCGCGGGTGTTGATAATGTCATTGCCGCGGGTGACGGGCACACGGAGGTCGACGCAGATGACGATCTCGAGGGCTTCGGCGAGAGGCATGAGCGAGAGCAGCAGCTCGACGCGGCGGTCGAGGGCGTCGTTCCAATTGGTGTCGGTATTGACGGCCAGCCCGAAATCCAGGGTTGCAGTCCGTACGGACATGGCGGCGGCGCGCTCGAGCATGCGCCGGAGGTGGTCAGTCAGCCGGTTACGGGTAGCGATTGGGGCTTCGGGCAGGATGCGGGTGACCGAGGTGGGCAGCAGTTCATGGACGTGGAGCACCGGCAGGTGCAGGCGATCGGCCAGTCCGGACCACAGGGAATCGTCGTCGACTGCGGTGCCGTACAGTTCAATGCCATTCCATTCACTGGCAATGTTGGGCAGCCATTGAATGTCGGTTTCGACGATGTTGGTGGGCAGGCTCAGTATCAGGTCCATAGCATCACTGGTATTGGTTGACTATCCAGGCAAGTGCAGCGACGACAGCCGTCTCGACACGCAGAATCCAGCGGCCGATGGCCAGTGGTTGCGCCTGCCTACCTTTCAAGGTTTCGAGTTCATGATCGTTGAAGCCGCCTTCCGGGCCGATCCACAGCCACAACTGGCCAGCCGCTTCGACAGTGCTGCGGTCAATCGGCGGCGGTACGGCCTGCCCATGGGCGTTACCCGGTGCCCACCCAACATACGCCGGCGCGGTCATTTCCGCGACTGCGTCTGCGAACTCCGCAATTTCGGCGATGTGCGGCAGGAAAGGGTTACCGGATTGTTTGATAGCTTCGTCGGCGTCGGTACGCCAGTGATCGATGGCCTCGGCATCCGGCCGGGAGACGCCGAAGGCGGTTTGGACGGGTCGGATCTCGGCAACACCGAGTTCGGTGGCTTGGCGCACGATGCGGCCCATCGCCTTGCCACGCGGCGGCGCCACGGCCAGCACGAGACGGACGGAGGGCGGTTCGTGTTGCGTGACGTCGATGATCGAGCAGGTAACCGGCTGACGGCGGTTGCCGGTTGGCTTGGCGATCGCGCGTGCGCAACTGCCGCGACCGTCGAGCAAGGTGATCTCTTCCTCCTGCCGCAGCCGCAGGATGGTGCGCAGGTGATAAGACTCCGGCTCGGAAAGCGTGACTGACTGACCGGCGGCAGGGAGATCGGGGCATAGAAAACGTCGGTTCATGGGACGTCGGTGAGGTGTTCCGGAATTTTCTGTTTGACGATCCAGGCGTTGCTGCCATCCGGCTTGCTCAGAATGGCATGCAACGAACGGGATCCATTGGCTGGCGATATTTGCAATCCCAGCGTGTAGTCGAACGGATCCTGGACGCCGACGATGCGGATGTTGCGGTTCCGATCGAGGCGGGCGTTCAGTTGCGCGGCAATGGCGTTGAGGTCGACATTCACCGGGTCGTTGACGGTGTCGCGCGGGAAGTCGATGCGAACCCGGTGACTGCTGCCGCGGCTGAGTGGCGAACTGACCTCGAGCATCATGGTTAGTTTATTGGCGACAGCGACGGCGGTATCGAGCATTGGTTCGATACGCGGCGGCGGCTGAAATTCGGTGGTCCGCCTGGTGGTACAGCAGCCACAGGCCAGCACAAGGATGCCGACAATCAGTTTAGTCTTTGAATTCAATGTAGATTCTGGGTGGTTGCCTCAAGAAATCCTTCGTGTCGCCGGTGTCGAACGTCCATTTGGCGCGATTATTTCGGTATTCTGACGCCGAGGTATCGACGATTGTTCCAGGCACGGTAACGATGAGGTTGAGGTACAGTCCGTCCCACAGTTCGCGTCGGGCGTCTTCTCCGGCGGGGTCGGCCGATTCCGGCAGGCGCGCTGTCAGACGGGTGTTGTCGCCGACCGACTCGAGTTTCCAGGTGCCGAGCTTGCCCGATGCGAGCGCGCGTTCGAGGTCATCGATGCGGCCTTCGATGCGGACGTGCCGGCGCGCATCCCGATCGAAAACGCGGTAGCGCGTAACAGAGAGGCCGGAACCGTCCTCATAGAGTTTCTGGCCACTGCGGATATCGAACAGTTGCCGCCAGGCCAAATGCTGGGAATTCTCCGGATCAGCCAACTTATCTGCCGTCGCCCGGGGGACTGAGAAAAAGATGCGAAACTTACCGCTGTTGTCGTTCTTCAGGTTGATTTCCTGTTCGAGGTGCAAGCAACCGGCGACGAAAGCCAGGAGTGCAAACATGGTGGCTGATTTCACGGCGAATTGCATGCTGCAAGGATAGCACCCGGATGGGTTGCTGCCAAGAGGCCGGCGACGACCTCAATGCGATTTGCTGCAGCCTTCCTGTTGCGGAGTTGTGGAAATCACTGAAGGCTAATGAAATAGCACATCATACCGGTCCGTCGATGGGGCTCCAACCCTTGACTTTTTGGCCTTAAATGCGTATGATTGAGCCTTTCTTTCGTGCCCGTCACGCCACATTAATGCCAAAGCGAAGACGAGGTTTTCGGACAGGCGAGCCGTGACTGTGCTCGGTATCTCCGGAGCCCAGGTTATTGCAGCTCTCGGGGAGCATCGACTAAGGTGAACGCGCAAGTTCAATGGTTTTGCAGTCTGGCGATCGACGAAGGCGTGCTGACGCCGGAGTTGTGCCGGGAGTTGTTTTCACGCGTCGGTGACAACGCTGAGTTACTAGTATTCGGCCAGTAGGTGATGGACCTGCATCTCACCGACGACCTGGATAAGCTTCATACGATGATGTCCGAGGCGTACACTCGGACGAAAGGCGGCGAACCTCCGCCGGCTTTGAATATCGACATTGCACCCAGCGCCACACCAACGGTTGACGCGGTGACACCAGCCGCAGCGTCTGCGGACGCAGTGAAAGAACCGACAGCGGAGATGCCGGATGCCGGCATTGCCCTGGCTACTATCGATGCCGAATTCAACTGGAATCGGTTGCCTTCGCTCAGCGGCGTCGAGGCGATGTCGGGAAACGACGTTCTCAAGCTGATGGCCGATTTGCTGGCCGGCGTGCGGGACCTGGGTGTCAGCGATCTCCGTATTTCCCCGGGATCCAAGCCCTGTGTGATTCACGACAGGGAGATGCGATTCTTTGGCGATTGCATCCTGACTGCCGCAGCTGCTGCGAAGCTCAACACGATCCTGCTGACCCCGCAACTGCGGGGCAGGTTCGACGAGTCCCAGGAAGTCAACTACGCGATGTCACTGTCCGACGACAAGCGTATTCGCGTCAATCTGATGCAGCAGCACCACGGCATCATTGGGACCTACCATTTCGTGCCGACTTCTATCTTGAGCCTGCAGGAGCTTGGGTTCGTCCATGAAAAGGTCATTGACCGTCTGCTCGACTACCAGCACGGCCTGATTCTGGTATCGGGTCGTTCGGGACATGGGAAGACTTCGACCTTGGCGGCGATGGTCGACTACATCAACGAGAACTACGGCAGGTTCATACTTTCCCTGGAATCGCCGATCGAGTTTATCTACACCAACCGCCGTTCGATCATCGCGCAGCGTGAAATCGGCACGCACTGCGAAACACTCGAGGAGGCGTTGCGCAATGCCATGCGATCGAGCCCGGATGTCATCCTCATTTCCGACGAGCTCGAGGATCCGGCCTGCATCAAGCTCGCCTTGACCTGTGCATCGATGGGGACGCTTGTCCTGTGCTCGGCGCACACCAGCAATGCCGGCAAGGCGCTGGAACGTCTGATCACGATGTTTCCCGTCGATGAACGCGTGCAGATCGAGTTGATGCTCGCCAAGACTCTGGTCGGGGTAGTCGCCCAGATTCTTTGCGACAGGGCCGACGGCCAGGGAAAGGTCCCGGCTCACGAGATTGTCATGCGCTGCGAGACGCTTTCGAATATCGTGCGGCAGGGTGAAATTCTCAATCTGCGCAACTATATCAATGACGAGATCGAAGGCATGCAGTCATTTGATGCCTGCCTGCGTCAGATGTTGGCAGAAAACCGGGTGAGCCCGCCGGAGGCGTACATGCATGCTGCCAACAAGACCGAATTCGCGGAGTATCTGCCGGAACGGACTTATTTTGGTGCCGATGGTCGTGCGGCGTCTGCGGTGGCCGAAGAGGAGGACAATCGGCCGACCTGACTGTGATTGTTCAAACCATGAACAACCACGGTCGACTTGGATTGTTCACCATTCTGCCGGCGACGAGCATGAAATACTGTATCTTGTACGTGTTACGTCAACCGTTTCCCGCCCGCACTTTGATTATCCCCGCGGACTTTCTGTATGCCAGCTTCTCCTGCTGACCAATCTCTTGCTGATACACCGGATCCCGGCCGGCTACGGGCGTGGTTGGCGCTGCTGCGACCACCGAACCTTTTCACCGTCCCCGGTGACCTGGTTGCCGGCTTTGCCGTAGCAGGCGGCGTTGGCGCCGGTCTGTGGTCGCGTCTGCCATGGGTTGTGGCTGCCTCACTCCTGCTCTACGCCTCCGGCCTTCTGCTGAATGACTGGTGCGACCGCGACGTCGACGCGCAGGAGCGTCCGTCACGTCCGATCCCCGCGGGACTGGTCCTGCCAAACACTGTGCTGGCCGCGGCCGGTGCATTCGGGTTGGTTGCCGTTGCGTTGGCTGCCGGTGCCGGTGCCATGGCTGTGGCGATGGCCGTGTTGTTGCTCGTTTTGATCGTCTTCTACAACACCGCCGCGCGCCGGTATGCCTGGCTTGGCGTGACGGTGATGGGGTTGTGCCGCGGCGTCAATGTCCTGCTCGGGGCCGCGGCGGTCGGCTGTCCAGAGACCTATCCGCAGGAGCTCGTCTTTGCTGCTGCACTTGCCGCGCTGTACATCATCGTGGTGGCAACGGTGGCTATCAACGAAGCGGTGCGCCTGCCGCCGCGACCGGCTATTCTGCTGCTGCCGCTCTTTCCGATCGCGTTGCTGCTGGGCGGTGCGCGGGGATTGGCGGGCGCCGGCGGCATTGGCACCTGGGCTGTCTGGCTGTTGTTCACCACCGGCACGCTTGTTCTCACTGCGCGCCTGTGGCGCAACACCGACTATCTTCGGACCCCAGCGTACGTCGGCAGTTTGATCGGTAATCTGATTTTCATGCAGGCTTTCTGGATCGCGGTGGCGGGTGCCAACTGTTTCTGGCTCGCGGGCGTACTCGTTCTGTGGCCGCTCGGCAACCTGGTCGCGCGTTGGTTTTACGCCAGTTAACAGGGACTGTTGCCGTCCGTATGCAAGCCAGGCTGAAGCGTGAACCCTGCCGGCGGCGGCTACGACTGCGAGATCGTCAGGTCGATGCCGGGCGCTTCAAAACCGCCGGTGCGATGGGAGCCGTCGCAGAATGGCTTGTTCCCGGACAGTCCACAACGGCAAAGCGCGACGTTGTCGCGATCTGTCGTCTGTGTGTTGCCATCGGCATCGACATATGTCGCCTTGCCGCTGATCAGGCACGGGCCGTTTTCGATAATCGTAACTTTGGTATCTGCCATAGGATTAACCTGTCAGTTGATGTGACGTTGCCTGCAAAGCGGTGGTGCTGTGATCGTTCAATGCTTTCCTGCCTTGATAGTCTCCTCGAACGACAGCATCTGGCCGCTGTCGTCAAAGGGAATCTCGAACGGCTCGCCCAACGGCACGAGGTTTTCCTGTCCGTCGATGGCTGCTTGCATGGATTCACTGATCAGAACTTCATCGAGATGCAGCGTGCTGTTTATTCTGACCACGCGGGCGTCGTCAGGTTCAATCATGCCGATCGTATCGAACGCCGCTTCGAGCACCCGCTCGTCGGTGTCGAAATGGACTGGAATCCGTCCCTTCTGCGGACCCAGGCCGGTAATGCAGTTCAACCAGGTAGTCTCCGGAATCAGGCGGTCCACCAGACGCTTCGTTGTGAAGTCCGCAAAGCCGATTCCAACCGCATTGCCTTCGCTTGCTTCAGTCAGATTGCAGACCATGATCCGCGTCACCGACGGCGTGGTGAACTCCGGCTCACCCGTGTGCATGCGACGGCCGATGATGTTCGAATCCATGCCGGTGCCGCTGATGTTCTTGCCCATGTTGTCGATGATCAACAGGTCGAGCTCCTCGAACGGCAGCTTTGCCTGCAGCCCCTTCACCTTTTCCAGCAAAGCCCGTTCGCGTTCCTCAAGGTTGTTGCTGACGATCGCCTCAATGTGCGCCGTCTGCTCGTAGGCGTTTTCCAGGATGGCGATGCCGAAGTCGATCCGACAATGCCGCCGCACCGCCGCCGCCACCGTCTGGATCGTGTGCTCGAAGCCGTGGTGCAACGCTGATTTGTGGCAGGCACTGGCACCCAGACGCTTGCCCAGACCGATCGACCCCATCTTCAGGATGCCGCTCTCGATGACGCCGCGGAAATCGGTGTGCGTCTTGATGCGGTTCACCAGCACCACATGATCTGCTGCCAGGGCGTTGCGATCGACAAAAACCGGGACGCCGTCACTGGTCATATCCACCTGTATCGGTTCTATTTCCGACTGAATGGGGCAGCCCATCGTTTCTTCGGTGATGCCGAGATGCGCCAGCACCGTGCGCTGGCCTTCGGAAGTAGCGCCGCCGTGGCTGCCCATGGCTGGAAAAATGAATGGTTCGGCGCCATGCGCCAGCAATGTTGCAACGGTCTCGCGGCAGATCGAGTCGTAAGCGTTGATACCGCGGCTCCCAGCGCCGATTGCGACGTTGGCGCCGGGCTCGATGCCTGTCAGTTCGATGCCTTTTTGCGTCTCGGCGCGAACTGCGGCCGGCACGTCGTCGAGCATTGGCGCGTCAAACACTTGACGTACCGGGATCATTTTTGGAAAATTCATGGTTTGGTTTCGTTCGAGGTGGAAAAGGCTGCGTAGAAATTCCGATTCCAATCAAGTAACCTACATTATACTCATTTTTGAGCCGTTTTTATGTCATTTGACTACAAAAAAGCATAAAGGATGAAAATCGCCGCCCTGATTTCTGGTGGTGTCGACAGCTCGGTAGCGCTGCACCTGGCAAGGCAGCAGCATCCCGGGGCGGAGTTGTCTGCCTTTTACCTGAAGATCTGGCTGGAGGACGAGTTGGCGTTTCTCGGGGAGTGCCCGTGGGAAGAGGACCTCGGCTACGCCCGTGCGGTCTGCGAATCTCTTGACGTGCCGCTGTCTGTTGTGTCGCTGCAGAGCGTCTATTATGAACGCGTCGTCGAGCATACATTGGTGGAATTACGCGCCGGCTGCACACCGAGTCCGGATATCCTGTGCAACCAACGGATCAAGTTCGGCGCCTTTTACGACTTCGCCGACCAGCCGTTCGACCTCGTTGTCACCGGGCACTACGCCCGCGTCGAGCAACGGGGCGGGATATTTTATCTGTTGCGTTCACCGGACGCTGTGAAGGATCAGACCTATTTCCTCTGTAACCTCAGCCAGGAACAACTGGCGCGCGCCTGCTTCCCGATCGGTGGACTGCAGAAGCAGCGGGTGCGTGAGTTGGCGCATGAGCTCGACCTGCCGAACCGTGACCGCAAGGACAGCCAGGGGATCTGTTTCCTGGGCAAGATCAATTACAACGACTTCGTCAAGTTCCATCTCGGCGAAGAGCAGGGCGAGATCATCCGGCGCGACACCGGAGAGGTGCTGGGCGTGCACGAGGGCTTCTGGTTTCACACCATCGGTCAGCGCCGGGGACTGGGACTGAGCGGTGGACCGTGGTATGTGGTGGGCAAGGACACGGCGCGCAACATCGTTTACATCGGCCATCAGTCGGAGTTGCAGAAAACGGAACGCGATACGTTCGAGGTAGCGGCAGTGAACTGGATTTCCGGGCTGCCGGAAAAAGAGGACCTGCACCTGAAGATCCGCCACGGCCCCGAGCTGCAGCCCTGCCGTCTCATCGCGCTGGCGGCTGACCGCTGGCGCGTCGACATGTCCAGGCCCGACACCGGCGTTGCGCCCGGCCAGTACGCGATTTTCTACGACGACGACATCTGCCTCGGTGGCGGGGTAATCCAGTAACATGCAGGAGGTGAGGGGATGCCGACCGGACAGGACTGCCCGTGGACGATGCTGCCGGACTGGTCGCGGATCGGCGGTCTGATGATCGTCTTCTTGGTCTGCGTGCTGCTGTATGCGGCGTGGACGCTATACCTGGTTGTGGTCGTGGCGATCGACGCCAAGAGCCGTGGTACGGATTGGCTGCCGTGGGGCGGCTGCGTTCTACTGTTCGGCGTGGCAGGTTGGCTGATCTATTGCCTGACCCGGCCGCGGGGGCGCCTCGTGGCGTGCCGCCATTGTGCCAGGCGGCGTCTGGAACTGAGCAGCCGATGTCCGCACTGCGGTAACGACTGAGCGAGCGGTCAGGCGGGCGGCCCCGTGTCGGTTGTTGCATCGTCGTCGTCGTTATCTTCGGACGATTCGGACTTTTCAATTTTGCGGTAGAGATCGCGGTAGCGGACGTAAAGCGCGTATGCCAGGACACAGGATACGGCGTAGAGCATAGCGCCGAGCATGACCATGAAAGTCTGGTCCTTCTGGACGCCGGTGCCGATCAGGCAGAAGATGAAGTTGTGTGGGAACTGCGCGACGATCGTCGCACCGATGAACGGTACCGCCCGCATCGAACTGACGCCCGCCAGCAGGTTGACGATGATGTTGCTGCTTATCGGGAACCAGCGAATGATCAGTGTCGAGGTAAAGGGATTGTCGGCGATCAGATCGTCGATGCGCCGCCAGCGGTCGGAGAGTTTGCGGGCGACGAGGGCGCGGCCAAGGTAGCGGGCGTAGAAGAAAGGCACGGCGGAGCCGACCGTCGACGCTACCATTGTCAGCACGAGGCCGTAGGTAAGACCGTACAAATAGCCGGCCGCCATGGCGATGATTTGCTTCGGAAATCCCAGGCTCGTCAGCAGTGTCGCGATCAGAAAAAAGAGGATGGGGCCGTGCGTGGTTTCGGGGCCGAGGGCTTCCTTGAGAGCCTTGTAATCGCGAATGTAATCATCCAGGCCGAGACGTTCGAAGACAATCCAGACGACTGCCAGGGCAACTGCGATCACCACACCGTTGACGATGAGGCGGCGCGGTCCGGGATCCTTTGGAGTGTCGATTGCCATAGTGTCCGGGTGGGCAGGGAGCGGCGCCGTTCAGAAACGTAAGCGTGAGTGGCAGAATTTATGCCGCTCAGTGTCAACGGCAACAACCTGAACTTCGGTGTAGAATGTAGGTCTAACGTGCCGTGGATCAAGCGATAACGATCGATACGGGTAGCCGGGGCAGCGTTGCAACGTTGCAATGTTGCAACGCGGTGGTAATTTGCCTTCAGTTTCGCTCCAGTACATGCAAACTGCGGCACAGACTTGTTCAACGCACGGTGTTAGCCTCATCATAGGACCGACAGCCGCGCCGGCTGTTTCCGAGCACGGGAAAAGTCATGGGACTGGCAAAATCTTTCGTACGTCTGGCCAAAAAGCTGCCGATCGACCTGGCCCAGGCGGAACTGAACGAGACGACCAAGGGCAAACTGATTGCTCTTGACCTGGTACCGCGCTTGGCGGAAGCCAAGCGCGGCTCACAAACGGCGCTTGATGTCGGCTGCCGTGCCGGCAACCAGACGCGCTGGCTCGAAAACATCGGCTATACGGTCACCTCGATCGATGTCGAGAAAACCTTCGACAAATGCATCATCGTCGATGCCGACAAACGTCTGCCGTTCGATGACAACAGTTTCGATTTGGTCTGGTGTAGCGAAGTGATGGAGCATCTGCGCGATCCGGAATTCAGCGCCAATGAGATCCGCCGCATACTCAAGGACGGTGGCATGATGATCCTGACGACGCCTAACACCTACTTCTGGCTGATGCGCCCGCTGCACCTGATCGGCCTGATGCCGGAGAAACTGCAGAACGACGACCACAAGCAGTTTTTTTCCATGCGCGACATCCGCCGTCTGTTCCCGAACGCTGAGATATTCGGTTATTTCCCTTACATGCTGATCAAGCTCAAGATCCGGTGTTGCCTGGGACCGCTGACACCGACGTTCGTCATCTGTGAGCGCCGGCCCGAGGCCGGGGCGGTTGCCTGAAAATCTTCATCCTGCCTGAATCACCGACAGTAATCTAAACGGACGGACGCCACATGCCGAACTGCCGCAAATCAAAGGTAGGGACGCAGCGAATTACGAACTTCCGGTGTGCCGTGATCATCTGCCTGGTGTCACTGCCGGTCAGCGGTCTGGCGCAGATCTCGCTCGAAACGATTCCGAGCTGGCGGCCGGCGCGTAATCAGTTACTGATCACTGTCCGGAATAGTGGCCCAAGCATCGCTTACCAGGTGCGGCTCGAAATCTCGGTTGCCGGCCGGACCTGGGAGGGCATAGCCCAGGACATGGTGGTGTCGAAGAGGTACTATCGCGAGATGTTCAACATCGAGCTGGATGAAAAGGCGCGACGCACCCCGGTCATCATCACGGTTCGCTATAGCGACGAGGAAGGGTACATGTGCTCGGCTGTCAACGTTGCGCCGCTGGGCCTCCACTCGGCCGAGGTGCCGGATATCCGCGCCAAGGTCGACAGCGTCAAGATCAATGACAAGGCGACCATCGAAGCGGTGTTCTACAACGGCACAGCGGCCGAGATCGCCGGCACTCTGCGATTCGTCGGGAGCGACGAGCTGGCGGCCGGGATCGGGACCGTGCCGATCTCTCTGGCTGCCGGTGCCAAGGAACGCGTCATGGTGCCGATCTCCAACCTGGCAGGGCGGCCCGGAAGCCACTATCGCAACTTTCTGCTGATCGAAACAGAAGATGTCTCGGGAATGACCGATTTCGTGACTGTTCCCGTGATGGTTTCGATCGCCGGTAAAGGCGGTAGCCTGTCGACCATGAAAATCGTCACCGGGAGTTGCCTGCTGCTGTTGACGCTGCTGCTCTCGTGTGTGACTCGAAATCTGTACAAAGGATAGATCAGACGATGGAATGCGAGATATCGATCGTTGTCCCGTTCTACAATGAGGAAGACTCAATCGGGGAGCTCTGCCGTCGGCTGCGTGAGGTGTTGGATAAGGTCGGCCGCAGGTATGAGGTTCTATGTGTCGACGACGGCAGTGACGACCGGACGCTCGAGCGGTTGATCGCCGAGCACCGGGCGCATCCGCAGTTCAAGGTCATCAAGTTGCGTGGCAACTTCGGCCAGACCGCCGGGCTGGCAGTGGGCTTTCATCATGCCGGCGGTGAAATCATCCTGGCGATGGACGGTGATTTGCAACATTGTCC
>DPYP01000177.1:0-3816 GCA_003545375.1 Lentisphaeria bacterium
GGCATAGAGCGTATAATGGTCGGACTCGAAAACTTCCATCTTGCCTAGCTTCACGGTCATGTAGCCGACGCAGACACAGCCGATCAGCACAAAGATGCCTACTAATATCTCGGCGACTTTCTGATTCATACGGTTTCCCCTGTGAGTTCCGGTTCAAATTTCCCGATTGTGGACATCTCATCGATCGCGGAGGCGATCACATCATCTATTTTTGTGCGCCCGGTGGTGACAGCGACACCGGCGCTGAGGACGTAGGGCAGCACGTCACCGTCTTCGCATACCACGGCCTTCTCCTCGTTGAGGGCATTGCCAACTTTCTTTGCGAGGACGCGGGCCATGCCGGCCTGCGTGTTGGGCAGCATGGTGACGATCAGATCGTCGCTGAAACGGAAGTTGTCGCCGGATATCCGCAGGAACTCCTCAATAAATCCGCCGAGGTGCTGCATGACGCGCTGTCCGGCAGCGAAACCGTGGCGTTCGTTGATAACGTCGAACTCGTTGGCCCTGAACACGATCATGGAGCCCTGGGACTGCGCCCCGCCAGGACGTTTTACTTCCTGGTCGAACTTATGGACGATGGTGAGCTTGTTGTCCAGTCCGGTGACATCGTCCTTGGTGGTCTCCTGCCCCCGAATGAAGTCCTGGACGATCGGGTTCTTGATATTGTCTATCTCATCCGGAGAACATGCGATCAGCATCTTGCCGAGGTCGAGCATCATGATCTTCTGTGAGATGAGGAACACGTCCGGGATCTCGTGGCTGACGATCACGGCGGTAAACCCGAATTTTCGCTTCATATGCTCGATCATACTGTGCACGGCATTCTTACGTACGGGATCGAGGCCGGTGGTGGGTTCGTCGAAAAGAATGATCTCAGGGGCCATGATCAAGGCGCGGGCAAGGCCGACGCGCTTCTGCATGCCGCCGGAGATCTCGGCCGGAAATTTACGGGCGGTGCCGGAGATCTCGAGTTTCTCCAGGCTATCCAGTACCTTTGTGCGGATTTCCTTCTCGCTGGTTTGTGTTTTTTCACGAAGCGGCAGGGCGACATTGTCGTAAACGGTCATGGAATCGAAGAGGGCAACGTTCTGGAACATGTAGCCGATGCGTGATTTCACGTCGCGCCGCTCGGAACGGCCGAGCTCTGCCAAAGGCATGCCGTCGAAGATGATGCTGCCGGAGTCGGGCTGCATCAGGCCAATGATGTGCTTGAGGATGACGGATTTACCCATGCCGCTTTTGCCAAAAATCGTTGTCACCTCGCCGCGATTGATCTTGAAGGATATGTCATCGAGAATCGTCAGGTCACCGAAGCTTTTGGTGACATTGCGGAACTCGATGATGGTCTCCCCTTCGTTCGTGGACGTTGCCGTCGTCTGTTTTTCAATTGTATCTGGCATGCTCTGTGTCCGTTTGTGCAGCGATGGATGCGAACGGTATCACTGCTTTGATTGTAAATGCTCCAATCCGCCGGCGGCCAAAACTTGCTTCTCCATGCTGGATGCGAAATCCAAGAACCACTATGTCAGGCTGCCAAGGCAGATAACCGCAGTGCCTCCCGCGCATGCGGACCAAGTTGTAGCCTTTTCCCAGTAAGCTAAAGCAAAAAAGCAGTCAAAACATAGTCGAGAATCAGAATGATGACACTGGCAATGACGACGCTGCTGGTGGTAGCCAGGCTGACCCCGGCGGAGCCTTTGACCCCTGCTTTCAGCCGGTCGCAGTAGTAACCGCGATAGCAACTGACCGCGGCGATGACGAATCCGAAAAACACCGGCTTAATGAGGCCGCTGGCAATGTCATTCATTCTCGTGCTCGATATCATGCCACTGATATATATGCCCGGACTGACTCCCAGCATCACGACTCCGGAAATATATCCTCCGATTATGCCGACAATGTCGAAAATAGCGGTCAGCAGCGGCACCGCAATGACGGCAGCTGCAATGCGCGGCGCCACCAGGAATTTTACCGGGTCGATGTCCATCGTGTCGAGTGCGTCGATCTGCTCGGAGATGCGCATGGCGCCGAGATTCGCGGCGACCGCGGATCCAGCCCGTCCAGTAACCATGAGCGCGGCCAGGACAGGTCCCAGTTCGCGAATAAGGCTCAAGGCAACAGCACTGCCAAGCAGACCCTCCGAACCGAATTTGGACAGCGTATAGTACCCTTGCAGCCCTAGAACCATGCCGGTAAAAAACGCCGTCAGCGACACGACCAGAATCGACAGTACACCAATGAAGTACAGGTGTTCAATGATTCGCCGGCCCCTGAACGGCGGTGTAAAAATCAGCAGGGTGGCCGTGGCCGTGAAGATTACCGCCTTCCCCAAGTTTTGCATCCAGGAAATGACGGCTGCACCAAGCGCCTGGATTTTTGCGGTAAGAGAACTCATTGGGCTAAGGTAATTCGCGGAACCGCCGTCACAAGTGGTTTGCCTCGCAAAATCAAAGGAGACGACAACAACCCGGCCGGGCCGGGGAATCAAGCTCCCTTCCGGCCCCTGTCTTGGCCGGGCGGAGATCGGCCCTTACTCCGCCTGGAGCTGATCCGCGCCTTTCAAAGTCAACCACCATGCATGGTCGGCATGATGGATAATGGTCACATGGAGTTCGCCGGCCAGCTCGTTTTTAACCTCGGCAGCGGCAGCGTAGATCATCGCGGCGAAACCACTCATTGATATTGGCCGAGCCGAGATCGTAAAGTTTGCCGTCGATGATCGCGGGGTCGAACGTGTCAATTCCCGCGCCGCACCGCGGACTTGAATGTGCGGCGGTAGTGACTGAAATTTAGTTCCTCTCTCAAAGGAGGATTTATGAACTCTCTATTTCGTTTTCTTGTCATTGCTGCGTTGCTGCCGGCAATGGCCGCCGCGCAGACGGACGCAGAAGCCGAACTGCCTGTGATCTCGTTCTATGTCGTCAAACCGGCGATCAGCAACCATGCGATCCAGGCGCATAAGGCACTGCCGAGCGCCACATGCCACCCGGGCACGAAGCTGAGTATGGTGGCCTGCCGCGGTGAGTATGAACCGACCTCATTCGTTCTCGAGACAACACGTCCGCTGAAAGATGTGTTCGTGGAAGTCGGGCAATTGCGCGGCGATGCCGGGACCATCGATCCCGGCACAGTTGACGTTCGGGTCGTCCAGTCCTGTTGGCTGCGGGTAAGTGATTTTCCGGGGCGTATGAACTGGGTCCTGCTCCACGACCCGGATCTGCTGCAGATCATCAAGGAAACCGATACGCAACCGTACTCGGCCGGCATGTCGTTCACGCGCCGGCCGGTCGACACGCAGGCGCTCCAGCCCGCGGATGTGGCGGCGCGCCAGCAGTTCTGGCTGACCGTGCGGGTACCTGACGATGCCCGCGCCGGGACTTACACCGGGACGATCACGGTGACCGCGGCAAACGCGCCGACGCAGACGCTGACGCTACGGCTCGAGGTACCTGCCTTTGACCTGCGCGACCCTGGCTTCGAGTACAGCGTGTTCTATGCGACGGCGTATCACAGCGACCTGATGCGCATCAACGAGTACCGGAACATGGTGGCTCACGGCTGCATCAACCCCAGTTTCTACGGCAGCGTGACGCTGGCAGACGACGGTGTGACCCTGGACTTCTCGGAACTGGAACGAGAACTGTCGTTGCGCGAAAAGGTGGGGATGAAACCCCGCGGTCCGCTGTATCTGGTGAGCAGCGGCCCGATCAACGCCGGCACCGTCGGGTTGTCTGAGGCAGAACTGGCGCAGCTGTCCGATTGGGTTACGCAGACCGTCGCATGGGTCCACGGCAAAGGGTATGGGGACGTCTATTT
>DPYP01000362.1:0-2939 GCA_003545375.1 Lentisphaeria bacterium
TCACCGCCGTTGAACCAGATCGCTTCGGGTGTCGAGCTGTCCGTTGAGCTGCCAGTGGCATTGAGGTCCAAAGCCAGGGGGTTCGGAGGCAGCCGGTTGTCGATGGAAAATTCCCGCGGATCAGAAGTCGCCACGCCGTCACTGAACGTCGCCTGGACCATGATGTTGAACACCTGGCAAGTACCGTCGACGAAGTCAGCGGCATTCGGCAATCCGGAAGTCGCCGTGCTGCGCGCGTCAAACGGGAATGACGGGAACTCAGTGCCAGGCCGCGGATTGGCGATGGTGTCGCCACCCGCCGTCGTGAAGGCAGCAAACGCGGTGCATTCCAGAAACCTTGCGGCGTTCGTAAGACCCACGAAGTCGCCGATCTTGTAGCGGTACTCCAGCTGGGTGACAGTCGCGCCCCCGTTCGGTATCGGATTCGACACGATGGTGATCTGACCACCGACAAATGAACCGGCCGACGGCTTCGATATACTGACCGTTGCCCCTTGCACCATCACGGTGCCAACCAGTAATATAAGTATTGCACACAACGCTTTGCGACTATTCATGAGCTGCTCCCTCTGCCATTATTGACTTCCCGTGCTGTTGGAAAAAAGTGTCGTGGAAAGAATTGCACACCAGGCCTCAAAAAAACAAGTTCTAATGTGATCCCAATCCCTTCTTGTTTCAAGGTGTTCCACATCAGAACACCGCGACTTATAGCGCAGTCTTTATGCCGCCATCCTGCGGCGGGACGGGTAGCCGTCGCCTTTTCCCGACTCGTGCGAATGAAAAGCCCGCAGGCCCTTGATCCGGCTCCATGTGACGACCGATCCAGGTCCCATTAAAGATCTACGTCGTTCGGTCCCGCCCCCTTACATCTTGTCATCCAGACCCGGTCAGCACATGCTCACCGGCCACGAACGACTTTTGACAGTTAAGTGGCTGTAGCTGCAACGGTTAAACATTGCGCCAGTGACCCCCAGTCCGCGGCGCACCAGCGAAAAAAAGGTGCGGGCATCCATGCCCGCGTGCGTCCCGGGCATCCGTGCCCGGCTAACTTAGATTGTTCACAACTCTCGGAATGAAACTCAGTCCCGGCGACTCTTGTCACGGCGACGGCGAATCTCCAGGTCCCAGCTGTACGGATCATCCGTGTACTGCAGAATGTCAATGTTGTTCGACAGCGCGAGGTGCCGCGGCAAACCAAAGATCTTGCCGCCGCTCGCAGAGATGTATTCCAGAACAGTCGTCGGCGCCCTATAGTCGCTCAGCATGACCGCCTTGTGATAGAAGAACGGATTCCGGAACACCTGGCTGGTGTTGTCCAGCATAACGCCCTGGCTATCGAAGTTGCCGGCGCGCAACCACAGCTGCAGCTCCGCCGGCGGCCCGCCAATCACGTCGCCGTTCCACACCAGCAGGCCCGGCGCGTCACCGATGAAGTTCACGTATCGCGGCCCGATGCTGCCGTCCGCAAGACCGCCAAGGCCCGTCGCAAATCCGCTGTCGGCATCGCCCGAATTGGCGCTGACCAGCAGTTCGCCGACATTCACCTCGAGAATATCGGTGAGATTGCCGACCTCGTCGTCGGCGATCAGCGTAGCGCTGCCAAGAGCCCGGATATTGACCCGGTCACCGCCGGAAATGTCGCTAATCGAACCGGTCGTCGAGTCGAGATCGACGGAGCCGGCGGAGAAAATCGATTCACTGTTCAGGTCGATGTCGCCGTCGGCGTTGAGCACAGTCAGCGCAAAGTCGGCACTGATACCTCCAGTGCGGCCATTGGTCGGATCGGCATCGACATCGCCCTCGGCAATTGTAATGTCGCCGGCGCCCGTCGACGTCACACGCACGGTTTGCGCGTCGTCGGTGATGCCGTTAGTCGCACCGCCGTCCTCGGCATCGATGCGGTTCACCTGGATAGCGCCGCCACCCGCGATTGCAACGTCACCGCTGCTCGCCTTGGTGTCGTTCACCGTCAGCAGGCCGGCGCCGGTATGAGCCAGCGTGATGTCGGCATCCTCGCCGGTAGTCGTCCCCGCGAAAACGATCGGTCCCGCTCCAACGTTGTTGATGATGATCGAACCTGCGACACCGTCGGTCGCGGCATTGATATCGCTGGCGTCGGTCTCAACGTTGATCGGGCCGGTGGCATCCAGGTCGATATTTATTGCCGCCAGGTCAGCGACGACGTCGCCCGGAGTCTGCGCCGCAATGCCGCCGGCCAGACCTTCGATCGTGATCGTCCCTGCGGTCGCGTCCACGTCATCCACCACGACCCCCTGACCGGTGATCGTAATGTTGCCGGCGGTCGAGACCAGGTCGGCACTGTTCATCTCCACGCCACCGTCGCCGTCGAGATCGAGGTCGGCCGTCAACGAAACATTGCCGCCCGAGGTCACATTGCCTTGGGCCACCGTACCGAGGCCAATGCCGATGTCCTGCAGCGCTGTCACCGTCACAGAACCAGTTACGACCAGCCCGCCGTCGAGGTCGACATTGTTACCGGCGATACTGGCTGCCCCGTCAACGTTCAACTCGGTGCCACCGCCGCCATTGTCGTTGTTGTCCACGTCGCCAGTGGCGGTGATCGTCAGATTCCCCTCGATGCGGCCGTTCGCAGTGTTGTCGAGGAGAACGTTGGCAGCGGTGATCGTCAGGTTGTTGGCGTCGTTGGTGTCGTCGCCATCAGCGCTGCCGAGACTGCCGATTGTTACGGTGCCCTCGGCCGCTGTCACAGTGAGATTGCGAATCTCGACCGCCGCGACGTTCTGCAGCGTGATGTCGCCATCTTCACTGGTCACCGTGCTGTCGCCGTTCGGATTGTCCAGCAGCAGGTTGTCGTTGACCGTGATGTCTCCGCCGGCCGTCAGGTCAGCGCCCGTCGCCAAGGTCAGTGCCGTGTCACCGTCGAGATCCAGGTTGCCTTCAGGGCCGGTCTCGATCGA
>DPYP01000526.1:0-4246 GCA_003545375.1 Lentisphaeria bacterium
GTCGATCTCGACGCCGAACCCGACAAGATCCCGATGGACAAGTTCAATGAAGCTCGTGAAATCGCCGAATCCCTCGGGCTCAAGGTTCCCGCCCTGATTTGTGCCTGGGGCATCTGGCACGCCGGCGAGATTCGGGATCTGGCATCATGCGATGAAGCAACTCGTCAATACGCCGTTGACTACACAAAAAAATGCATCGACCTGTCGGCCACGTTCGACGATCCGCCGATGCTCGAGATCGATGCCGTGCCGCCGGAAGTCGAATATCCCTGCAGTTCCATCCCCCGCGACGTGCTGCGCGCCAACTTCATCAAGTCCGCCCGGGAAATATGCGAGTACGCAAAGACGAAAAACGTTCCGATCGCGACAGAACCGATCAATCGCTTCGAGGGCTATAGCGGCTTCATGAACAGCATCATCGAAGCTCGCAGTATCGCCGATGAAGTTGAGGGCCTCGACGTACTGCTCGATTTTTTCCATGTTAACATCGAAGACGGCCCGGTCACCGATACAATCCTCCTGGCCGGCGACAAACTCAAACACGTTCACCTCGCCGACAGTAACCGGCAGGCTCCGGGAACCGGGCACATCGACTGGCTCAACGCCGTGCGCGCGTTCCACGCGATCGGTTTCGACGGCTATCTCTCCGTCGACAGTGTGCCGGTCAAGCCCGACTGGCGGACGCTGCTAAAGCACTCCATCGACTTCATGAAAGAAATAGAGAAAACCGTGGAGATGCAGGAGCAGATCAATACGGAATGCCACGGAAGTTGAAGGCGGTTTCCTCGTGGTCCCGGCCCTCAAAGGATCTTCCCCCCGGCGCACCTCAGCCGAATCCATTCTCCCGTAAGTACGCCCGGGTCCGCTTGGCGATCGGCAGAGGTTTATCGAAAGGCGCCGGATACATGTCCTGCTCGACGATCGCATACCCCTCGAAGTCGAATTCCTGGAGCGCCGCCAGGAACGCATCAAAATCAACGGCACCTTTCGACGGCTCGACAAACATATCCATGCTCACGGCATCGCCGAAACTGATGCCTTCGTCGGCCACCCGCTGCTGCACCACCGGGTCGATGCTCTTGATGTGCAGATATTCGATGCGCGCGTGGTGCTTTCGGTAAAAAGCCACTGGATCACCGCCACGATAAGCGTGATGCCCGGTATCCAGGCAAAGCCCCAGCAACTCGGGATTGCTGTCGGCGATAAATCGTTCGATCTGCGGATCGTACTCGACATGGGTCTCGGCGTGCGGATGAAAAACAGTCCGGATACCGTAGTTGTCGGCCGTGAACTTGCCGATCTCATTCGCCTTGTCCACCAGCACCTGCCATTCCACGTCGTTGAGCTCGGGTGCGTATTTTGTCTTGCCGGTGACCTCGTCGATATAAATGCCATCGATCAGGATGAGGTACTTACCGCCCAACGCGCTCACCGACTCGCAAGCGCCTTTGACCTGGCTGTCGAGCGACGGCCAGCGTTCCGGATCGTGTATCGAATCCATCGCGAACGTCCCGGATACCTTGAGACCGCGCCTGGACAACTCCGCATCGACTGTCGGAATGTCTGTGGGCAGGTATCCGTAAGGCCCAAGCTCGGTCCATTCGTAGCCAGCCTCGGCAATTTCGTCGAGAAACCGGTCCCAGGGTGTCTGGCGGGGATCGTCCGGGAACCAAACGCCCCAGGAGTCCGGGGCCGAACCAATCGTGAGTTTCATGTGATTTGTCCTTTAGATATTTGTCCCTGACAAAAGAAAATAACAGGAACAATCTGCGGCCTATTTCTGCAAAGTCTACTGCTTACTGCTATTCCAGCTGGCTCCAGGGGGCGGTACGGCAATGAAATCTTTTGATTCCCACCCCGTCCTCTGTTTCTCATAAGATGCAACCATCGCGGCGAGCGCCACGCTGCTCATGACAAAGACCACACTCATATCAATCCGGATATTCCGAATGCTTCGGCAGTTCCTGTGTCTCTCGATACCACGGCGCCCGTGACTCCCAGAAAATACTGCAGTCGGGCAGCGCCCCGGGATCGTCGTCGAGCGAACCCGCGGGCACAAGCACCCGTGAACCGTCGCCAATCAGTCGCGGCACTGGCGAGCCGCAGGTTGTACAGAAGCAGGTTGCAAAGCGCTCGGCTTCCGGCAGATCATACCTGACGGTCGCGTCTTCACCGGAAAGCCATCGCAGTTGCGCGGGGGATACAAAAATATTCGCCGCATGCGCGGTGCCTGTGGCCTTGCGGCACCGGCGGCAATGGCAGTATCGAAATACCTGAAAAGGCGGTGCCAGCTCGTAGGCGACCTTGCCGCACAAACAACCGCCGCTGACCCACCCGGTATCAGCGCTCATCGTCGGCGACGACTCTTGCGGTCTATGTCACGCCACTCCAGTTCGAGGTCCCACATGTACGGGCCATCCGTGAACTGCAGCAGGTCGATATTGCTCGACATCGTCACGTGCTGCGGCAGGCCGTAGATCTTACCGCCGCCAACGGCGATGTATTCAATGACCGTCGTCGGTACACGGAACTTGCCCAGCACCGCTGTCGAGTGGACCAGGAACGGGCTGCGGAATATCTGCGGGGTATTATCCAATACCACGCCCTGGCTATCAAAGTTGCCACCCCGGAACCAACGCTGCAGGTCACGCGGCGGTGCCCCGATCACGTTGCCGTTCCAAACCAAGAACCCCGGCGGGTCACCGATAAAATCCACATACCGTGGTCCGATGCTGCCATCAGCGTTGCCGGCAAGAGCCGCCACGTATCCGCTGTCGACATTGTCCGAATTGGCGCTGACCAGCAGTTCGCCGACATCCACTTCGACGAATTCGAAGAGATTACCGACCTCGTCGTCGGCAATCAGCGTAGCGGTCCCCGGGGCCCGGATATTGACCAGGCCACTGCCTGCAATATCAGTGATCGAACCGGTCGTCGAATCGATGTTGACGTTCGCGCCGGAGTAGATCGACTCAACATTCAGATTGATGTCGCCGTCGACATTGAGCAGTGTCAACGAGGCATCGGCACTGATACCACCGATGCGGCCGTTGGTCGGGTCGGCATCGACGTCACCGGCAGAGACTGTGATGTCGCCAGGCCCGCGCGACTGGACATTCACCGTCTGGGTGTCGTCGGTGAAGCCGTTGATCTCACCGGCATCCTCGGCATCGATGCGGTTCACTTGGATGGCGCCGTCGCTGGCGATGTTGATGTCGCCGCCATGGGCCTTGGTGGCGTTGATCGTCAACAGACCCGCACTCTGATTGTCCAGGTTGATGTCCGCGTCCTCGGCTGCAGCTGTGGCCTCGAAAATGACCGCCGCACCGACGCCGCCGATGATGTTCTTGATCGTGATCGTGCCGGCAAATCCGTCGGTTGCTGCATTGATATTGCCCGACGCAGTCTCGACGTTGATCGGGTCCGCGGCATCGAGGTCCAGGTTGTCAGCCAACAGGTCGACAACGTCATCGGTGGAATTCTGCGCATCGATGCCAAGGTCCAGGCCGTCGATCGTGATCGTCTTGCCTGCTGCCGGCGCGTCCACGTCATCCACCACGACACCCTGGCCGGTGATCGTGATGTCGCCGGTGTTCGAAATCAGGTCGGCACTGTTCATCTCCACGCCGCCGTCGCCGTCGAGATCAAGGTCGGCCGTCAAAATGATGTCGCCGCCCGCCGTCACATTGCCTTGAATCGCCGTGCCAACGCCAATGCCGATGTCCTGCAGCGCCGTCACCGTCACCGAACCGGTTACGACCAGCCCGCCGTCGAGGTCGACATTGTTACCGGCGATACTGGCTGCCCCGTCAACGTTCAACTCGGTGCCGCCGCCGCCATTGTCGTTGTTGTCCACGTCACCCGTGGCGGTGATCGTCAGATTCCCCTCGATGCGGCCGTCCGCGGTGTTGTCGAGGAGAACGTTGGCAGCGGTGATCGTCAGGTTGTTGGCATCGTTGGTGTCATCTGCATCATCGCTGCCGAGGCTGCCGATTGTTACGGTGCCCTCTGCCGCTACCACAGTGAGATTGCGCACCTCGTCCGCCGCGACGTTCTGCAGCGTGATGTCGCCCTCTTCACTGGTCACCGTGCTGTCGCCGCTCGGATTGTCCAGCAGCAGGTTGTCGTTGACCGTGATATCGCCGCCGGCCGTCAGGTCAGCGCCCGTCGCCAAGGTCAGCGCCGTGTCACCGTCGAGATCCAGGGCGCCTTCAGGGCCGGCCTCGATCGATTGGTTGATGTCAAG
>DPYP01000112.1:0-6501 GCA_003545375.1 Lentisphaeria bacterium
ATGAACCTCGAGGCCGGCCGCAAGAGCGTCGATGTCGAACGTATCGGCGTCGACTGGGACTGGCAGCTGGGCGACACGACCGAGCGACACTTCAAGCAATGGGTTTGGGGATTTTTTTTCGTGCCGCGCGAAGTGCGCAATCCGCAACGCGTCGCACTGGTGTCCGACGACTCGCGCAGCGCCGTCCACATCGAGTCGCCGGAGATGCTGCTCGATACGTTCGACTATCCCGACTATCTGCGCGCGCCGCTGGTGGAGACGGACGACTGGCTCGGCATCACCGACGGCAGCCGCAGCATCTATGCGCGCCAGGAGGATCTCGGGCCGATGCGGCCGTCGCGCCTGGCCAGTGACGGCGCCGGTATGAGCCTGGATGCCTGGCCGCCGACCGCCGGCATCCTCGCCCTGCCCCAGGGCCGTACCCGTCGTCAGGTGATCACCCTCAGTTTTGCAGACTCCGCAGATTGCCAGATCGACTGGATCAAGGAAACGCTTGGAGCACCGGTCACTATCGGGCGCAGCTATGTGGCACCGGAGTGGGTGCGCGCCTGTGGCGAGTTCGATCAGGACCGGATGATGCAGCCGGGAGCGCATTCGCGGTTCGAGAAGTACCTGCACCGGCTCATGCAGCTCGACATGCCGGAGACCATGTTCGACCTGGGCGACACGCCGGGTGCCGGTTACCAGAGCACCTACATCGGCGCGGGACAGGTGAAGCGTCGGGCCGAGGCACCGCACCTGAAAACCTACTACTCAACCAATCTCGTGGTGGAAACTCGGCAGGCGTTTGTGCCGGATTGGGCGCACCCCGAGTTTTTCGAACTGGTATGGGAGAACAACGAGTACGACGTCATCTTCGCGTTCACCAGCGAGATCATGCGCCGTGGCCGTTACGATCTGTGGCAGACAGTCGCACGCCTGGCCCGGCACAATATCGAAGTCGACTTCCTGCATCTCCACGACGAGGAGCGACTGCACCGTTCGACCCCGGCGCATTCGGCCGATCACACCACGACCGGGTCCTACCCCAGCCATTTCTGGACGCAGGGGCTGCTGGCGTATTACTGCATGAGCGGTGACATCGATGCGCTCGAAGTGGCCTGCGGACTCGGCGACAAGATTATCGAGACCTTCCAGAACGAGGAAATGCGTTCGAGCGTCATCGGCTTCAACCGCGAGATCGGCTGGCCGGTGCTGGCCCTCAGTTATCTCGACACATACAGCGGCGAAGACCGGTTTCGTGCGCAGCTCGACGATCTCCTCTCGTACCTGGTCGCTTTCGACCGCGGCAATCCGCCGGGCAGCGTGAACCTTTCCGGCGTCGACCCGTATCATCCATTCACCCGCCAGTTGCTCGGCGCCTTCTTCGGGTATGCCAGCATGGTCGAGGGTATCGACCATTACATTCGGCGCACGGGCGACGAAAAGGTACGGGCCTGGCTGGTAACCTTCATCAGCGAGCTGCGCGACGCGTTGAAGCAGGTACACAACAGAGGCGAGTCGATGCCCTTCACGCAGATGCAGACGCTGGGCATGGCGATCGGCTACGAGTTGACGGGCGACCGCAGCTTTCTGGAGACCGGCATCGTCACCTTGCAGGAGCTGATGGATTCAACCTCCTGGCACACGCCGCCACGCGAATGCAAGTTAGTGACAATGACCTGGCGCGGGCTGCCGCGGTTTCTCCATCACGCCGTCGAGAACGACCTGATCGGTCATCTCGATGTGCGCTGCTGAAGAGCACCCCCTACAGGTGCATGCCACCGTCGAGGACGATGGCCTGGCCGGTCATGTACTCCGACAAGTCACAGGCCAGGTAGGTAGCCACCTCGGCGATCTCCTCGGGCTTGCCGATGCGTCCCATCGGCTGCCGTGCAATGAACGCCGCGCGCGCCGCCACAGGATCCGGCGTGTCGTTGATGCGTCCCTGCAGCGACGGCGAATCGACAGTGGCCGG
Source organism: Lentisphaeria bacterium (assembly GCA_003545375.1). Lineage (GTDB taxonomy): Bacteria > Verrucomicrobiota > Lentisphaeria > JABSQK01 > CAJWLW01 > CAJWLW01. The sequence goes on from DPYP01000112.1 coordinate 1,958, forward strand.
GCAGATCGCGTTGCAGCGGATACCCTCCTTGATGAAGTCCGCTGCCAGGCACTTGGTCAGACCGATGACTGCCGCTTTGGAAGCGCCGTACGCGAAACGGTTGGCCACGCCCATCTCGGAACTGGCGATCGATGACATGTTGATGATGCTGCCGCCGCCCGCTTCGATCATCCCCGGCAGAAACGCCTCGCACACCAGAAAAACGCCCCGGCTGTTGATCGCGAACGTCTTGTCCCATTCCTCCAACGGCGTCGACAACGCCGTTCCCTGATGCACGTAGCCGGCACAGTTGAAGAGCACATCGATCGCACCGACCTCGGCGGCGACGGCAGCAACCGCTGCGGGATCCGCGACGTCGAGCTGATACGTCTTTTGGCCGGTAATCTCCTCGAGCTTATGGAGGTGCCCGGCATCCAGATCGCTGGCCGTGACGGTCGCCCCCTCCACCACCCACCGGCGGGTCGTGGCTTCGCCGATCCCCTGTCCTGCCCCGGTGATGAAACAGCGTTTACCTTTGAGTCGACCCATTCCTAATCCTCCCATGGGTGGTACTTCATGGCTCCGTTGGCTCCGTTGGCTCCGATGGCTCCGATGGTTCCAGTGGCTCCGATGGCTCCGACAGTTCTTCCAGCAGCGCCGTCATCTCGGCGTTGCCCGGGTCGATTGCCAGCTCGGCTTCGCACGCGGTGCTTGCCGCGGCGGTTTCGCCGCGCTGCGAATGAACTTTGGCCAGGACCGCGTGCAGTCCGGGGTACTGGTCGTCGATCGTCAGTCCTTTCGTCGCCCAGGTCACGGCAGCATCATGGTTCTCGGCCATGAAATTGCCCTGCGCTGCGAACCGGTGCGCCTGCGGGCTTTCCGGTTCCAGTGCTGCCAGCTTCTCGGCCGCAGCGACGAACTCACCGGCCTCCGGGCGGCCGTCCAGCGCTTCGAGGAAGTACCGGTAGCCTTCGGCCGGATCATGTACAGGCGGCGGCGTGACCTTGTTGTAAAGCAACCGAATCTTCGCATCGAGCGCCTTGCGCAAGGACCCCGGTGTGGATGGCGTGGGCGGCCATTGGCCAACATCCTCTGCTCGCGCGTCAGCGGCGACAAAATCTTCCTGTCCGACATGGCACCGCACCAACCCCATGAGCGCCCCGCGGTTGCCGGGATCCAGCGCCAGGAGTTTCTCGTAGTCCTCGACCGCCGCGCCGGGATTCTCGCGCCAGATGGTTTCCGCGTGGTTCAGGAGTTGGTCCCGTTCGGTCTCCGACATGAGCTGGTTGACAATGAACAGTCCACCATATATCAATGCCGAGATGACCACCACTGTGATCAGCAGTTTCAGGAACATGAAGACCCAGCCGAATCCTATACCGCGCCGGCGCTTTTCGCGACTGCCGACGTACATCTCGCGCGGCAGCCCGCCGGCGCGTATCGCCGGTACCAGGACCAGATACCAATGGAGCCGTTTCTCGGCCGCGAACATCGCAATGACCGTAACCAGGGCAACAGCACCGGACCATGGCCAGGATGCGGCCGTCGGCACGATGAGCAGCGCCAGAATCAGCGCCACATACGGTCCCAGCCGGGTGAACAACGCCACGACGAGCACACAGCCGAAGATAAAAAACCACGTGTCCAAAGCCGCAATCGCAAAGCCGACACCGGCCAGCAGGGCAATGATCAGAGCCTTGATCAACCGGGTGAGGGACGCGATGCTGAGCCGACGCCCCAGGGACTGCGGCCGTTCGGCAACCGTCGGGGGCCTCTCCCCCACCGGCAGCGCCCGCGGCGGCAGTCGCGAGACGATCGCGAGTTGCATGAACAGAACGCCGGCCAACATCGCCACGAACTGCAGAAAAAACACGAACCTTGCACCGAAGCCAATGCGAGTAAAGGTGTCGACGCGTTCGCGAATGCCGGAGACATGGGTGGTCAGGGTCTCCGCCGCCTGGTCGAACTCCGCACTGTGATCGGAGCCGGACAAGTCGGCATCGACACTTTCCGTGGCACCCAGCACGCGTTCACCAAGCTCACCGGCATGCACGACGAACATCACGGCCTGCCGCTGCCAGGCAGGATAAGCCAGCAGGAGGGTCAGGGCTACGGCGACTGCCACCAGCAACACGCAGGCGTGGGCGGCCAGTGGCGGAGCTTGCAGGTTCTGCAACCCCCTCGCCACGCACGGTGTAGCAATCGCGATCAGGCCGACCGCAAGGCAACAGATGATGGCGCTGTACAGGCCCATCAGGACCGCCACCACCGTCAGTACCAGGCCGGCAATGAACAGTACCCGCTGCAACGGCGGATCGATGGACATGCGCCGCCGGCCGCCCGGAAGGGGGAACCCGGATGCTGGGTCGTCTTGCATAAAATAACTCTGTCGTGGGTCAGATCGGAAGGAAGTGCTTAATGCTGTTTTGTTGGCCGGATACTATACTGTGGCATGGTCTATCTTGCCCAGCAAGCCATTTGTCAACGATACAGAAGTTCGTGATCGGCGGTGACACGGCAGCACGCGATCACGGGCACGGGTGTATTCCGACCCTATTCACCGGATCATCATGCGGAGATCAGGTCAAGCCACCCCAATGATCCGAAGTTGACAGGGTTATCAACTTCGCGTTCTTGCATCGCTCCTGCCTCATTTGCCAGGCAACTTGATTTGGATACGGTAGGCGATTATCATTGTCACCAGGTTTTTGAAAATGTCCTGTAAACTGACGATCAAGAAGGAGAAAAACATGTCCACCGCCCTGACTAATGCGCTGAAGAGCGAAATTTCCCGGTTGGCACGCAAGGAAATCAAAGCTGCAACAGCGCCTCTCCAGAAGGCCGTCACCAGGTTGCGCCGGGACAACGCTGCGCTGAAACGGCAAAGCCAGAACCTGGAGGCTCAATTGAAACGATTGGGCAAGGCAACGCCCACTGCCAAAGCAGCCGCTGTACCATCAGCCAAGGACGTTCGCTTCTCACCGGGCCTGCTCAAAAAACTCCGCAAGCGTCTGGGCCTGTCCATGGCTAATCTCGCCAAGATCCTCGGCGTCAGTATAAACACGATCATGAATTGGGAAAGCGGCAAGACCAGACCGCGTGCGACCGGCCTGCAGAAAATCTCGTCGGCCCGCCAGCTCTCCCCTGCCGCAGCGCGCAAACTCGTGGGCAAAAGCCGCAAGAAAGCGAAACGCTGACTACCTCTTACTCCGGCTATGCGTCAGGATCGAAGTCGGGGTTCGATTCCGGGATTTTGGCTTCGACGCTCGTGCGCCACTCGACAAGCGACGCATGCAGACTCGCAACGATGTCGGGCTCGGCAACGGCAAGATTGCAGTCCTCCTCGATGTCGTCACGCAGATTGTACAGCTCGAGCCGACCGTCCTCGAAGAACTCGATGAGTTTGTAGTCGCCCGCCCGCACCGAGCATCCCGGCGTACCGCCCTGATTCCCATAGTGCGGATAATGCCAGAATATGGCCTCACGCGCCAGCGCCCCAGCACCGCGCAACAGCGGTGCAATACTGACGCCATCCGTATGCTGCAACGGCATGAGCGGCAGCCCCGCCATTTCGAGCATCGTCGGATAAAAGTCGGGACTGGTAATCGGCACCGAGCAAACCGAACCCGGGACGGTGGCGCCCGGCCACTTCACGATCAGCGGTTCACGGGTGCCGCCCTCGTACATCCAGCCCTTGCCTTCGCTGAGCGGGGCATTGCTTGTCGGTGACCCCTCGGAGGTAGCCAGGCCGCCGTTGTCGGACGTGAAGATGACGATCGTGTTGTCTGCCTGCCCCGTTTCATCGATGGCGGTGAGCACCTTGCCGACGTTCTCGTCCATGCTTTCGATCATGGCAGCATAGACCGGGTTCGACTGAACAACGCGCCGCTGAATGTGCATGTGCGTTTTGTTCTCGCATGGGAACGGTTCTCCGTCGATGATGGCGTCCAATTTATCAAGCCCCATCGCTTTCGCTTTGTCCTCGTACTTTGCCACCTTTTCCGGCTTGCCCTCGAGAGGCATGTGGACCTGATAAAGCGACAGATTCATGAAGAACGGTTTGCCGACACTATCGCGGATCAATGCAGCGGCGCGATCACCGAGGTAGTCGGTCAGGTACGTCCCCTCCGGCACGTCGTGACCGGGCAACACGGGAATCTCCCACGGGCTGAAGTACCCGTTTAGCGGACATCCCCACTCGCAGCCGCCGATATTCACCTCAAAGCCGTGGCGTTCCGGATACGCATCCGCACCGCCGAGGTGCCACTTGCCGACATGCCAGGTGCTGTAGCCGCCGGCGCGAAGTGCGGCAGCAATCGACTTTTCCCCGAGCGGCAGATGCTTGAGGTAGGGCACATCGACGAGTTTGCCGCGGCACGGGTGGCAGCCACCGGTCCAATCAATCCAATCGGTGACACCTACCGTAGCGGGATATTTCCCGGTGAGGATACTCGCTCGCGTCGGTGAACACACCGGAGAGGCAGCGTAAGCATCGGTGAATCGCATGCCCTGGGCGGCGAGACGATCGATATTCGGTGTCTCGTAAAATTCGCTGCCGTAGCAAC
>DPYP01000112.1:6934-30938 GCA_003545375.1 Lentisphaeria bacterium
TCCGTCAGCTGTCTCGGTGATCGGTTGGTCTATTGTACCGTGGACCGTGAGGAAAAGCAAAAAACGCAGCGCACCGTCGTCAAAGAGCTGAAAGCATCTGCGGTCACCAAGCGGGCGAAGCTTGATTGAACCGCCGATCCTGTTGGCGGGATCACGAGATCATGGCGCGCACAAGGTCACCTGTATCTCGGTGTCCGGTTTCAGGTCGAACATCAAAATCAAGTGGCATTCACCATCTGTGTTTTTAGCTGAAATGAAGTCGTTGGCGTTGGTTTCGATTGTGTGCCGGTCCGGGTTGAAGACGGCCGGCAGTCCCCAGAGGGCGATCGCATAATCATCGAATTCAGCTTCGGTCCGCATCGTCAGATTGATCGTCAACCCGCGGTTGTCGCGCGTCCATTCTGATGGCATGACGTCGACATCGGGCGTTTCAACGTGGGCAATCGTGCTGCCTTCCGGACCGCGTTCCTGATTGGTGTAATCAAACCACCAGATGGGATTGGGGCTTTCCCGCTCGAACCGCATCTGCCGTTTCTGGTCTTCAACCAGAATAAACTCGCAGGACAACGGGTCCTTCCAGTAGTCCGACGTTCTTCGGTCATTCATGATGGTCGAAATTCGGGTCTCCCAGGGGATCCGGGCCCGGGGAACGAGGATCAATTGCGTATTGAAGTAGACTGTCCATTGCTGGTCATAATGCAGGTGATCCGTCTTGCTGACAAAGACCGTGCGCGGCGTCACCTTGAAGTGCCGGCGATAATAATCCGCGATGTCAATGGATCGCGCAAAGACGACCTTGTACGCCTTGGTGAACCCGAATGCGATCTCACGCTGATAACGCTCGACGAAGGCGCGAAACAAGGCCTCATCGCCAAAGCTGGTGTTGAACCGCTTTGTCGGGTAGGTGTCCGTGACCCCATCATAGAGCGGCATCAGGAACGCCGGGTGGTTGCTCAACGCCGCCAGGTTCTGGGCTTCCCTCATGCCCTGGTGCAGGCATTTCTCGGCCCTTTCCCATTGTCCTTCCGCGACCCCGTAGTGCCAGCTTACCGGTCCAAGGAAATGAAAACCACCGCAGAAATCCCACTGATGCGCCACTACGCAACCGCCATCGTCCTGATTCGTCTGTCGACAGTCCAACGGCGAAGAAAAGTATGGAAACTCAGGCATCCCGAGCCACGGTTTCGCGTTTGCCTCCTGCAGGCCGCAGTGGTCGTTGATGCCCAGTCGCATCAACGTCTCGGTATACCCGGGATCAAAGTCGGGATCGATCATCCGGCGCCCTGAGCGGATATCGTCCGCACTGGGTATAAGGGTTCGCACCCCATACTCCGGATCGACACCGCGATGCATCATCACACGCGCTGAACGGGCGTCGCTGCCGTCCGGCAAAAGGGTTCGCACCTTCTCGAGATCTTCGCGGTAAAGCTGTACGCGCTCATCCACAGACATCTCGGCAGCATCGGGAAAATGCGGGATGATCGAATCCCCGAAATGACGGTGGTAACTCAGGAACGTCTGGAAAAGCGGGTCATGCGGATCGAACTGCGTCACCGGCAGCCGATAATCGAGTGGAATGCCGGTGGCGTGCAGGGTGGGGTCGACCGTGAGCTCGACAAACGCGCTGAAACGCAGCACAATCCAGTCATCTTCGATCACCGAGAAATAACGATGAAAGACCTCCTCGCCGGCACGCCATCGCGCGATGTAGTTACCCGGGCCCTGCGGCTGGTAGATGACCGAAGAACTGCCGTCGACAAACTTCAGCTCGATTCGTTCTGATTCCAGACTGTCCAGCCACCGTAAGTCGCCACCCGCAGTGAACGCTTCTCCCGGTTCAGCCTGATCGAGATAGCACGGGAAAACAGTCAGATCCTCGGCAGTGACTCCAGCAGGCAGGCGAAAGTTGAATTCTATCTCCTCGCCCAGCTTCAGCAGCCTGGAACTGGTGGTCCACTGCGGCATTTTCAGAAGATGCTCATTCATCGTACAATTCTCATCCACCTCCCGGTGAAGGGGGAAAATAGGGGGCCTTTGAAGGAGACCGGCCTACATTGAAGCGGGAATAGAGTATTTCAATACCGGTGACAGGATCCCATGACTCACAAACCCGATCACCAATGTCGTGTGGAAATAATCCCGCACGGCCAACTGCTGGCCGAGTTTGCTTCGCCAACCGACATTGCCGGGGCCGGGCCGGGCCATCTTACACAGGCAGCGGTGAACATCGATTTCAACACTTGCCACATCGGCGCCAGGGTTACGGTTGCCTGCATCGGTTGTGGCGCCGTGGACAGCTTCGGTGATTGGACAGACAGAGATCGAGCGGCGATAGTTGCCGAGTTGTTCAGGCACGGTTACGACACGCAAGTGACAATTTCGCGAGACCTCAACGGGCCCACTCACCTGGCCGCTTGCAGTAAATGCCTTGGGGACCTGAATGACAGAACTCGAATTCATGCAACTGACAATCCGTGCGCTGACCGTTGACCGCATATGCCTGAAAAGCCCAATTTCCTGATCATCCTGAGCGACCAGCAGCGGCGCGACAGCCTGGGCTGTTACGGCAACCCGGTGATCCGCACACCGAACCTCGATCGTCTGGCAGCCGGGGGGGTCGTGTGCGACCAGGCATTCGTCGCCAACATGGTCTGCGCGCCGTCGCGGGCCAGCATCTGGACGGGGCGGTACCCGCGCACCCACGGTGTGGCCAGCAACGGGGTTGCGCTGTCCAAAGACGAGATCACGATCGCGTCGGCACTCCTCGAGACCGGCTATCGCACAGCTTCGTGCGGCGCGCTTCACCTGAGTCCTTCCTCCGACACGCCCGAGAACGACACGCCCGAGAGCCGGCACTTCCATGCCTCCGGCCAACCGTTTCCGTCACCGTACCACGGCTTCGAGACGGTCAGGCTGGTAACCGGCCTGGGGGACGAATGGGGTGATTACCATCAGTATCTGATCGATCAGGATCCCGACCTGCCGGCATTGTACAAGGAAAACCGGGCGCTCACACCGCCGACGGGAGCGCCGTCGAGCTGGAAGTGCGGTATGCCGGAGGAACACCATTGCACGACATGGGTCGCCGACGAGGCGATCAAATCCATGCAGTCGATGGCCGGGCAGGATGCGCCGTTTCTCTTGTCGGTCGGCTTTCTCGACCCCCACTTCCCCTTCGCACCACCGGCCCCGTGGTGCGACATGTACGACCCCGCCAACGTTGTCATGCCCAACCGCAGCGACGATGAGATGCCGGGCAAATCACTATCCTACCACAAGAAGCTCGACCGCTTCGTCGACGCCTGGCCCTGGCATCCCACCGAAATGCCGGAGGCCCACATCCGCGAGATCATCGCACATTATTACGGCATGGTCTCGATGGTGGACTACAACGTCGGGCGAATTCTCGCGGGGCTGGATGAGCTCGGTTTGTCGGACAATACGATTGTCCTGTACAGCACCGACCATGGGGAGCACCTCGGCGATCATTGGCTGATCTACAAATGCCTGCCGTACGACGAGTGTACGCACGTGCCAATGATCTGGCGCTGTCCGGAGCGGTTCGCGACCGGCTCACGGATCGACGGACTGGTCAGTCACATCGACATCATGCCGACGATGCTCGAGCTTGCCGGCGTGCCCGTGCCCCACGGCGTCCAGGGCCAGTCGTATGCGGCGGGGTTGCAGTCCGGTGAATTCGCCGGCCGGCCGTATATTCTCTGTGAAGACGACAATTTGGCGTATGGTCCCAACGTCGAAGGGCAGGTGCGCACATTGCGAACTCCGCAATACCGTCTGACCTATTTTCTGCCGGGAGACGAAGGGGAGCTGTATGATCTGGAAAAGGATCCAAATGAATTCTACAATCGATGGGACGATCCGGTGTATGCACCGGTCAGGAACGAACTGGTCCGGCAACTGCTGGCCGCTGTCATCGCCGCTGCCGATCCAAAGCCACGACGCGTAGCGTCCTTTTAGGGAGTGAAGAGAAAAATGAAACTGGGCCGACGCGACCATCACCACGTCGTTTATCACAAGGACCACGGCGAGGTCTTCGGTGAAGGCGACGCACCACTCAGCCTCGAGCAGGTCCTCGAGAACTCGCTGGGCTGGTGCCGCAACACCGGCATCAATGTCTTCAACTTTCACATCAACAGTCACAGCCGCGACTTCCTCGGCATCGACCCGTGTGAGAATGCGGCGCCGCCGTTCGAGCACCTCGGCCCCTGGACAATCTACGAAACGATACGCTATCATCGCGAGAATGGTGTCGACCTGATGGCGGAGTTGTGCCGGGCGATGCGGTCAGCCGGGATCGCGTTCTGGGCCGGGCTGCGCATCAACGACATCCATCACACGACCGGCGGCGAGTCGGTGCATCCACGTTTCTGGCTCGAGCATCCGGAATGCAGGACGGGCGAGAGCGTGCCCTGGGATCCGCAACGCAGTCCCGGGGCGCTCGATTTCGCGCATCAGGCCGTGCGCGACTATACGCTGGGCATCGTCGAGAAAACGCTCGAGCTATACGATGTCGACGGCATCGATCTGGACTTCAACCGCATGCCGATTCTCTTCAAGTCCGAGGAAACAGACCAGCACCGCGATACGTTGACAGCGTGGCTGGCCGAGGTCCGTGCCGCCGTCGACGCCGCCGCCGAGCGCCGTGAACATCCGATCTGCCTCGAGGTGCGCGTGCCGTCCGTCGCTGATCAATGCCATCGCTTCGGCGCCGATGTCCTGACCTGGATCGATCGCGAGCTGGTCCACATCGTGACCGCGTCCTCGACGCGATTCGCCGAGTTCGAGATGCCGGTAGAGCCTTTTCTCGAGGCCGCCCGTGACAAGGACGTGCTGGTCTTTGCCGGCATCGAAGGGCTGCAGGCAGACGGCGTGCTGAGCCGCGAGATGTATCGCGCCTGGGCGTACCATTACTGGCAAACCGGGGTTGACGGTCTGCACTTGTTCAACAACGGGTACAACCACATTTACGGCGGTGGTCCGCACCCCATCGACGAGCTGCATGACCCGGATCGGCTGGCCACACTCGGAAAGCGTTATGTCATTACGCGGACGTTGCCCGGCCGCCCATATATCGAACACGGTGATCCGCTGCTGTCGTATCCGAAACAATTGCCGCGAGAACTCTCCACGACTGGCGATGGTAAGGGCGAACTGTTTGAGATCCACGTCGATGACGATCTCGAACACGCCCGGGATGCCGATATTCTGGAGACCCTGGTCCTGCGCGTGCGAATTACGGAACTGACAAAGCGCGATCGCATCGCGATAAGAATAAATGGGGAATTGCTCGACGAAGAAAATCTTCGCGTCCGCGGATCCGGGTGGGCCCGGCGATTGACAAATCTGCCCAATGTGTACAATGCGCCGCCCTGGAGTGCAACGACCTCCGGAAGTTACCGCTGGATTCTCTGCGACCTGACCCAATGCAACCGCCTTCGCAGCGGCAGTAATCAGATCGAAGTGTCGCTCAACGAAAAAAATCCCGATGTGATTGCCCCGCTGTGCGTGTACAACATCGAGGTCGACGTCAAATACCGCCACATACAGCATGAAGGCAATGAGGACACGGGTCGGTTCTGAGGTCCTGAGGGATTTCTTCCATGATGCGATTGTTTCTCAAGCGTATCCATCGCGGGTTGGTGAAGGAATAGCCGATAGGCAGGCCGTCGGCGCCACCTGGTGAGCTTTCCGCAATACGCACGGCGCACGCCTTGTCGAAGGCCGGTTGCGCCTGCTTGATGGGGCCCCCACGAAATAGATCGGCGGCACCCAAAAACGCCGAGAAACCGTGCCCAGCCTGGGTTCTCGCCGTTTCGGCAGCGGCAAAACTTGCCTGCGCCGTTTTTTTTCTTGGAATTGGGTAGAGGAAAACATATAACTGGAAATGATTGTTACTCGTACGCACCCGCGATCGCCGGTCGTGACGGACTGAGCCTGTGGTGTGCGTCACCTAACGAGTTGGAGAAATCGAACAAACAAAAAAGAGGGAAAAGGAGATGAAAAAGACAATCGTAGGATTCATGACAGTGACGTTGGTGCTGGCGATGACAGCAATTGTCAATAGCCAGACGGTCAGTCCAGGTTTCTTTGTCGTTGTTGCAAGCAGTCCGACCGGTGACGACTTTGGCACGGTGAATCCGACCGACCCCTATGGCTCCGGAAACCCTACTGCGTCCGAGGGTTCAGTGATGCTGTCAAACGGGGACGTCGAGATAACGGTCCAGTACGACACCACCACGATTCTCGATGAAAACGGGGCGGCCCTGCAACCGTACGGCAGCGGTGTGTTCAAACTAGTGACCGAATTGGTGCGCGAGTTGCCAGGCGGCAGAATCGCCCGATACGGCAGGCATTCAGGTAGCGACATTGATGTCCCGGGCTCGGGGGGCGTCCAGACGGTGGTCGATACCAAGACGGCGTCGAGCTTGAACTTCGGGGATGGTGTGTATAAGGAAGGCACCATCGCAGAAACACAGACGGACGGCGCGGGCATTCAGTCAGACCACGCACCGATCGGCAGGAGCTTCAGGGTCACGATACAAATGTTCGGGTCCAACGGGAAGACCACGGTTGTCGGCTTTCCTCAGCCACGCAACGATTATGCCGGCCCCGCTGCGATTACCGTCTCCCCGTATGTGAGAGGTAGTTTCACGGACACGGTCGCGGGCGGGGGCAATGCGGAGTTTAACCTGAACACACTGTTGCCACCCGGTTACGACGAGAATATCGAGTTCACCGTGGGGATTATTCCCGACCTGTCGGTTACCGACCCGCTGCCGACAATTCAATACGGCGGCTCGCCGCTGACAGCGGCGCTGAGCAATTCTGGCGCCACCCACGTTGCCAGCACCCTCACGCTTTTGGCATCGACGGGGACGGCGACGGATGGCGGATCGTCGATCACCCCGCCGGCGACCGCGCAACTGGCAATTGCCCTCGCGCAAATAGACGGGGATAACGTCTTCCCGCGGGTCACCATGGGACACGCTACGTTGACGGCGCCCCCGCCGCCCACCTCCGAAGAGCTCGATCAGGCCATCACCGACCTCCAGGCCCAGATCGACGCCATCGAACTGACGCCCGGCCCGCAGGGCCCGCAGGGTAAGGTGGGTACGGATGGCCAGGACGGCACCCAGGGGGCGCAGGGCGATGCTGGTGCGGATGGCGCGGCCGGCGCGGCCGGCGCGGCTGGCACGGACGCGCCGTGCACCCCATGTGCCGACGTGGCCAGTGCCGCGGTTGCCATGGCCTGCATTGTGCTGGACGCCAACCCGGCGACCGATATTCAGGAGCTTCGGGATACTGCGGCGACCGTTGTTGATACGCTGTTGATCAGCTCCAATATCTGCGAGGAGGGGTGCGATGTCGCCGCCGAAATTGACAGTGCCATCGACACCAAATTGAATCCGTAGGCACAACGACAGCGTTAACCTAACAGAAAGCGCGGAGACCTCGTCTCCGCGCTTTTTTTGTGTTCCATTGCCTCCGCCTGCGGGAGTAGGAGTAGGTGTTTCGTGATTGGCAATCGCCGGGTCCAGGGTGTTACACCATGCATTTCCGGTACACCGCTACACGTTCAATCACCTTCCCCGCTATTCTCGTTGCGGTTGTGCTCTGCTCTGCCGACTGCGAGGACAATGCGGCCGCAATGTACGCGAAGATGCCGTGAAGACGGGATGCGAAAAACCGGTCCTGTTAGAATTAGCACTAATCCGCCAAATAATTTATGAGCACGCCCTTACGCCGCTCACTTTCCACACTTCCCCCACACTTGTCAGTTTCCCCGGGTGCAGTTACAGTAGCCCGTACGGCCCCTATGCTATTGGCCGACAGATGAACCGATGCTCAAGTAAAATGGGAAACACATATGAGCTATTTGGTCGATCATGAAAAAAAAAGCGGCGGAAGAAAGACTCGGGAGCGACGGCGAGTCCGGTCACCGTTTACGTTGATCGAGCTGCTGGTCGTGATCGCGATCATCGCAATCCTGGCGTCGATGCTTTTACCGGCATTGCAACAGGCAAAATCGACTGCCCAGGGGGTTCTCTGCATAGGCAACCTGAAGCAGTTAGGGCTCAGCCTGATCAATTATGAGGATGATCACGACGGCATCCTGCTCCCGTATGGCGGTGGCAGCACCAATCCGATATGTACCACTGGCGAGTGGTTCGAATGGATTAAGCCCTATTTGGGCGGATCAGGTGAACCGCAGCGAGAGCCCTGGTTTCAGTCTCAGGAAAACCTTGTACAAATGGTGAAATGCCCGTCGAATCATCCGGGCTATAATTTTTACGACTACGGGCTGAATTCCGGGTTTTCCTGCGGTCAAAACGAATACGGAAGAAAGCCGTCGAATTATCCTAACCCCACTAAGAAAATCCTTGCTACCGATACGTCGATGTATCCCTATCCCGGCTTTACATCACAGACAAAGTACATGTTCTACGATTATTATGGGAATGGGCTGACCGAGTTCGACTATCGTCACAGGGACGGGATCAACGCCTTGTTTATCGATCGCAGTGTTCGCCGGGTTCGACGACCGATAAACTTGACAGAGATGACCGATTTATCGGCGTTGTAACCTAAATGACGATCTCGATGTCATTCGCCGCCAGATCGCAGGGAAGATCGTGGCACTGACCCGGTAAGGAAAGCGCAACTCAAACGTTCCATTGCAGGAAGTGCTGATAATGTGTTTGGGCATGTGACGATACCGCATTATGGCGCCATTAACGAGAACTCACCCAAACGCTTCGCCGATGACTACTACGGCTTGTTTAAGATCGTCGAAGAAGGAATGTGCCGTCAATACTATCTTGTTTTTGATGTGCCGATTGTCATCGCACGCTTTGGATGGATCTGGACGGACGACTTTGTCAATTCTGTAGGGAGAAGGAAAGGAACGATTTTTAAATTGATGGACCGGGACGGAAAACCTCGAGGCGCGTCATGATGTTTATGTAGATGATGCTGTTCAGGAGGTGCTTCTTTCTCTTCAAGAAGATGAGGCGGTGGGAACCGATTTCATTTTTTCCGCTGCTGCTCGTTAAGTTGTGAGAAGGCTCGTTCCATCCTTGGCTATGAGCCACAGGTAAATCTGCTGGATTGGTTGGCGAGCAGACTTGCAGAGCAATAACAGGAGAAAAAATGTCTGAAGAAATCCATGAGTGTCGAGTCGAACGCGGAACCGGCAGGCGTTGCGGCCTGTTCATCATCATAGTGACGGGGTGCGCATTGACCATCCTGGCGGCGCCGCCGCCGGAAACCGACGGTTTAACCAAAGGCGTCGTGTGGCGCCAGGGATTCGAGGGTCCCGACCCGTCGCTCGTGGATTGGTGGGGGAACATCGAGAAGACCGTCGAGCTTCAAGAAATAAAGACCGAGGACGGCAGGACGGTCGAGCATCTCGTGATTCGCTACAACGTGGCCAAAACGGGAGGTAATTACTGGAGTGTGCGCGACTTCGCGCCGCTCACGCTCGACGGGGACCGCAAGCTGAGCGTGCTGGCACGCGTCAAATCCAACCACCCGGTTGCGATCAAGGGCAACATCCGCTTCGAGGGCGGCAAGTCCGGTATTATCGACAGCGGCTGGACCAAAGGTACCGGCCAGTTTGAGACGCTGCGCATCGAGGATGTACACGGCCGCGCCATCCGCACCGCGGCTAATATGGTCAAGGTGGGCGTGCTGCCGGAAGGCAGCGAAAAGATACCGGTCAAACTGGAAATGCTGGGCTTCGGTTTCGGTGCGCCGGGGGAGACCGCGGAGGTGTTCGTGGACGACATCCTGCTCTACGACGAAGCGCTCTTCTCCACCGACGAGGACGTTGGTGCCCTTCCTTTCCGGGTCGGATGGGCCGCCCGCACCGACAGGGCGCCGGTAGTTGACGGTCTCCTCGATGAAGAAGGCTGGAAGCGCGCGCCGGCACTGGATGACTTTACGATCCTGGACAAGGGCCGCGCAGAGATGCAAACGGTCGGCCGGGTACTCTACGATGACAGCGCACTCACCATCGCCGTGGACTGCCAGGACGTGCCCGGCAGGAAACCGGAGGCAAACGTGAAGTTTCGCGACGGTTCGATGTGGGAGGAGGACAGCATCGAGATCTTTCTGATCCCGCCGGAGAGTTCCGTTCTCGCGCGCTACCCGGCGGGCTCGCGTTACTTTCAGTTCGGCATCAACGCCCTTGGCACCCGCTACGACGGCGTCGGCTATGATGGCTCCTGGGACGCTGACTGGTCGGCTGCGGTCACGGTGCAGGAAGGTTCATGGCAGGCCGAGATCAGGTTCCCCTATTCCGAATTGGGCCTGACATCCTCACCGAAAGGTGTGTGGATTCTCAACCTCTGCCGGACCCGATCAACCTCAACCCCCGGGCGTCCTGAACACTCCGCCTGGTCCCCGGTAGAGATTGGCTTCCATGACGTTTCCCATTTCGGCCGCATCGTCGTGGGGGAAGAGAAATACTCCCTGGCAATGGTCCGCGCTCTGGTCCTTCGTGAGGACCTTCGCGCATCGCTGGAACTCGTCGCTCTGGCGATGAAGAAGGCACGCAACTGGATTGAGCCCCTGCCGCAGAACACCCCGCAGAAACCCGGATTGTTAGAGAAGCTGGCGCACATCGATCTGCGGGTTGAAGGCATCGCCAGCGAGATCACTGACGCTGACGATAAGGGTCTGAAAGCCCTCGCCGCGTCCCTGCCGCCCAGGATTGCCGCCCTTCAGGACAAGATGGACAAGGCCGTTTTTCAAGGACAGATTCTCGCCTTTGCCAGGGATATGCCGCGCGATGGACACCTACTGGTTCTGACCGGGCCGGCGATCACGAATGAGCGGTTCACTCCCGGCCGGTCATTTCCTCAATCTTTTCGAGCTGCCAAAGTCCTCAGCGCTTCGGCCTGCGCGGGGGAGACCGAATCGCTCACTTTCGTCCTCTATGCCTTCGGACCGGTTCAGGACATCCGGGTAGAGGCCTCCGACCTGACGGGAGAAAAAGCCGTCGTCCCGTCCCGGAGCGTGGACCTGCGCGTGGTCAAGTACTGGTATCAGGCGGGCCGGGAGCTGTCCCGGCACATGGAAAAGCCCACGGGGCCGTTGCTGGTTCCGGAACTGCTCTTAAAAGATGATTCCCTGATCGTCGTGGACCGCGAGGCGAAGCGAAATTTCATGCGGACGCCGCAGGGCCTGGTGGACATCTCGGATCCCCAAGCCGATCTCTCCGGGCTCGCCCCGAGAGACAGCAAGGAGTTGCAGCCCTTCGACCTGCAAGCCGGCGAGCTCAAGCAGATCTGGGTCAACATAAAGGTACCCGTGGGAACCGCCGTGGGAAGCTACCGGGGCAGCATCACGGTGAAGCCGCCGAATGCGCCGCAGATCCATCTGCCGCTTACCCTCGAGGTCTATCCCTTTACGCTCCTGCCGCCGGTTATCGAGTATTCCATCTTCTACCGCGGCGTGCTCTCGAGGGATGGTCTGCCGCACATCTCGACACGCAAGGTGCAACAGCTCTCGGAAGAGCAGTATCTCGCCCAGATGAAGAACTTGCTTGACCACGGGGTGGTCAGCGCCACCTCCTACCAGTCCAGAGCACCGTTGTTCCGCAGGGAGATGGAGCTGCGTGCCAGGGCCGGCCTTCCCAAAGGCAGCATCTATACCTACAACCCCGCTACCAACCGGGAGCAGAGTAAGGAGGAATTGGATCGGCTGCAAGCCGAGATCAGGCCGTGGGTGCAATACGCACGCGATGAAGGCTACAGCGAGCTGTACATCTTCGCCCACCCGGACGAACCGGGCGTGGAAGAGGCCAAAGCAGAGGTCGCGTCAGCGAAGGCCGCCCGCGCGGTGGGGGCGAAGCTTTTCACGGCCATCGGACCAGGTATTTACGAGGAGGTAGCCAGGGTCATCGATCTTTCGAAGATCCTGGATCTCTTCGTGGTGGCCGGCCCGCCCAAGGCCGAGATGGCCACGGCCATTCACCGGGGCGGTGGCCGCATCATGTGCTATGCCAATCCGCAAGTCGGAATGGAGGAGCCGCTGACCTACCGCCGGAACTATGGGATCGTTCTGTGGAAAGCCGGCTATGACGGGACGATGAACTACGCCTACCAGCATGCCTTCGGCCATGAATGGAATGACTGGGACGATCCTGACGGGACGACTTCCGGGGAGGGACATAGAGACCACATGTTCGCTTACTCGACCATGGACGGTGTCATCGACACCGTCCAGTGGGAAGGCTTCCGCGAGGCGGTCGACGACGTACGTTATATATCGACACTCCTTGCTGCCATCAAAAAGGCCAAGAAAAAAGGGAAAAAAAAGAAGCTCGCAGTGGCCGCCGAAAAATGGCTCTCAGAGCTCGACGTCAATGATGATCTCGATGCCGTTCGCCGGCAGATCGCGCGGAAGATTATGGAACTGGCGCCATGATGTTTTCGGCATCGATGATCTGCTGAAAAAGCCAGGTGTCAGGAATCGGATGGATTGGATGGATCGGACCGATCCGATCTCCCGCATCTTCCTGGAAACCTGAAACCAAGCAGAAGGGGCAAGAAAAATTATGAAAGAGACCAAGCGTGTACGATTCCTCTTGACCAACGACGGCGGCAACTGTTACCCCATCGACGAACCGATGGGTGTCGAGCACCTGCACAAGCAGGTGGACATGCTCATTGGGACACAGGTGGATACCCTGTGTTGGAACCTCGGCCTGCCCGGCGCCTACCGGTACGATACCAAGGTGAGTACCCGGTGGGGGCAGGAGCTGGATAAAATGACCCAGGCCAGGTTCTACCGGGTGAAGGAGAACCTGGAGGCGCTGATTCGCCAGGGAATTGACCCGCTGCGGGTTATCCTTGACCGTGGGAAGGAAAAAGGCATCAAGGTCTATCCCAGCGTGCGTATCTACGACTGTCAGATGGGCGGTGAACTGGACCCGCTGAACCGAGAACATCCCGAGTGGCAGATTGGCGACTACCCGCGGCACGGACCGGCGTCCGCTTTCAAGGCCGCAAGCTATCTGACGCAGTTGGATCATGCGCAGCCGGAGGTGCGCGAGCGAATGGTGAAGGTGGTGGATGAATTGCTGGATCGCTATCAAGTGGAAGGGTTGGAATTGGATTTCGAGCGGCGGCCGCATTTCTTCAAGCCCGACGAAGCGGTCGAGAACCGCCACCTGATGACCGACATGCTGCGCCAAATGCGGGCCGCCGCGCGGCGGGCCGGAGAGGCCCGGGGCAGGCCGGTCGAAGTGATTGCCCGGATGTGGATGAACCTGTCCGACTGCTGGAATCTCGGCCTCGACATCGAGACCTGGGTCAAAGAAGGGCTGATCGACATGGTGATGCCGACCAACCACTACTTCTTCGCGCTCGACCATCCCATCGAGGCGTTCGTGGAACTGACGCGGGGCACGCCGGTCCAGGTGGTTATAGCCTACTGTCCGGTGGTCAATCAGACGCCGCCAGGCGCCAATCCGGAATTACCGGATACCTGGGCCGCGCCGACGTCCGCCGGCCGGCCGGTGGCCGCGGACGTCGAGATCCCCTACATCATCACCGACGACACCTGGCATGCAGGGGCGCAGGTTGCCTTTGCCAAAGGCGCTCAGGGCCTGTCCACTTTCAACCTCAGTTTTATCGCGCGACTGGGCGCCGAGTGGGATCTGACGATTCTGCACGAGCTCCACGACCCGGCGCTCGTCGCCCGACACGACAAGTTTTACCCGTACATTACGCAAGAATCGGCCAACCGTCCCCAACGGCTTGGGCGCGACGCGGTGTCGTATAGTTTGTACATGGCCGACGACCCCGGGGCGGTCTCGAGAATGACGCTCGCGGTGTACATCACGCAGACCACGACCAAGGACCGCATTGCCTTCAGCATGAACGGCGGCGAGCTCGAGATGACACGGCGGTTGACCCGTCCGGACCCGACCGACGGCCTGCAGGCGCCGGAAGTGGACCCGCATCACTTTTTTGAATGCGAGCTGACGGATGCCCAGGCGCGCCATGGAGACAATGAGCTGACCATTCAACTCATCGAGCGGAATCCCGAGGTGGCCTCGCCACTTACCGTCGTTGGAGTGAACATCGCTGTGGCATACGAATCCTGAAGAGGACCTGTGGATGCTCGAAGTGCAAGATGAGACAATACCGGTCGAGCCGTGGCGCCTCGGCTTCTACGTGCATCTGACCACCGATCTGTATCACGCCGTCGACTGGCAGATCGAGAACACCGAGAATGGCCTGGTGGCGACGACGACCACTTTCCGTTGCGGCGCCGGGACGGTGCGTCAACGCGGGAAGCTCAGCGTGCGTGTATGGCGCCGGGAATCAGGTCTTTCCTGGCAGGCGCAAGTGACGTTCGCCAACGCCGCAGATCGCATCAAAGGCGTCAAGGCAGTTCTCTCGCCAGTCCCGGCGCAGCGCGTCATCGACGCCAGCGGCCACAGCGAGGAGATCCGACCATTCCGGGTTCTCCGCTATGTCTACCCATCGGTGGCCAGTGCCGAGCCGGGCCCCAAGGTAGTGCCGCGAGCCGGCAACATCCCGATGCAATTGATCACCCTCGCCGGGAAAACCGACTCACCGATCGCCTGCCTGCGGGCGACGGAGTTTCCGCCCCGGATGAAGTGGTTCGGCGTCACCGCTGGAACGGATGGCGCCATCATCGACCTTTTCACCGAAGAGTTGGCCATCCGTTGGCGCAATGAATACGAGTCACCCATTTGCACGTTCGAGTCTGAAACCACCTGGGACGCGGTCTTGGAGGCCGAGGCCCGAACGCTGGAAGAGCGCACCGGTCTGGTGCCGTTCGAGATGCGGACCGACGTCCCGGAATGGGCACGCCGGATCGCATTGGTCGTCAACTTCGAGTGCATCGGCTATTTTGGCGAGGTCAACCAGACCTTCGAGCAGATGCGCGAGCGCCTGTCAGCGTTGGCACGACGCTTCCCGCCCGAGCATTGTCTGGTGACCCTCTGGGGCTGGGGCGGGCGATTCGACCTCGATCTGCCATACCAGGCGCCGGCCGCAGCGCTCGGCGGCCCCGAGGGTTTTGCGCAACTGCTCACGGACGGCCATGCGCAGGGTTACCGGTTCATGCCGGTTGGAAACATCCAGGGGATTGGCGCCGCACGGCTGCGGGAGCTGGGACCCGGCCTTGCCAGTGATCGCATTACCGACCGGGACGGTCGACCGCTCGCCTTTTATGTCGACTGGGACCGGGACGGGGTGGCGGAGGCCTCCGTCCACTATTTCTCCCCCGACGGCCAGGGATGGCGCGAGCTGTTGTTGGCGGGAATCGACGATTTGGTCAGAACGTTCGCCATTGATGGGTACTTCCTCGATCAGACCAACTCTTTTTTCAACGATCCCGCGCATGACCACTATCGCGGTGTATCCCGAGTGATCGATGCTATTCGACACCGGCACCCCGATCTGTTGTTGGCTGGCGAAGGTTTGAATGACTATCTGACGGCGTTGACCCCCTTCGGGACGGTGAGCAGAAGCAACAAGGCCGTTGGCGCGCCGGAAACCCGGTTGGCGGACCGTCTCTACCAACGCTATGTGCGTCGCTTCGGACAACTGCTTTTCTCCGCCGAGGGACGCTGGGGCGTCTTCCCCCGTTGGCTTTCACCGGCACCGGTGGACGCGGAGAATCCCAAGCAGGTTGAGAGCGACGCTGCCACGACGGCTGCCCGACAGTACCAAAGCTCATGGCTCGATGCGGGGATTCTGCCAACACTGGCCCTGGTCAACCACACCGTGGATCTGGACCATCCGGGGGTGGCTGAAGTCTTGGCGTGCGCGGAACGGTACCGTGCCACCTGCCTGTGAAGTCAAAAGATACGCACCGTGTTATGTTAGTGCTCGAACGAAACTTCCGGGGAGAAGAGCAATGGTAGAAGAGCGACTGACCGCCTACTGCGGAGCCGACCCGCACCATGTGCACAGTGATCTCGAGGACATCATCGAGCAGGGATGCACCGGGATCGTGTTTTGTATGTCGGAAACCGACTTTGACCTCGTTCCCGGACGCATCGAAGCCACTATCGAGGGGGCCGGCAAAGTCGGACTGGACGTCTATCTCGACTTCTGGGGGCTCGGTGGATGTTTCGCCACCAACCGGATACCGAGCAAGTACCTGTGCTTCAATCCCGATGTGTGCCGCACCGGTTTTGACCAATCACAGCGGCTCGATACCGAGGACAACACGGAGGTGCCCAGAGGATGCATCAATAACCCGAAGTTCCTCGACTGGATACGGGCATTTACCAGCAAGATCATTGCTGCGTACCCCGCAAAAGGCGTGTTCTGGGATGAGCCCAAACACGGATACTGCCGATGCGGGTACTGCCAGGCCAGATTTGAGCAGCACTACAGCGACAAGATGCCCGAGGCGGTTGACGCGCGTGTAGAAGCGATGTTCAATGAAAATGTGACGGAGTTTCTGATCATGCTCTTCGAGAACGCCCGGGACACGGCCGCTGTGCAGAACATGCTTTGTTTCATGACCACCACACAAGCGGAACTGGGAGCGGGAAACGTCGCAAAACTGCTCAACAGCGAGGCGCTCGATATCTACGGCACCGACCCCTACTGGATCGCTCTCGATAAGGATTTCGCGTGGTTGCGAAGCGAGATAGAAAAGGTGCTCGACGTCTGCCGGAAATATCGGAAACGATCTCATATCTGGATACAGTGTCACGCCATACCCGCCGGCCGCGAGCACGAGGTGTACGAGGCGACCCTGGAAACCGCAAACTGTGAACCCGATATCATCGCCGCTTGGGGATATAAGGGCATGAACAGTGACCTGCGCGCCGGCAATCCCGAGCAGTGTTGGGACGAATTGGGACGAGCATATCGGCAAATAAAGAATGCTTAAGGTTGAATTATTCCTGGACGATCAGATGCTTTCCTGCCAACGCAACGTCGGGCGCCGCGTGGAGACGCCGGCAAAGCATCCGAAGAACCCGATTCTGCAAAGTGAACATCCCTGGGAGGAGGATTACGTCACCGTCTATGGCAGTGTTCTCCGAAATGAGACGGACACCGGCTTTCGGATGTGGTACATGAGTGGGCTGGGAAAGAAAGAGCAAATGATGAACTATGCCGAATCCGAGGATGGCATCACCTGGCGAAAACCCCGCTTGGGTATTACGTCTTATCGGGATTGTAAACAGACCAATATTCTGTTGGGTCCGGAGGTTAATATTCACGGTCCCTGTGTTTTGCGTAATCCGCTCGAAGGCAAACCGGACGAACGTTACCTGGTATTCTACGATTCGTATTCGAAGTATCGTCCCGAGGTCCCCGAGGTGCAGTCGGTTTTTCGCTGGACCTATACGGCAACCAGTCCGGACGGGCTGCACTGGTCGCCACGCCAGGGGCGCCCGGCCGTAGCCGGCAAGAGTGATACGGGTCAGAGCGTCGTCTGGGACCCGATTCGGAAACGCTTCCTCGCCTACATGAGAGGCGTCCTTGATGACCATGGCACGCGCGTTCGCTATGTCCGCTGTGCCGAGTCGGAAGATTTCGAACACTGGGAGAATGAAAGGGAGCTCCTGCGGGCAGACGAACGCGACGGGGGGGCGCGAGGGCAATTGCATCAGTTAAGTGTTACGAAGTATCACGACGTTTACATTGGCCTGCTGTCACTCTTTCACATTGACGATGTCTATTCAACGCCGGAACACCCGATCTTCGAAGAAGGGAAATGTGATGCGCAGTTGGTTGTGAGTCGCGACGGCGTGCACTGGCAGCGTGTTGCCGACCGGGCGGTTTTCCTGCCGCTGGGGGAAGACGGGCAATGGGACTCGCAATGGATCGTCACGGCCAGTCAGATGCTTTTGTATGACGACAAGGTATGGATCTACTACGCGGCCACCGATCGCACGCGGTCGCAAGGGCATCGCTATCAGATTGGCCTGGCGCAGCTGCCGCGTGACCGGTTCGTTTCGCTCGGTCCGCGACACGAGGGAGAGGACGGCTATATCGAGTTAAAGCCACAGCACTACGGCACCAGCGATCTTGCCGTCAACGCCGACGCCTCGAAAGGCCGGATTCAGGTCGAGCTGCGCACGCCTGAAGGCAAAATCCTGGATGGATTCAGCCGCCATGACTGCACCGGGATAGTTGGTGATGATTTGAATCACGCCGTACACTGGCAGGGCAAAGCGCTGCGTGATGCAACGATCGAACACAATGGACCGTTGCGTATGCGATTGTATCTTTGCCAGGCCCGCATATTTGCCCTTCTTTTCGATGAGCGAATGTCACCCGCCGAGAAACCTCGATGAGCTTTGCGACTGCACGCTTGGCGGCGCCTCCGGTGACGCCGTCGCCACGTGAGTTACTTCCTTGAAAATGGCATCCGGGACGCGATCGCTGTCGGTATTGTCGATCCTGAATCAGCCTGCACCGCGGCGCAGGCTGGTGTTGGCAACGCGGTCCATCTCTCGATCGGCGGCAAAGTGTGCCGTACCGATAATCCGCCATTGGCGTTTGACGGTACCGTCAGCGTGGTGACTGATGATGTGGCAACCGATTCGCCGTCGATTCACGCCGGGTACGAAACACGCATGGGAAAGATCGCCGTGGTGGAAAATGATGGCATCGAGATTGTTTTAATCGAGCGGGCGGCAAGATTGACGGTCCGTTCTTTCTCGATAGATTGGGCATAGATCCGCGTGAAAGAAAGTTCATTATCGTTAAGGAAGGCTTGAATCCAATGGCGATGTACAAGGGCGTGGCCGCGAGGATACTCATGGTCGACAGCCCTGGATTCAATAAACAAATCCTCTGCGCCGAGGATTATACGCGGGTCTCTCGACCCGTATACCCGCTTGATCCGGAGATGTCATGGAATTGAAAATCGGTTTGAAATTGCTGGGCGGTGCGCTCGCAAGTGCAGTCATCGCGTCGTCTTCCGTATATGCCTGGTATCCCTACAGCGAAAAATATACGAAGTGGCAGGCAGATCGGCCGCTGACAATGACCGCCTGGCACAACAGCGTGCCGCGGGACCGTCTAGATGACCGAATTGCCCGCTTCAAGGCTGCCGGACTGAATCAGTTCTACTGGTTGAAACCACTGAACGCCCGACATTTTTTCAAGGCCGCGAACGCCGCAGGTCTGGAGTGGCAATGCGGCATGCGCGGGGGAGAAAACGCGGTTCGCCAGGCGATGATAATCCCCGGCTGCTCGGCAATCACCGTGTCAGACGAACCGAACACAATCAGCAGGAATACCGAGGAAGAGAAGGAAGCCGTCTATCAGGAACTCCGCGATAGCATCGCATGGGTCAAAAAGAATTATCCCCACGTCCTGGTGTACGCCAACCTCTCGATCATGAAGATCGGCAGGGACCGCTATATCGAGTTCTGTCAGCCGGACGTTTTCAGTTACGACGATTATGCGCTCGCCCGCGACGGCTCTGAGACGGAAACGTACCTGTATTTTATGAACATCGGTCGTGAGACCAGCCGGAAACATCGTCTGCCGTTCTGGATGATTCAACAGGCTTATGGACGTCCCGAAGGAGAGGGAGTCCCCTACCGAAACCCGGATGAGGCTGATCTGCGTTATCAGGCCTTTTCGT
Organism: Lentisphaeria bacterium; assembly: GCA_003545375.1. GTDB lineage: Bacteria > Verrucomicrobiota > Lentisphaeria > JABSQK01 > CAJWLW01 > CAJWLW01. Next base: position 26,564 of record DPYP01000112.1, read on the forward strand.
TCCTGGCCCATGGCGGGGTGGGCATAACCTTCTTCATGTATTACGGATACGCCGGTGACGTGGGCAATGGGGAGTGCATGGTCGATGACTTGCAAGTTCCCCATATGGGGCGCACGCCTTCAGAACAACACCGTTACGAAAACACCGTGTTGAACCGAAGTTACTACGCCGCCCGCGACATGGCGCCGGAGATTCAAAACCTGAGCCGGGCACTGTTGAACCTCCGAACGGTAGGTGACATCGGTTACGCGGGAACGATTCCCTACCGTTGTAAGCTGTTCGATGGGCACGGCGCCTTGAAGTCGGTTAAAAATCTCGAGACACCGAACGAATCGGTTCTCGTCTCCTTTTTCGACGATGCTGCAGGCGAGGAATACTTCATGGTCGTCAACCTCAGACGCGGCATCAACATGAGCAAGATGGATGCGGCAGGAACCATCAGGGTCACATTCGACAATAGCGTTGAGAAAATCGAGCGGCTCAATCGGCTCACCGGACTCGTTGAAGTCTTGGTTACCAAACCAGGAGAAGGCGACGTGCGTGTGCTGGACGTGCGACAGGAGGGGGGCACCGGCGACCTGTACAAATGGTCAAACGGCAACCCCTGGGACCTGCGCCCGAAACAATAGGCGGGAAGGCAACTACTCAAGTGATTCACTGGCCTGCCGCTTAAAAAGGGTTTCACCCGATTCGAGCCGCCTAGGTGCCGTGAAACGCCTGCAATATCCACCTTTCTCGAAGGGCCGGTGACATGCTGAGGCCGTCGTGCCTGCTGTAGCGGTCCAACATACCTCGCCGATCGTAGTCGAACCGCACGATCTGCACGTCGAGCGCTCCGCCGCTCTCCGTAATATTGAGAAAGCTGCATTGGGCATCATCGCTCGAAACAGAGTCGTCTTCAGCGCAGCGGTTTTCGATTGCGCCGTCGGCGGTTCGGAATCGGCAGATAGGCACACTCACGGAACCGCAATTGGCGAGCCATGAGCCGTCTCGCTCGCGAACAAACGGGTAGTGCGTGTGGCTGATCACGGTCAGATCCACTCCGGTGTCGTGGAACGTGTCCATGAGTTGATCCACTGTGGACCGCCAGCTGGTGTAGTTCGTGTCCTTGGCGTTCTGATGGCCGTGCAGGACGCAAATCTTCTTGTCCCGCCAGCGCACCATCAGCTGATCCGGCAGGTCGGCAACAAATTGAACCTGGTCGGACCCGAGCGTTTCATAGCTGCCCAACTCACCATCGGGCGCCCATTGGCTGGGTGGATCCTGGTCAACCTGGTTGCTCCGGTAAGCAAACACGCGACTGTCATGATTGCCTCGAGTGGTGCGGCCTGTGGCATGCCTGCGAACCCATTCGACGGTCGCTGCCGCGTCCACGCCGCCCTCGAAAAGGTCGCCGTTGACGAAAACTCGATACTGGTCGGTCAACTCCCCCAGATACAGGTCCACGGCCTCGAGCGGTTCGCGGTAAGCGTGCAGGTCACTGACGATGATGAGCCGTTGAATCGACGCGTCAAGATCAATCGCTGTGGATTCAATGGTCCAGCTGCGGGGGTGACCCGGTCGCCAGTGCAACCGATGTGGAAGGCTTTCTTCTGAGGGCATTGAATGATTCCCGGTGATCTGATTTACTGTTAATCCAGCAGTTGCTCCACGCGTTCCGCCGACCCGAGAACCACGCCGGAATCGCACAACACACGCTGCACCTGTTTCACATCGACATCACGGGGGTGCACATCCTGCCGGGCGCACAACGCCGCCGCAATGCCGGCTGCCTGGCCCATGGTCAGCACATTTTCGCGACCCCGCAGGTTGGGCGGTTTCTGGTGGGCCGCCACGCCCGCGACCAGTAAACCTTCGACGCGCTTGGGCAAAAGCTGCCGATACGGAATATCGGTGAAGTTTTTCGCGGTCCGCAGGTCGTACGTCTGGTGGATAACGTCGTCGTGCCGGCGTCCATCAATGAGGTCCTGGTGCGTGACGATGTATTCCGCCTCGATCGCCCGGCCGCCACGCATGCCGATGTAGGGCGACAGGTACATCAGGTACGCGTTTTCAAAACCCGGGAAGTACTTTCGTAAAAATAAAACCGTGTCGAAGACGTACTTGCGGGTATCCCGCTCGAGCAGCGTCATGTGCGCCGCATCCAGCGTGTCCACATCGCCGTCAATGTCAGCGCGTTCCCACCACATGCCGTTGCGCGGCGCCTTCGTCTGCCAGGGGAACACCAGGGCGATGCGACCGACGTTGCCGATCCAACCAATCGCCTGGTATCCGTCCTCTTCCCAGGCCTGTCGGACCAGGTCCGCCACCGGTCGGATGCGATTGATGTGGGCGCCGAGGCGCCCGGCCACGTAATCAACGTCGGCGATGAGCACCTCTTCGATCCACTGATTAAACGTTTCAGGTACCTCAAGGCGACTGGCAACGAAATCAGCAAACCTGCGATCGTCCACGTTGCCGATGCCGACGGAGATATTCAGGCTCGGCTCGCGATTGCACGGCACGAGGGGCGCGCCGGCCCGGTTTGCGAGCGCAGCATTGGCCGTCGCATCGATCGTCACCCTGGCTTTCACGGCATGGCGGCCGGAAACAGTTTCCACGTACAGCCCATGGACGACGTTGTCTCCGTCGATGATCGGCTCTGCCGCGGTTGTCTGCAGCATCTGCACCACACCGGCTTCCTCGAGCATCTGGTTGCACAGATACCCAGCCCGGTTGGACTGACATGCGAAGTTCGGAGACGGCCCAAGCGCCTCGATCATGTCAAGCAATCGGGCCATCCACTCGCCGGCGAGGCCACAGCCGCGCACATGCTCGCGCAACGCTGCAGCAACGGGGTCCTTGGTAAGCGTGCTCACCCAGTGCGAAGAAGGCGCCGAATTCTTGTCTTCATCCGGACCAATGGGAAATTTACAGGGATCGAGCGGCGCCAGGTCGATGGCGCCGGCTGCCCAGCCGCCCGTGGACATGCATCCACCGACCGAGCCGAACTTCTCGATCAACACGGTGCGGGCACCCTGACGTGCCGCGGCCACCGCCGCCGCGACGCCAGCCGCGCCACCACCTGCGACGGCCACGTCCACATCATGTAAAATTGGAACCTGATGCTGGGGTTCGGTCATGTATTCCATAAGATTCAACTCCGGTTTCGCCAAGATAAGGGCGCCAACTGACAGATTCCAACTGTAGTTGGACACAATATCATCACCTCGTTAGCTTATCACTATTGCTGTGAGTCTGAATTGTTGCGAGTGCATGATGCCATGACTGTCAAGACGCATTGAGAGGCCGACAGGAAAGAAATCTCAGGCGTATGGCGGACACGCAGATTCGAGGCATTCCGCAGGGGTACATTCGGCAATGCCGGCCAAAATCTCTATGTCTCCCGCGCCGGTGTCCTGCAACGGATCCATCTGTTCGACCTGAACAAGGACGGCTACCTCGATCTGACCTTCTGCAATGCCCAGGAACACCTCGAATCGCCGCCAGTCTTAAGTCTACCGTGACATATTGGGCAATCCGCAGTGCACCGAGCTTCCCTCATCCGGCTCTTCCAACGGGGCGGTCGCCGGTCTCAACTTCGATGGCTACGATGACCTGCTGCTGGGCATGGGAAAAAGCGGCAACGCAGGCATGCGGAATGCCTACATCTATTATGGATCACCCGAAGGGCTCAGCGAGCGCAACCTCAGCCGTGTTCCGGCCCACCGCTGCACGGCATCGGCGATCGGAGACTTCAACGGCGACGGCCGGCACGACGTTGCCTCGATCACCACCACGTTGATCCGCTCCCGGAGAACGGGAACCAACACGGGGGTTGCGGTACTCTTTTCAATGCGACCGGGCATGGACGACGATTGACGGACGCGGCGCGATTTCAATCGCTTGCAGTCAGGCCGTTCTTCACTTTTTCGAGCAGCCAGCCGTAACCATATTGCGGTTCCCAGCCGAGCACCTGTCTGGCGCGGCGGATGTCACAACACGGCCAGAGCACGCCGCTCGTGCTGAAGCCGGCGCGCTCGAAGAGCTCGAGACTGCCTGGCCAATGTTTTTCAATAACCGCGTCCCGATCCTTGAACGCCTCGATCAGGTCCGCATTCTCAAGCGGACAGTGTGGTCCGATTAACAAGACATCGTCACATACGCGGTCGCTCTCGCAGCCCTGTATGTTGGCCATCGCACAGTCTTCGACGACCAGGTCCCGGGAAATGAGTGGAACTGGCCGCAGGGCTTGCGGGGCCTGAAAGGTATTCGACACGCTGGAGAAGCGCAACGCACAGAACCGGATACCATGAGACCGTGCGTAGAAGTGCCCCATATCTTCGATCATCTTCTTGGTCACGGCATAGATCGACGTAGGAATATCGGGCAATGC
>DPYP01000112.1:31042-31172 GCA_003545375.1 Lentisphaeria bacterium
CTCGCAGCCCTGTATGTTGGCCATTGCACAGTCTTCGACGACCAGGTGCCGGGAGATGAGCGGGACTGGCAGCAGGGCTTGCGGGGCCTGGAAGGTCTTCGACACACTGGAGAAGCGCAACGCACAGAAC
>DPYP01000419.1:0-5807 GCA_003545375.1 Lentisphaeria bacterium
GCAGCGATGGCGCGGCGATCACTGCCGTCGCGATCGATCGAGAAAACGCCGCAATGCTGAATGATCCAGGCCTCCAGGCGGCTGCGCAGGAAAACGTCATAGGCTGCCATGAATAACGACCTGACGCCAAGCTGCCGCTGGCACTCGATCATGATCTCGGGATCGCAGTGGGTCGAGTGATTCGGCAGAAAAAGCAGACGGTTCCCGGCCGTCGGCCGTACGGCATGCAGCACTTCAGGATTTGTCACGATGATGCGGGACATGCGTTTTGCCGGGCTCGGCAGCAAGCGCCGCAGGTTGTACTGGCGCATCAGCGCCAGTATCAGCCGGTTCATCTTCGGCGGCACGAAAACATAGGGCCTGTCGCTGAATTCAAGCATCGGTGCCGATGTGCCTGGCGAGATGTTCGATGACTTCTTCGATCGGCAGCCCGACGACGTTGCTGCGGAGTCCACAAATCTTCTCGATGATCAAATCACCTTGATCCTGGATGGCATAGGCACCGGCCTTGTCGAGCGGTTCGATGCAGGCGAGATAGCTTTCGACATCGTCCGCAGTGAGTGACCTGAACGTGACATCGGTACAGGCGTACCAAACATCGAGCAAATCGGGATTCTCCCGGTAGAGACAGACACCGGTGTAGACCTGGTGCGTCTTGCCGCTGAGCCTGCCGAGGAACTCACTTGCCTCCGCGTAGTCGCGGGGTTTCCCCAGCACATCAGGTTCCAGGTAGACGATGGTATCCGAGCCGAGGACGATGTCACTGGGAAACTGCGGTGCGACAGCCACGGCCTTGAGCCGGGCAAGCCGGCAGACGAGAGCCTCGGGCGGTTCGTCGGGCAAGATGACTTCCTCGACATCCGCGGCCACCGGCCGGCAACGAATTCCGGTGGCGGTCAGCAGGTCCAGCCGCCGTTGCGAACGTGAGGCAAGAATAATTTCAATGTCGATCACTTACAAAGAAACGCTGTTGGAGGATGCGAAGACTGTCTACTCGTTAGTTTGTTCCCGATTCTGTTGCCGTCTACTCGCGAGACGCCTCTTCCATTAAAAACGCGGCAACCGAGGCAGCACTGGCACGAAGCAGACGCAGATTCTCGGGTAGGACAGGCACACCCTGTCACAATTCAGCATCGTTCACTTCGAGGCAATACTCTTGCCGCGCTTCTTGTCTGGCGCATTGTGGAAGTCGCCACGGCGGCGTTCCCGGAACTCGATAAAAATCGGCAACCCGTCGAGGCCGAAGGCGCGACGGAACTGGTTCTTCAGGAAGGCGACATAGTTGCCCCGGCAACTCTTGACATCGTTGACGAAAAGTATGAAGGTCGGCGGGCGTTGTGACTTATAGGTGCCGTAATAAATCTTCAGCCGCGTACTGCCGCCGGCGGGCGGCGATACGCGCGCCACCAGGTCCTGGACCACACGATTGACCAGCGGCGTCGGAATATCGATGCTCATCTGCTCGTGAATAGCAATGACGGACGGCAGGATCTCACTAAAATTATAGCCGCTTACAGCGCAACAAGTCAGGATCGGCGCGTAATCGAGGAAAGGGATTTCCCAGGCGATGCGTTCGAACAGTTCTTTCTGTTTGACTTCTTTACCGGCAAGATCCCATTTGTTGGCCAGAAGCACACAAGGCTTGCCCTCATCGAGAACCAGCCGGCAGATGCGCTTGTCCTGCGCCGTCCCGGGTTCGGTGGCATCGATCAGCACGAGGACGATATCGGCGCGGCGAATGGCGGTGCGTGCCCGTGCCAGGCCGAAAAACTCAACGGGTGAACTGGTCTTCGTACGCTTCTTGATGCCGGCGGTATCGATCAGGTTCGCCTTGACCCTGGTTCCGTGCAGTTCGATCTCGAAGGGAATATCGACGGCATCACGGGTGGTGCCGGGCACCTCGCTGACAATGACTCGATTCTCGCCGAGCAGACGGTTGACTGTGGACGACTTGCCGACGTTGGGCCGGCCGACCAGCGCGATGTTGATCGCCGGCGCCTCGTCGCGCTCGGCCTCGTTCATAGCGAAGTCAGCAGTTGCATGATCGAGCAACTCGGCGACCCCCAGACCATGCAGGCAGGAGATCGGGTAGATATCGGTGAACCCGGTCTCTGCAAACTCCCCGGCGCCGACGGCTATCTTGTCGTTGTCGGCTTTGTTGGCGGCGACGACCACCGGCTTGCCAAGCTGGCGCAGCCATCTGGCCACCTCACGGTCGAGTGGCACGAGGCCCGCAATGACATCAACGACAAAGATGATAAAGTCGGCATCGACCACGGCCTCTTCGAGCTGCTCGCGAATCATCTCGTCAAAGACGCCGTCCGCCTTATGCCCGCCGCGAAAGACATTGAGCCCGCCTGTATCGACGAGGCGAAAGTATTTACCGCACCAATCGCCCACTGCAGTGACGCGATCGCGGGTGACTCCGGACTGCTCGTGAACGATGGCGATACGCCGTTGCATAACGCGGTTGAACAGGGCGGACTTACCGACGTTCGGGCGACCGACAATGACCAGGGTAGGTGTAGTGACAACGGATGCGTTCATGGCCAATCAGGGCGACGGTATGCCTGTTAGGGTTGCGGCAATTGCAATGGACACGAGAAGTTCTCTCAGAGTAAAGACGCGCTGGCGCTGTGTTTTCATCGGTAGAGTTCACCCGCATGTCCAAGGATATCGTACGCACGACGCTTGAAACAGCACCTGTTCTATGCGGATCGGGGGGGCATATGGGCTGGAGTATGAGGACATAAGGTGGACTGTCACGTCACGAAAATCAAGCACCTGCTGGTCTCTCCGGTCCAGGCCTTTGTCTGGATTTACCAATGCAGGGCTCCGGCTTGCGGACTGGTCACACCAGTTCCCCGAAACCGAAAACATCCGCGAATATCGCCACTGTGGGGGGCCATTGCGGCGCAGTCAGCGACTTCAGCGGCAGCGTTGTCGAGGATCAAGATGGCAAAAGCCCATGCTGGCACCAGCCACCAGCATAATGCCTATATTCACGACACCGGCAACTGAATGGCATTACGCAGGTCACGCAGGTTGTCAGAAATTCTGAGCATCTCGTTCTGCGCGTTCTTATGCAGGTCCTGCCAAAACGCGTGATCTGCCAGCGCATCGATATCTATCCCAGCTTCCTTGAGCTTACCCGGCAGCAAATCGAAAAAGAGCTTGATCGGCACCATCGAGTTGTTGATTTGATGGTTCATGGTCATCGTGATCGACTGCAGCGCCCGGTACAGGTTGGCAATCAACAAGTCGTGATAGAACTGCGCCGAGCGTTCGGCGCAGTCACCGCTTTCGGGGGTGTCGCCGAAGTGCTCCCGCGCCTGCATCAGCGTGCGCTTGAGTTGCCGCAGGTCCCAGGGCTTGGCAACGCAGTGATAGACCCGTCTGGCGTTGACCGCCTCGACAATGATCTCGATGTCGGAGTAGCCAGTCGCAAGAATGCGGACGACATCGGGGCGCAGCAGGCGACATTCTTCAAGCAGCTCGACTCCGCCCTCTTCCGGCATCTGCTGATCGGCAATGACGACGCCGATATCCTCGTTGTCCTGCAGCAGTTGCAAACCGTCACGGCCCGACGCTGCCGTCAGCACCGGGAAGCCTTCGCCGAACATCTCCTTGAACTCTTTCAACGACTTCTCTTCGTCGTCCACGTAGAGGACGGCGACCTTTGAACAGTCCGTGGCGACTGGCTTCATGGCACTCAGCTTGCCGGTGGGCGCTGCCGGGAACTGAACCGTAAACGTCGTGCCCTTTCCGGCAACACTGCGCACCTTGATATCGCCCTCGTGATAGTCAATCAACCGCTTGGCGATACTCAGGCCGAGACCGGCAGACGCCCGGGCCTTGGTGGTATACTGCGACTGAAAAATCTTCGCGAGCCGCTCCGGCAGCATCCCGGGCCCGTCATCGGCAATCGTTACTTCTATGAACTTGCCCTTGGCAGCGCAGCCGATTTCTAGGTTACCGCCGGTTTCGTGCATGGCCTCGAGCGCATTGTCCGCGATATTGTTCAAGGCCCTGAAAAGCTGGATGCGATCACCTTCGATGGTGCACTGCTGGAGATGCGACATCAACTCGATGGATACCCGGCTTTCCGTGATCTTGAGGCGGCTGACCTCGAGGATATCATTGAGGACCTCGTCGAGCGCCACGCGCGTACGCCGTGATTCGCCGATAACGCTGGTTTTTGCATCGAACTTCTCGATAATCTCGAGACAGCGATCGAGCTGTTTAAGGCCGGAATTAAGCAACTGCTGCAGCCCGTCGACACCTTCACCACCGCCCTGTTTCTCCATGAACTCGGCGATCACTTGCATGGGGACTTTGACGGTCGTGAGGTTGTTCGCCAGATCGTGGCACAACTCACGGCCAAGCTCAGGCAGCAATGCCACGTCATCGGCACCTGGAACCAGTTGCGACGCCACGTGCCGATCAGCCGGTGGCTCGCTGGCCGAGTGACGCCGACGCATACGCTGGGTCTGCTCGACATTGATCTCGATCGTCTCGCGAAATTCAGCGAGGTCGAACGGCTTGCCGATGTAGTCGGTGGCACCGCAGCGCATCGCTTCCTGGATCATCTCGCTGCTGCCGTATCCGGAGACAATCACCACAGATACATCCGCATCGAATTGCCGGATCTGGCGCAGTCCTTCGATGCCATTGGTCTCAAGCATGCACAGGTCAAGCAGAATGACATCCGGCATGAAATCGCTCATCGCATCCAATGCATCGCGCACCGAACAGGCGGCATGGACCTGATACTCCGCGGCAGTGAGCATTTCGAGGCTGTCGCGAATTGCCGGCTCGTCGTCAACGATCAGAACACTATACCGAGAAGTGGGCGCTCGGTCAGTGGTCGGCATGATTCCCTCTCCAATTAGTTGAAAAGCGGACATGTACCACGATCCGCCTGCCAGGTTGGGGTGAGACGGGGGCCATGCACCATTCTTGTCGCTGGTGCGGCTACCTTCGCCCGTGATCAATAAATTTACAACCTGCCGCCACTCAGGTTCCAAGCTCCGGCAGCAATCGCCGATACTTGCAAGTCTCGTGTTTCCAACTGCTGGCAGCCCCGCATTCCATCAGTTTGTTGCGCGTTTCACATTTCCCGCTGTATAGTTTCCCAGCCCGTCTTATTACACGTAATTACGGGCTACTGGAGAGGTGACCGAGTGGTTGAAGGTGCAGCACTGGAAATGCTGTGTGCGTCTCGCGCGTACCGAGGGTTCGAATCCCTCCCTCTCCGCCAATTCCTGTATTACAGATGAACTTGGCCAACCTCCTGTCATAAGCAGGCGGATATCGGGAGTCAGACCTTCTCCGTCGCAGCGGTGAGGCGCGTTGCCCGCAGCAGGTGACCGGCCTGTAAAACACGCACATGAACCAGTTCCAACCAGGATTTGCCAGCTGATATGAATCCGATGATCAATGTGGATGGAAAAATCACACCGATGGAAGAGGCGACGATTCCCGCCATGGATCGTGGATTTCTATACGGGGATTCAGTCTACGAGGTCTTCCGTACCTATCGGGGTGTGCCTGTTTTCATGGCGGATCATTTCGACAGGCTCGAGAACTCCGCGGCCCTGATCGGCATGGCTATTACGCAGAGCCGGGAAGAACTGATCAGTGAAATCAGGCGTACCGTCCAAGCAACTGGGGCGCATCGTGACGATGATATTTATGTACGTTACCAGATCACTCGAGGCGAGGGCCCCGTAGACCTGTATCCAAACCCGGAACTGAAAACTCGTTATGTGATCATCGTCAGTACACTGCCGGCGCGCAACCCTGAA
>DPYP01000339.1:0-6551 GCA_003545375.1 Lentisphaeria bacterium
TTGGATATGTACATCAGCCAACAGGTTGATCTGAGCGATTTGAAACCAGCTGGCATCCTGCTGACCGATGATTTCAACCCGCTCGACCGCATGACGGCACCGATATTTCTCGCCGTTCGCCGCGATATACGGAAGCGCTTCGGACAGTATCTAGTCATCGACTGACGCGAGGGCGAGACCTACAGATCAGGCTCGCTCGAGGATGGCCTCGCCGACACCGAACAGCTTCGCGATGATCGCTACACGCATCCACATGCCGTTGCGTTCCTGCCGCCAGTAGACGACGCGATCGTCGTCGGCGTAATCGACCGCCTCTTCGATTTCATCGCGCTTTGGCAGAGGATGCAGCAGACATGCCGTCGACTTCATGTTGCGAAGGTGCTCGAGTTTGAAACAGAACTCATCACTGGTAGCCTCGTGGGTACCGGGAGCCAGGTTATCCCACTCGTCCTGAATTCGCGTCATGTAGATCGCATCCACATCCGCGACGGCCGCCGAGAGCGAATCCACCATACGCCAGGGCACATCATGCGTGTCGAGGAATTGCAGGATATCATCCTGCATCTGGTACCGGTCCGGCGCCGCGAAAACCAGTTCGACGTCGTTATAGTTCTTCATCAGATAGCTGAGCGACCGGACTGTGCGACCGCGCTTGAGGTCGCCTACCAGCATGATCGTCTTACCATCGATCCCACCGATCGGTTCGAAGCTCTTTTCCAAAGTGTAGATGTCGAGCAGCGATTGCGTCGGGTGCTGCTTAGTGCCCGAGCCGCCAGAGACAATTGGGATCGGGCGTTCCTCACCGTTGATGTTGATCTTGCGGGCCTTCGTGGCGATCCAGTACGCCACCGCGCCTGCGTCACTGTCGCCATGACGCATGACCACCAGGTCGACATACGAAATAAATGTCCGGATCGAATCGGTCAGCGTTTCCCCCTTCGACATCGACGAAATGTTGATATCGCGCACCGAGGCGCGGCGCATACCGAGCGTCGATTGTGCCGAATTGAACGACAGAAACGTGCGCGAGCTCGGCTGCACGAAGAAATTCAATGCCGTCCAATGGCGTAACAGTGACGAGAGAAAATCAGCGCCTTCGCTGGTCTTGTGCATTTTCCTGCAGGTATCGGCCAGGCGACAGTGGTAGTCCAGCGACTCACGGTCGAACTGTTGGGCGTAAAGAATCGCGTGATCCTTGATATACGGCACCCGTTCCGCCTCGGACAGGCTCAGAAAATCCTGCAATGACAGGTCCACGGATATTTCCTCTTTCTATTGCTGGTTCAGGTATTCCGGCAGTTGTCCGACAAATTCGCCGATTTCGTCGCGCACCCGGCGATAATGTTGCAGCGCCTCCTCTTCCGAAGCCGTGTGCTGTACGAGGTGCGGTGGATCGTCGAACCCGACGTGCACCACTTTGGTTTTGCCGGAAAACTGTGGGCACACATGATCGGCAGCACTGCAAACCGTGACAACGTAATTGAAAGCGACGTCGAGTTGATCGAGCGTCTTCGAAGTGTGTCTGGAGATATCGATACCTGCCTCTGCCATCACTTTGACTGCCTGCTGATTCAGCCCTTGCGCCTTCGTACCGGCTGAGTATGCATCGATCTGATCCATCTTCAGGTGGCGCGTCCATCCTTCCGCCATTTGGCTGCGGCAGGAATTGCCCGTGCAGAGAAACAGAATTTTCAGCCGCTCCGTCATCCTCGCCAATATAATCCCCCTCCTCGCCCCGCCAACCCCGCCAACCCGATTACGCCCCCCGATCCCCCAATCCCGGCGATTAATCCAGACAGTCCGGTGTAAACAGTGGTTGATTAGCTGGAGGTTTGCTTTTGGCTCTGTCTCCTCTACAGTTATCGGGCTATGGAGAGACATATCCACATTCTGGCTGCCGACTCATTGGCGGAGGAAGGTCTTGAATTCATCAGGGGCCAGCCGGACACAGTGCTGGCACACAAACCCGGCCTAAGCGTAGCGGAATTGTCTGCTATCATTGGTGATTATGACGGCCTCATTGTGCGTAGCGGCGTGCAGATCACCAGCGAAGTCCTGGCGTCCGCAGGCAAACTGCGGGCGATCGTCCGGGCCGGTGTAGGTGTCGACAATATCGATGTCGATGCAGCGACTGCGAAAGGCATCGTGGTGATGAACTCGGCTGAAGCCAGCACCACTTCGACAGCCGAGCATGCGTTCGCTCTGATGCTCGCGTTGACCCGACACATAGGTCATGCCTACCTCGATTTTCGTGACGGCGGCTGGGATCGGTCGCGATTTTCCGGCAATCAGTTGTCCGGAAAGACCTTGGGTGTTATTGGCTTCGGGCGTATCGGCCAAGCGGTTGCTACACGGGCGATTGCTTTCGAAATGAACGTGGTGGCATACGATCCCTTCATCAACGCAACGACGATGATGGACGGTCGCGTCAAAATGTATCAGAGCTTCACGGAGCTACTGCCGCACGTCGATATTCTGACTTTCCATGTGCCTCTCAATGACCAGACACGCAGCATGCTGTCGGCAGAGACCCTCGAGCATTGTCGCCGTGGTGTCATGATAGTCAATGCCTCGCGCGGCGGAGTTGTCAATGAATCAGATCTCCTGGCGGCACTTGACTCGGGCGTGTGCAGGGGTTTGGCGCTGGATGTTTTCGCGACTGAACCGCCACCGGCCGATCACCCGATGCGCGATCATCCACGCGTGCTGGTGACGCCGCATCTCGGCGCTTCAACCCAGGAAGCACAGGAGGCCGTGAGTGTGGCGGCAGCCAAGTCACTTCTGGCGTTCTTGCGTGACGAGGGTCTGTCAGGCGCCGTGAACATTGCCGGATTCCGCGTCGACCTGGATCCCATCCAGTGCGGTTTTGTGGACTTGGCGAGACGCATGGCACAGTTGATTGGTCCGATGATCACCGCCGGTATTGGCGAAATCACGATCGAATTGCAAGGCGACGACCTGACTGCAGCAGCAACGACGATCGAGCGGCATACACTCGTGGCAATGCTCTCCGGCCACATTGAGGCCGACATCAACGTTGTTAATGTCCGGCAGGCTGCGGAACGCCGTGGCATCTCTCTGCGCACAATGACAGTGGACGATGAGAAGAATGACTGGTGTCAGCTGTCGATCACTGTACAGAGTTCCGGCACGGAACGCGAGCGGCGCATTGTCGGCCGCGTCTATGATGACAACCGGCCGCGTGTCGTTGAAATCAATGGATATCACATGGACATGATTCCAGACGGTGCAATGGTAATGATCCAGAACGATGACCGTCCCGGCATGATTGGTCTGGTCGGAACAACGTTCGGCGCGGCGAACGTCAATATCGCAGACATGGCGATCAGCCGCCGCGGTGACACCGCACTAATGGTGTTGAAAGTCGACGATGAACCAGACGATGCAACGCTGCAGCTCCTGCGTGATCAATGTGGTATTTTGAAAGTCGCCAAGATCGTGCTGGCGCCGCTGCTCGAACCATCGTCAAGCTGATTGACGAATCCTTTCGTTGGAATGTTATGGTGAGCAATGAATCGACCGCAAACAACGATGACATGCTGTCGAGCGTCGAGTCGATCTACGGCCGACAGGCGAATGAACTGGACGGCGGCTTTCAATCGCTCGGCGACGTGTCGACCAGTGTTGCCACAGGCAACGTTGCCGTGCGTCACGGGACTGCTGCCAACTCCCCACACCCCAGTCAGGCCACGGCAACGGCAGCGTCTGCCGCCCTGCATGGGACCCTGCAGGACAACTGATACAAATGGCTGACGGCCCGCAACCATATCTGACGACGACGTCACATCCCGCGCGCGTGGCGATTTTTCTTAGTGGCAGCGGTTCGAACGCCGAGAGAATACTGCAGCAATGGCAGGCCGCGGAAGCTCCCCCGTTCGAAGTTGTTACGCTGGTCACCGACCGCCCGGAGCACAGCCGAGCTTGTGAGATCGGTCGAGCCTTCGATTTGCCGGTTGTAGCCAATGACATCCGCGAATTTTATCGCTCCGGCGGCTGTACTCGCGTCACCCTGGCGACGGCCGAAGGTCGTTCGTTGCGGGAAAAATGGACCGATGCCCTCCGCCGCCAACTGGCCGAGTACCAGATCGACTTCGGCGTCTTCGCCGGTTTCATCCCACTGACCAATATCACTGGTGACTTCCCCTGCCTCAACGTCCATCCGGGCGACCTGACATATCTGAAAGGCGGCGAGAGATATCTTGTCGGTCTTCACACTGTGCCGATAGAACGTGCCATCCTGGAGGGGCTCGATCATCTGCGCACCAGCGTGATCATTGCCGAGCCCTACGAAGACAGTGACGACATGGATTCCGGCCCGATTTTAGGTTTATCACCGCCGGTCGGCATCGATCTGACAGGATGTCACCCGGACGAATTGCGGACGATTGTCGCTGACCGTCCAGCACAGCGACCGCTCGGCGGTTTCGGCGATGCATTGGAAAAAATTGCAATCGCGCATCAGGAACGGCTCAAAGAGGGCGGGGATTGGATCGTGCTGCCGCCTGTCGTGTTTGATTTTGCCGCCGGTAGGTTTGCCAGCGACGCGGATGATCTGTACTATCGCGGCCAAGCCGGCTGGGACCGGATTCAAACCGTCGAATACAGTGATGTCGGAGCCGCGCCACGCGGCCCCTGAAAAACCCAAGAAAATTTGCGGAGGAAAAGAGAAAAAAATACAGACAGTCCTTATTTGAACATTTAAGTAACTACCTATAAATGAGTAATTTAAGAAATATTATGGATCTGATCAGCTGGCGGTAACGGTAATCGCGGGGCGCATCTCACTCAGTTCGGCAGCGTTGAATTTTGCGCCGAGAAAATGCTTGCAAGAAGCGGATGCGGCGGCAAGACCCTGCGCAAAAGCTTCGTCAATGGGCATGCCAGCCAGGTATTTTACAAGCATCACCGCAGCTACTGTATCCCCAGCGCCGATGGGGTTCAGCAAGCCATCGAGCGCCGGCAAGTCAAATACCCAGTGTCGATTGCCAGACCAGAGGAACGCACGGCCCGGCCCGTCGGTAACTGCCACGTGCTCGACGTTATAACGCTCTCGGCACGCCGTGGCAGCAGCAAACACGTCTGACGTGCCACATAGCGTTGTGATTTCATCGGCGTTGATCTTCAGGATATCGACCTGGCCGGTCTGCAATGTCTGCTCGACCATATGGCAACTGTCGAGCAACAGCGTTGCCTGCCCTTTGTTGGCGGCAATCTCGGCGTAGAATTCCGGCCCGACCCCTGGCGGCCAGGTGCCGCACAAGCCGATGCCATCAAATTGGCCGAGCGCCTCCAGGACACGCGTTCGCATGTCATCGGAGAATGCCGGCGGTATCTCCGGCGACGGCTCAATCAACTCCGTCATCTGTCCGGTTGTCCGGCAAAGCAAGGTGGTGCAAACGCGCGTTTTTCCCGGAATCTCAACTGCGATATGTGGTATCTGATAGTCATCGATGATCTGCTGGATATATTCACCCGTCTCGCCGCCCCGGAAATATGCTACGGTGGTTGAGGCCGGCTCGATTGTGTTGCCGGCGATCGCGAAGTGAATCGACTTGCCGCCGACAGTTGCCAACTGCGATTCGGCGCGATTGATGCAACCGGGCTGAAGTTGTTCAAAAATCAAGGTTTTCTGCAGCACGGGATTGAGGCCGACTGCGAGAAATTTCATATGTCGATGGCCCATGCCGTTGTAGCTCCGTTTGCCAGAAAATGTGTGAAGTGCGTACGCAAGTGCGGTCACAGGGCAACAAACCCGCACAAATCAGGAAATCAAGAGCCAGAATGTTTGCCGAACTGAATCAGGCACAAGCGGAAGCCGCCGGCATTGTCGAGGGACCAGTCCTCGTGATCGCTGGTGCGGGCACCGGGAAGACCCGTACGCTGATACACCGCCTCGTCAGTCTCGTCAATACAGGTATTTCTCCGCAGTCGATTCTGTTGTTGACATTCACGCGGCGCGCTGCTCAGGAGATGATCAACCGGACCGCAGAGTTGCTGGGCAGTTCGGCCAATCGCATTGAGGGCGGCACCTTTCACAGCACAGCCAATTCCATGCTGCGGCGGTACGGGGCCATTCTCGATTTGCAGCCGAACTTCGTCGTACTGGATCAAGGAGACTCAATTGAAATCATCGGGAACCTGCGCAGCGAATTGAACAAGAAACAGCGAGACGGCCTCCCACGTGCTGACACAATATGCAAAATCATCGGAAAATCGCGCAACCAGCTGGTATCGATCCGCGACGTCGTGCAGCAGGAGTTTTTTCAGTTCGACGAAGTCAGCGGCACCATCGAAAAGATCGCACGCGACTATTCCGGCTATAAGACCAGCCGGCAATTACTCGATTTCGACGATCTGCTTATCTACTTCCTGCGGCTGCTCGAGAACGAACGTGTCCAGCAACGTATCGGCGAGCGTTACCGATTCATCATGGTCGATGAGTACCAGGACACGAACATCCTGCAGGCGCGCTTGACTGATTTGCTGGCCGGCCGTTCCCGCAATGTCATGGTCGTCGGCGACGACGCCCA
>DPYP01000339.1:6933-17823 GCA_003545375.1 Lentisphaeria bacterium
CACTACCCGAACGTTCGCAAAGTCACTCTGGAGCAGAATTACCGCAGTTCCCAGGCTATCCTCAACATCTCCAATTCTCTGCTGTTGCAGATGTCACAGGCCTTTCGCAAACGTCTCTTCACTACTCGCACCGGCGGCAACAAGCCAAGGCTTGTTGAGGCATATAACGACGAGGAACAGGCTCGCTTCATCGTCCACCAGATCAAGCAATCGCAAGACTGTGGCACACCGTTGCCGGAGATTGCCGTGTTGTTCCGAGCAAGTTTCCACGCTTTCGCCCTGGAGCTCGAGCTCAATCGCAATCAGATTGCCTACGTCAAATACGGCGGCTTCAAGTTCACCGAGACTTCACACATAAAAGACGTCCTGGCCCATCTGCGCGTTCTGCACAACGCCGATGACGACCTGTCCTTTGTGCGCGTGCTGAAAATGCGCCAGGGAATTGGTGCCGTGCGGGCGCGGCGCATCTGTGAGCAGATAGCTGGACGCGGGGACGTCGGGGCAGCGCTCAAGGAGATCGCAAAGGCTGCTGCCGGTCAACTCGACATTTCCCCACTGGCGGATCTGATGACCGCCATGGCACCGCTGGTCAAGCGTCCTGGCGAATGCCTGCGCCTCGCAGTCGAGTATTATGGACCGGTTCTCCAGCGTAACTTCGACGACTGGCCGAAGCGCCAACGCGATCTCGATCAGTTACTGGCCATGTGCCAGTCCTATCGCAGTCTCGACAGCCTGCTTTCGGATCTCGCCATTGCCCCGCCCAATACCTCTCACGACCGTAACCTCGTGGATGACGATGCCGGCGGAAAACTCATCCTGTCGACGATGCACTCAGCCAAAGGCTTGGAGTGGCAAGTCGTTTTCGTCCTCAACGTTCATGACGGTGCAATCCCGATGATCCACGAACATCAGGTGCTCGAGGATACGCAGATGGCCGAACGTATCGATGAGGAATTACGGCTCTTTTATGTCGCCGCGACCCGGGCAAAGGACGAGTTGTACCTGATCGCCCCGAAGATCATTCAACGCAATTACGGACCTGTAATCGTCGAGCCAAGCCGGTTTATCCAGAATATGTCCCCCGAGTTGTACCAATACGTCCGTGCCGCTGATGTCTTACCTCCGGACGAAAGACCTAGTCGGTCCAATCGCCGCCGCCCTCGACGCTACCAGTTCTGACTAAAAGCAAGCACCAATGCGAGTAGCTGGCAGCCGCGTCCGCCGCGGCCCTCGCTGCCTTTCTGAATACCCAGACCAACCAGCCAGCCGACGCAAGCTTTGAAGAATCGCCATCGGGCGGACGAAGAGGCAAGTGCAACACCGATGTCTTCACCGCATTTCGGACACAGCAACGGCATGGTTCAGGCGGTAATGGGGCGCCGGAATCTCTGCCTCACACACGGCATACGCAACGTCCGGGGGGGGTACAGAAAACACGTCGACAACTCCAGCTTCGGCGGAATCGGTAGACATACTCCTATTCCCCTGATGAGAAAGGAAATGGCCACCCCAACGGGATTCGAACCCGTGTTGCCGGGATGAAAACCCGGTGTCCTAGGCCTGACTAGACGATGGGGTGAGAGCACCGAAAACTTCGAGGGAAAGCCACTATAGGTCAGGCCCGATGGCATGTCAACGGACGCTACCAAACTTCATCCCAGGCGGGCAGCAACGATACGATCGCGTCGTGCGTAGTCCGTAAGAATTTCAACATCCGCCCAACCGGCATCCGCAAAGATCCGTTGCGCCGCCTCGCCCTGGGCAGCACCGATCTCACAGAGAAGTTGTCCGCCGGTACATAGACAGGCTGCGGCGGACATCGCAATCCGACGAATTACCGCCAGGCCGTCATCGCCGGCAAGCAACGCCTCGTGCGGTTCGAAGCCACGTACGTTGTTCGGCAACCTCTCGAGATCGCAGCTCGTGATGTACGGAGGATTCGCTGTGATCAATACAAATTTCTGTTCTGCTACGGGCCCAAACAGATCACCCTGGAGAAAGTCGATGTGTTCGGCAGCGAGCAGTTCACGATTTCGCAGTGCCCAAGCCAACGCATCGGCAGATGCATCAACACCAATCATCGGCACGGGGCCATCAAGTCCGTTATTCATCGCGAACAAAATAGCGCCGCTACCGGTACAAACGTCGAGGATAGCCCCCTCGCCGGGGTAGCGTTGCAGGGCCTCATCCACCAGCCGTTCCGTTTCCGGCCGTGGGATCAGCACCCCGGGCCCGACGACCAGTTCGACCGAGTGGAACGTCACGTCGCCGACGATGTACTGCACCGGCTCACCTGCCGCCCGGCGCCGTAGCAACGGCCGCAACCGCGCCAGTTCCGCATCACCAAGCAGCCGGTCGAATTGCATGTAAAGCTCAAGCTTGTCAACGTCGAGCGCTTCGCACATCAGCCATTCGGCATCGGCGCGGGAGCTTTCGCTACCGTGACGCTCCAGGTACGTGGCCGAGTCGCTCAAAATCTCCTGCGTCGTCTTCAAGGACTGCTCGCCGACACCTTGATACCTATGCCGCCTCGAGCATTGAAGTCACCTTCGACGATGCACTGCCGCGGGGCGCAGGCAGTAACGATGTCATCCAGAATCCTGTTGACCGATTCTTCGTGGAAGGTGTTGAAATTGCGGTAAGCGAAGAGATACAACTTCAACGACTTGCTTTCGATGCATTTGCCGTCCGGCACGTAGCGGATTGAGATCCGGCCGAAATCCGGCTGGTTCGTGATCGGGCAGCGAGCGGTAAATTCCGGGCAGTCGAAAGTGATCCAGTAATCCCGCTTCGCATAGCGGTTGTCGAACGCCTCGAGTATTCCGGCTTCCGGTGTTTCCGGGTAGTTCGACTCATTCTCTCGGAGCAGGGTCAAGTCGCTGGTATAGTTGTCACTCATGATAACGCCCCATTACGTGTTGTCATTCCCCTGCCTGCCTCGTGCCGAATCTTCCAGCCAATCGTCGCGGCAGCGCTTGGCAATCTCGAGAAACTCCACGACCTGCCCCTCGTCGCCGTCGGCAATGCTTTGCCTCAAATTCGCCAGCTCCGTCTGGCAGTCATCCAGGGCAGCGAGAATCGCCACACGATTCTGCATGGTGATCTCGCACCACATATCGACGTTTCCCGAAGCAACGCGGGTAATATCGCGAAAGCCGCTGGCGCAGGCCATGCCATGTTCATCGGCCTCATTGTGGCCAAGTGTCGCTTTCGCAATGAGCGCTGACATCAGATGCGGCATATGGCTGGCGTATGCTACGACCTGGTCATGACGTGCAGCGTTCAGCTCGATCGGGATGCTGCCAATTTCGCGCCAGAACTCGATCACCAGGTTAATGGCTTCCAGTTCGTCGTCCGCTGTCGGCGTCAGAAAAACGATCTTTTCGGTGTACAGGTCGGCACGGGCAAAGTCCAGTCCGAACTTTTCCGAGCCCGCCATCGGATGGCCGCCGATGAAGTACGTGCCATGGTCGTGCAGAATCTGCCGCAGCTCGTCCACCAGTACCTTCTTCACACTGCCTACGTCGGTGACAATGCTACCGGGTCGGAAGTACGACAGGTTGGCTTTGACGAATTCGATCGTCGCCGGCACCGGCAGGCAGATGAAGGCGATGTCAACAACCGGCAGCACTTCTGCAGCATCTGTGCTGCCCGCTTCGATCAGATCATCTTTCAGGGCCTGTTCCAGCGATGCTGTACGCCGTGCGACGCCGTAGACACTGCGGGCACCCAGTTCCTTCAGGCGCATAGCCAGCGAGCCGCCCAACTGTCCGAGTCCGACGACTGCAATGCGTGATGTGTTGACGATTGAAGCCATAGTATACCGGCGGAAGAGAATTGCTAGAATAAATGTCCGGTGTGCGGCGTCAAAGCACACAACAGCAAACACAAACGGAAACGCTGAAAATGAACTATACACTACAACAACTCATACTCTTTGCGACCTGCTTCGCCTGCCTCGTTGCCGCCGCAGAACATTATCCCGGAAGCGTTAACGACTTCGACGTTCCCGCTGCCAAAACACGGCTGCAGGATGCACAGGCACGACACCTCAACGCGCAGCGCAAGGTCGCCGAACGACAGGAGGCCCTCGAAAAATTCACCACCAGGCGCCAGGCACTGCATGCTGAAATCCGTGAACTCAATGAAGAAGCCGGCAAACAGCAACACCACATCACCGAGCATGAGCACGAATTCAACAACGCACATGCGGCAAACCAGAACGCCGACAACCGGCTGACCAAACTGCGCCAGCAACTCGCTACAGCTGCCGACACGGCCAACAAACATCGGGCCCAGATCGGTCGGCTTGACGCACGCCTCGCGCATACCCGAAAAAAGCTCCAACAGGTGCAAGACGAATACGCCGATGCCGCCGCCCACCTCGCCAGTCATCGTGATGACAACGCAGTACATGACCATGCCAACTGCGCCCGCTTCCAGCATGAGGCGAAGGCATTCGAAAAACAGGCACAAGACCTGACCCACACGATCGACAATCTGATCGGCAGAAAAGCCGCGTTCGCCGGAGAATTACAAGCTCTGGAGGTGCAGATCAAGAAGTGCAACACCCAAATTTCCGCCGTCGATGCCGAATTCGGTCGCTCCAACGGTTTGGCCAATACGCATCGCCAATCACTCCAACAGCGCCGGAGCGAGTTCGACCGGATATGCGCCCGAGTCGATGCCTGTGAAGACGCCCTGCGGGATCTGGCACCGCAGATTGACGAGTACTCAAGACACCAGCGCCACTGGCAGCATCAGTGCGATGAACAGGTCGTCATCGTCAAAGACCTGCGACGACAACTGCACGACGCGCGGGACAATTACCGGCGGGCCCTGCACCACATCAAACGCGCCGCCGCCAGACACGGCCGCGATGGTGCCAGGGAAGGCCGTGACCTGGCCGTCAACCACGCTGCCACCCAGGCTGAACGCCTCGGCGAAGAAGTCGGCCGCGAACGCGGCGAAAACGACGGTATCGCCCGCGCCCGCCAACAAGGCGCGACGGTCGGCAAAAAAAACGGCATCGAAGAAGGCCGCGCGGACGCACAGGGCAAGGCCAGCCAAAACGGAAAGGTCGACGGTCGTGCCACAGGACTGACAGCTCGCGGCTTTGACGACGGCTTCAAGACTGCATCGGCCGCACCGAACATCGGGCACCAGGCCTATCGCCAGGCTTACGCCCGTGGCGAGAACCATGCCACGGCGGAAGCGCAACACTTCGAGTACCCGCGCGGTGTCAAAGCTGCAGAGGATGAATTCTACAACGCCGCACTGGCTGAATACGTTCTCGACAACAGCGGTGCGGCTTCGTTCAAGACACCATTCTCCGGTCTTACGCCCGCGTGGACCCCGGCTACGTCGGTGCGCCCGCAGAAGCCATTATTCAACACGCCGACCTACAACGTGACCAAACACAAACGTCGCACCAGTAAACCGTCACAGATTCGCGGCCATGACAAATATGCGGAATTCGCAGCGGGTAAGGATCGGATAAACACGCTTGCCGGCAAAGTCGAGAGCGTTGCCATCGACGTGCCGCTCGGTCGCGATCAAAACTGGGCCTTCAAATATTTCGACCCGGACGTGGTGCAGTACCCGCACCGGCCGTTGCAGCGGCACTTCGAAGAGACATATCGCGACGCCTACTTTGTCGCAGCGGCCGAGGCCTATGATGAAACTTTCGACGAGACGTTCAGCGACATTCTGCAAATTGTCGCCGACGAGGTGTATGGGCAGTATGTCGATCCTGAACGCTACGGCCGCGATCATGCTCAAGCTCGTGACGAGGCCTTCGACTACTGGCGTGAGCGCTCCTGGAACAAGACCTATAACGATGTCTACGCGCAAGCGCACCGGGCAGCCAGGCAGCATGCCTATGATAATCCCGACACGGACGCCGGCTCCTATCGCAGCAAACATCAGGCAGGCACCGCCCTGGCACACCGGCGCGCCGGTTTTGAGCAGGGATACAAGGACCTGATCGCCGACGCAGGCAAAAGCCAGCGCCGCAACGGCTTCAACGACCGCGCTGCGTTCTTTCGCGACCATCCGGATTTCAAGGACATCGAGATCCGTTTACAAGAAAACAACCGCGACGGGTATTTCGGTATCGGCGAGACTTTCTCCGCCTCGGTATCGCTGCGCAACTATGGCCTTGCCTCACAGGCAGCCGGCAGCCTCGGTGTGACGATGCGTATTGTCTCCGGGCCAGCGAATCCGATCGCGGCAGGCAGCACCGTCCACGACGTGCCAGGGCAGTCCGTCACGCGGATCGACAACGTCGTCAGCGCCCGTGTCGACCATCAGGCGCGGCCGCACGACCGGTTCGTCGCAGTGGTCACGGTGCACTATTACAACACTATTCTCGCCGAAGAACGGTTCGAACGGACCGTGCGGTATCCAATGACAGTCGACAGGCTGCAAATTCCCCAGCGGGTCTATACAAACACCGACGACAACACCATCCACGGGCGCATCGTCAACAATTCAAAAGGCAGTCCGCCGGGCCCAATCGAACTGCACCTGTTCGTCGACGGCAAAAAAGCCGGTGCGCCAATTACGATTCGCCCCCTGCACAGTGGTAAGTCTACAGAGTTCGCAATTCCGTTCGTACCGACGCCGACCCAGTTTCTGTCGCACCTCGATCTCTCCGTGCGCGCCGTTTCGGGTGGCATCGTTCAGGCCCGCAGCAATTCGAGGCGGACCTTTGCCAGCCGC
The DNA here is from genome assembly GCA_003545375.1 of Lentisphaeria bacterium. Classification (GTDB taxonomy): domain Bacteria; phylum Verrucomicrobiota; class Lentisphaeria; order JABSQK01; family CAJWLW01; genus CAJWLW01. The sequence continues at coordinate 13,657 of DPYP01000339.1, forward strand.
CGCTCCGCAGGGACCGGTACAGTACTCATTACGGTACATGACCTGGCCATGCTCAAACTCAAACCAGTGGTCGACGCCCTCACCGGCGCCGGCGCGCAGGTCGATCTGTTCGAACGCCGTTACGACGGCGCCATCGACATTCAGGCCCTGAGCCGCCACCGCTTTGCGATCGTCGGCGGTGACATCGATCTGGCGACACGCGATGGTATTGGAAATATTCTGGCTGCCGGCGGCGATGTACTGATCGCCGGCTCGCTGCAAACTGATCCGGCGGCGATGGAGCTGCTCGATGACCGCGGCGTGGCCATCAAGGGTACGACCAACGGCGGCACACTGGCGACCAAGCACTTCCTCGAAGACGCCCTTGTGTCAACCGGATTCGGGCAGTTGCCCAAGTTCCGATTGCCCAAACGCTCGAAATCCCGTGTATTCTACAAATTACTGACCGGCCCCGATCGGACACTGTTCGCCGGCAGACCGACTGTCGGCTTTCGCTGTATTGACGTCAAGACCGGCGGTTCGCTCACTGTGCTCGGCTTTGGCATCGACAAACTCAAGACGGAGTCTGCCACAACACTTCTGGTTCGGTCGTATCTGATGTCGAGGCCGGTGCCTGAACTGGCCGAGCGGTGCCTGACCGGAAAAGGGACGAGACACGCGGAGCAGGTTGTACTCGCGGCAATAATCAGCGAAGAAATCCAGTGTGACAATGCCGTGAGAGGCAAACTCTACAATTCGAAATACAACGACGTGACGGCGACAGATCTGTACGCTTTTCAAGCGAGCGTGCTGGACCGCGCCGACCTGCCCCGATACCCGCAACTCGTGGCGCTGGCACCGGTCTTCAGCAAGCGCATCGACAGCCGCAACAGCCGCAAGCTGATCAAGCCGCTGATGACCGAGTACAGGCGTTTGAAATGATGGCCAATGCCTCTTGTCGCCAGTTGAATCGGACATGTGCATGGTTAGATTATGGCCAGCGCCGATAGGCATGTGCGCCAGCGAACACACCAAACCATAGGGGAACCACGCCATGACAACACGCAACCTGCTCACCATCGTATTCTGTTCAGTCGCAATTTCCTGGAACGTCACGGCATCCGATGAAGTCGGCAGCGGCATGATGGAAAAGGGGGCACACGGCGTGGTGAACATCGGTACTTGCTGGATTGAATTGCCGATGCAGGTGTGCAAAGGCTACAACCGCGGCATCAACTCCATGGAGAATCCGGCATTCTCACGCAGCGTAGGCTCAATTGTTGGTGTCTTTCGCGGCATCTCGCACGGCGTCGGTCGCGCCGGTGTCGGTATATATCAGTTGGGCGGCTTCTGGACCGCCAGCCCGCATGACAACCATGGGATCGGGACGCATTTCGATGGTGAATATTCCTATCAGCGCGGAGAAGACGAAGCCCTGTCATTAGATAACACGGTCGACGCCATGGTGGCCAAGGCGGAACGCGGTATTTTCAATATCGTGGCCTGTCCGGCCGCTATCCCGAACGAGATACACGGGACCGGCAACCCGTCCAACAGCCTGATCCGCGGCGGCTGGTTCACCGTCAGCCGGTTGTGGAGCGGCATATACGAACTCGGCACCTTTGTGTTGCCGAACGAACGCTACACGTACGGCCATAGCTTCGGTGACCACAAACCTTTCGCCAACTGAGCAGTACCCGGCTATCACCACGCGTAGTTGCTCACACCGGTTGGTATCGATCGCAAATATCCGTATACGCCTGTAGCTCACATTGCACGTCTTCGCCGCTCCACCCGAGAAGTGGCGCAATGATTTTCGCTACTGCCTCGGCAGCCTGCCGGCCTTGATCGGATTCTGTATAGTAAAGCCGCGATCGGCGGCGCATCAAATCATCGAGCGACAGCGCGTATTCGTCGGTGACCGCGTATTCGAATGCCGCCGGCGGCAGTTCCAATGCGCCGATCGTCGAAACCGGCGCCCCGTTCGCCGCAATTCCCGCCACTACCGCATCGGCGTTCGCGCCATAGGTGTACACCAGTGTCCGCGCCGTCCGGTGTGATAGATTGCGTGACTGCACGAGGGTATCTGCCTTCGACTCGAGTTGCGCCCGGTCCGTGATACCGCGACCGCCCGGCAGCGGCCGGTCCCGGTACGAACCGAGCTCGCGATTGGCCGCCAGCCCATTTGCCTGCAGCAGATCGTTCGCCATGACTCGCCAGGTCGTCAGCTTGCCACCGCCAATCGCATGGACGTTCTGCGCAAGTTCAAATACCCGGTGTTCGCGCGAGATCTGGCTGGTTTTGCCACCGCCGCCGCCGAGCAACGGCCGCAGCCCGGCGTACGCCGAGTGCACGTCCTGCGGTGTGACCTGTGCATCCGGAAAGTAGTGGGCCAGAGCGCTCAGCAAATACTCCACCTCGGCCACCGTGACCGCGAGCTCCGCTCCGGTACCGGCATGATCCGTATCCGTCGTGCCGACCAGGACATTAGTCTCTGTGGGGATCGCGAACATGACACGACCGTCATCCGGATGCGTCATCACGACCGCCGCGTCGAGTTGCAGTTTGTCGCTGGGCACATGGACATGGACCCCCTTCGTCGGCCGCATCGCCGGGCCACTGCCGCCACCAAAGAGCGCCGCTGTGTCACCGAGCCATGGGCCTGTGGCGATGGCAATGTGCCGCGCGTGGAGTTCGCTGCGCCCGCCGTCGAGCAGATTGCGAACTCCGCATACCCACTCCTCACCATCCCGACAGGCGTCGACGAGCTCGATGCGGTTGAGCACGTTGGCGCCAAGCGCCGCAGCATCGATGATTATTTCCAGGCATAACCGAGCGTCGTCCGTCTGTGCATCATAATACTCGTAAGCGCCGCACAGACCGTCGGTACGCAACTGCGGCAGCCGCTCGTGCAGGATCGACGGTGACAAACGGCAGTGACGCTTGATCGACTGGAACCCGGCCATGATGTCATAAATCCACAGACCAAGGCCGAGCTTGGTCATGCCGGGTTTGTCACCGTGATAGCGCGGAAAAACAAACGGCAGCGGCCGCGCCAGATGCGGTGCCATGCGCATACCAGCCATGCGTTCCCGCACGGATTCAAAAACCAGGCCAAACTGCATCTGCTCAAGGTAGCGCAGACCGCCATGCAGCAGCTTCGTGCTGCGGCTGCTGGTGCCGGCTGCGAAGTCGCTGCGCTCGACCAGCACAGTCTTGTGTCCCAGCCACGCTGCTTGCCGGGCAATGCCGGCGCCGGTCACGCCGCCCCCGATGACCAGCAAATCACAGTGCTGTTGCTGCATACGAACGATGCGTTGACAGCGAGACTCAGGCGAGGCGGGTGGTATAGTTGGGCGGGTCAATATTTGAAATCGTTTTCTGCCTCAGCCAACAGTGGCAAGGCAGCATCCCGGTCTGACAAGGTCGGCGACTCGCACGGCCACTCGATGGCAAGCGTTTCGTCGGCAAAAGAAATACCGCGTTCTTTATCCGGATCGTAAGAGGTATCGACTTTGTATTCGATCTCCGCAGTGTCACTGAGAACGCAGAACCCATGGGCGAAACCAGCCGGAATATAAAGCTGACGCTTGTTCGCCGCCGACAGGATGACACTGGTGTGCTGCCCATAGCTGGGCGACCCCAGGCGGATGTCGACGGCTACGTCCCAGACCTCACCGGCAACAACGCGCACCAGCTTCACCTGCCCGGGCTTCAGCTGGTAATGCAGGCCGCGAACCGTGCCGGCGACCGAACGCGAATGGTTGTCCTGGACAAAGCCCGTCGTCATCCCGTGCTCGGCGTAGCGTTGGTAGTTGTAAGACTCGAAGAAAAAGCCACGGCTATCCTCGAACACCTGGGGCTCGATCAACAGCACATCCGGGAGTTCGGTCGGCAGAACATTCATTGGACATCGTCCCGCAGCGCCTTCAAGGCCTGCTCGTAGACCGCATTGCCATCCAGCGAATTTCGCTGCAGAAAGCTGCCGTCCGTGAAGTTGTTCCAGCTGCGGATGACCAGCCGTCGCGGCAGCAGTTGTCGGGCAGCCCGGATTGCCGTAGCGATTGTGCGGCCATTCTCCCGCGGGACCCGCCATTCATCCGCCGTTGATACGGCTCCCGCTGTGACTCGAATGTCAGTACGCTCGGCATTCAGTTCTCCAGGTCCGAAGCCCGGCGGCTGCTCCCA
>DPYP01000339.1:18151-21463 GCA_003545375.1 Lentisphaeria bacterium
ATCTGGTATTCAAATTGCAGCCCGAGGTGTCTCGCATCCGGAAACGCCTCGGCGCGCCGCAACACGACCACCGGCGTACCGTCAATCGCAACGTAGTTCGGGTACTTGTGCAGTTCCAGAGTCATGCAAAACTCGAGAAACGCCTCCAGCTGCGCGGACTGCAGATGCTTCAGGTCTACCACAAGGACGACCGAAAGCTGCGGCGCCCGGCGCTCGGCTTCCTGGATAAAAACGGGAATCCGTGCTGCCATTTCGTTATTCTCGAGTAACCACCCCGCCTCGACAATAATCTGTATCTCATTTATACCAAGGCGTTTGAGGGATCGCAAATCGGACTGCATTCGTGAACGACCCCAGCCGCCGAAATTCGGATGCGGCGCCGCCAGCGAGCGCGTCAACGCCGGGCCATATGGATGGTATTCGACCGCGTAGATCGTCGGTTCCGCATGGCCGATCCTCCACTGCCCGGCAGTTGCCCGCGAACGGGTGGTCTGGCAACCGCCGACAATAAATACGGCCAACAGAATCAAGCAGTGTCGGAACACTACGTGCCATCCTTACGTTCATCGTAGTCGCTGCAACTGTCCATCGGTTCAATGACGCGGTTGTGCAGCATACATCGTATGGCGAACGGGTGCTCGGCGTAGCTCACACAATCGCGGCAGAAACCGATTTTGCCGCTGTCATCGATCACCTGGACCGGCACCGCCTTCTCGGTGCCTAGGAAAGCGCTCAGCCCGGCGGGGTCGGAGGTATGCGAAGAATCCGTATCGTCCAATGCCCCATTGCAGTCAGAGCAGGCAGCTACCTCATCGGTTTTGGTCCAGCCGTCCATGATCGCTTCGAGTTTGACGAACGCCTCAGCGCCGCAATGCGGGCATGTGATCTTTTGGCCTTGGGCGTACGACATTGGGTAATATAACGGCCCATCGCCAGCAAAACAGCCCACCACAAATCCGTGCAATAAGCTCTTTTAACACCGGCCAGCCCGTATTATGGTCAGCGTATATTATAGTCTTGGGGCGGAAGGACTTGTGACTTTTCAAGGACGGTGGAAGATCACTGGTCGTCGAGGGGGATCCACTCGATCGTACCGGATTTCTTCAACAGAAGCTCGACCTTTTTCTCGGTCTCCTCGAGCCTGCCAGCGCAATACTTCGCCAGACGCGTGCCGTCTTCAAAATACTTCATGCAATCCTCGAGGCTGAGCTGGCCGCTCTCCATCTTCTCGACGATCGCCTCAAGCTGCTCAAGGGCAGTCTCGAAAGTGAGCTCGCCGTCCGCTGGGGGGGCAGCAGCAGGTTCCTCGACACCGGCGGCCGGACCCGAGCTTTCCCCCGCGTCTGTCTCCGCCTCCTGCTCGCCGTGGTCGTTGTTTTCGAACAATTCGAATTCGTCTTCGGATGACATGATGCTTATCAGCCTTTGAGTTCTTCAGTTGTCGGGTTGTACCATATCGACTTTCAGAGGGATTTCACCATCGGCCAGCAAACCACGGACTGCAGCTCCGGGCTGGACGTCATCAGGCTGCCGTACGGCCCGGCCGCTGGATTTGTCGATCAATATGGCATAGCCGCGAGACAATACGCCACGAGGATTCAATGCCTCCAACTGAACCCTGAGTCGCTCGACTCGGTGCGTGGCAGCGACGACCCGGCTTTCGAGTTGGCGTTCAAGCCGCACCGCCAGCTCGTCGACCCGTTGCTGATGGCGCCGTACCAGGTTCATGGGTTCGCGAAAGACATAGTGCCCCGCCAGGCGCTGCACCCGGTTACGCAGGTGCGACAGCCGCAGGTTCAGGCTATTGGTCATAGTGCGATGGGCAGTAGACAGTCGCCCCAGCAGCTCTGTCTTCCTGCCAACCACCAGCTCGGCAGCAGCAGAAGGCGTCGGCACACGCAGGTCGGCAACGAAGTCGCAGATCGTGAAATCAACCTCATGCCCGACGGCACTGATCACTGGAATCCCGGATTCAGCGACGGCGCGAGCAACCCGTTCTTCATTAAACGCCCAAAGATCCTCCAGGCTGCCGCCACCACGGGTGACAACGATGACATCGCAGGCTCGGTTCCGCCCAAAAAACTCGATGCCCGCGGCAATATCCGCGGCAGCCCCCTCGCCTTGCACAGCGGCAGGATAAACGCGCACATGCATACTGGAGAAGCGCCGGTCAATAATATTCAGGAAGTCGCGCAGCGCGGCGCCGTCCGGCGAAGTGACAACACCGACACAAGCGGGCAGCATCGGCAGCGGTTGCTTGTGAGCCTCGTCAAACAGCCCTTCGACCTGGAGCTTACGCTTCAGTTCCTCAAATTTCACCTGCAGCGCACCAAGCCCTTTGGGGCGCATCTCGCGGATGGTCAACTGATAGGTGCCGCGCGGTTCGTACACCGTAAGCCGCCCGTAGACCTCGATCTCCATGCCCTCACTCACCTTCAGGTGGCGGGCAGCGCCAGCGCCGGAAAAGAAAACCGCGCTGATTTGGGAAACTGAGTCCTTGAGTGTCAGATAGACATGTCCGGAGCGGTGAATGGTCAGATTACTGACTTCGCCGGTGAGCCAGATCGGCTGAAAGCTCTGCTCGATCGTCGTGCGGACGGCGGCAGTGATTTCTGACACGGACCAGATCCGCTGATTCGATTTACCAAGATTGGCCATGTCGTGGAGATGCGGCTCCGTAGCCGCTCATAGAGTTTGAACGATAGTCGTGCGAGAGAAATGTAGAATTACCCGTCACGGTTGTAATCGAGTATTGACCCAGCCATATTATATGCTCGATTTTCAGGTTCTGCCGTGAAGGGTGCCACCAAATATGCATTTTTTACGCATTCTGCCCGATTTCGGCAAAGTTAAGCGGTATGCAATGCTTGAGTACGGATGATCAGGCTGATCTATGCGAGGAGCAAAATGGCAAAGTCCACAAAAAAGAAATCTGCCGCCGCAAAACGCCCGGCGGCAAAGTCCAAGGCTGCCGGCAAGAAACCGACAGCGAAGAAAGCCGTAGCAAAGAAAGCGACGCCGAAGAAAGCGNNGCCATGTCGTGGAGATGCGGCTCCTTTAGCTGCTCATAGTGTTTGAACGTTAGTCGCCCGATAGAAATACAGAATTGCCCTTCACGGTTGTAATCAAGTATTTCCTCAAGCATAGTATAAGCCCGATTTTCGGTCTCTGCCGTGACGGGTGCCAGCAAATTTGCGTTTTTTACGCATTCCGTTCGATTTCGTCGAGGTTAAGCGATATGCAATGCTTGAGTACGGATGCTCAGGCTGACCTATGTGAGGAACTAACATGGCAAAGTCCACAAAAAAGAAA
>DPYP01000339.1:21807-21974 GCA_003545375.1 Lentisphaeria bacterium
CCGGCTACAAAGTCCAAGGCTGCCAGCAAAAAACCTACAGCTAAGAAAGCCGTAGCAAAAAAAGCGTCCCCAAAGAAACCGATGAAGAAAACCACGAAAAAGGCCCCAGCAAGAAAGACACCGGCACAGAAAGCAGCGAAGAAGCCGGTAAAGAAGGCATCCGCGAA
>DPYP01000522.1:0-2680 GCA_003545375.1 Lentisphaeria bacterium
GGCCGAATTACCTGCCCCCCCGGCCCAACCCGTGACCCGCACGTTCGCCGGAACGCCCGCACCGGGGCGACCGGAAGGCAGCTTGTGGAAAGTCGGCAAGCCCATGGTCTGGTACATGCAAGGACCCGGGGCAGGCGGCCAGAACAGCATGTGGGGAGACGGACACAAGAAAATACGACCGCCGGACGACGGGCCGCCCCGATTCGAGTTCATTTCGCCGGCAGTGGCAAAAAAGCTGGCTGAAGGCGGCTTCAACATGATGTTCTGCCGGAATCTCGATGATTTCGACAGTGCCCAGGCTAACGGGATGCGTGGGATGCTGTATGTCCATGAGGGGAAGGCTCCCTGGCGGAATGTGTTTCACGAGGATGCGTTGGACGACCCGGAGTGGCTGGCAAAACTGGATGTGCTCATAGACAAGGTCAAGGACCATCCGGCGATGTACGGCTACATCTCCGTCGACGAACCCGGTTCCGCCGAGTTTCCGGAGTTGGGCAGGCTGGTGGACTACGTCCGCAAGCGTGATCCCAAACACGTGTTTTACGTCAATCTGTTCCCCATGTACGCCAGCCCTGGGGCGCAGGGGACGTCCGGCGATAAGGTGACCGCATACAGAGAGTACCTCCGCCGGTTCATAGAGGAGGTGAAACCCGACTTGATCAGCTATGACCACTACCAGATGAGATACACCAGCAGGGCGTACGATAACAGTGAGTACTTCCATAACCTGGCCCTGGTCCGCGAGGCGACGGTGAAGTACGGCCTGCCCTTCATGAACGTCATCCAGGCTTCGTCGATGGGACTGGGCTGGCGCCAACCCAACCCCGACGAGGGAAGATACCTGGCCTTTACCACCCTGGCCTACGGCGGCCAGGGCATCTGCCAGTTTGTTTACAACGCCTGGGAGGGGGCGGAACATTGGGGAGGGGTTGAGTATCCGGATCGCACGCCGACCGCACTGGGCAAGGCACTGCGTCAGATCCATCCCGAGTTTGTTGCCGTCGGCGAGCAGGTGCAGCCGCTGATTTCCCTGGGGGCGTATCATCTGGGTACCGTTCCGGCGGGCGGCATGGGGCTGCCGGCCGAGGCGTCCTTTACCGTGGACCCACCTGTACCGCCAGACAAGGCAAAGGGCATCCTGCTGGGCTACTTCGGCACGGCAACCGGCGCTACGCATGTGCTGGTGGTGAACCTGAACTATATCATCGGCATCACCACGACCGTGGTCGGGCCCGGGCCACTGGCGATGTTCGACGCCGAGGAGCGGAACTGGCACCCGGCCCCAGACGGGGCGCGGGCGACGGTGAGTATAGTACCCGGCGGCGGCAAGCTCCTGCGCCTGCGGTGACTCTTGACGCCTAACAGCCCAATAGAAGGGAGCCCGGGCAAAGTGGAGATCCAGGAACCCCAGGCCCCGATGGCACCGCGTGGCGGTGGGCGCCTGCTCTATGTCAGCGATCCGTCCAGCATCGCCGGCGGCGTGCTGCCCGATCCGGTGGAGGCCGACGATCTGCGGCAGTGGATCGACATGCTCGCCGACAGCGGCGTGGACATCTTCCAACAGGATGTCTACGCCCAGGGATTCACATTCTACTGGCGGTCAGACCGGTTCGAGTATGGCGGGCGCGAGCAGCACCAGCGGTTCCTGCCCTTGCTGGATGCGGGCATCCAGCCGTTGCAGCTGCTCCTCGACCATTCCCACAAACGCGGGATGTCATTTGTGGCTGGATTTCGCATGAACGACAACCATGGCGGTGAACATTTCCCTGCCCCCGTGGACTTCATCGCGTCGCGCCCGGAATGTCGATTGTCGGAGCCCGGCCAGGACCACGACCCCGATCAAAGGATGCTCGACTTCACATTCGACGAGGTGCGCCAGTTCGTGTTCGAGGTGATGGAGGAGCTTGTGAGCCGCTTCGATGTGGACGGTATCGAACTGACATTCCGGGAGGACCTATACTTCCCGGTCCCGCACGGCAAGGAACGTGCCCCCCTGATGACCGCCCTGGTGCGTCGTCTCCGCGGCATGCTCGATGAGTACAGCCAATCCCGCGGCAAGCGGATACAATTGGCAGCCAGGGTGCACGCCTCGCTCGAGCAGTGTCTGTGCCTGGGACTCGATGTGTCGACGTGGATCGCCGAGGGACTGATAGACTCCCTCAGCCCGATGGACCCGATGTTCGCCTGCTTCAACGCACCGTATGCAGAGTTTGCCGCCCTGACGCGACAGAGTGAATGCATGTTGTATCCGGGGATGGCGCCGTGGTCCAGTGAAGGCGCGAGAAAGCGGGTTCATTTCACCGCGGAACGGCACGTTCCCGGATGCGCCAGCATGACACGGTCAAACGACAGGGCACTGGCACACACCTTCTATGGCGCCGGCGCCGATGGAATTTCCATCTACAACCATTTCGTCGGTCACTTGTGGCCGCCGCCGTTCTATCCGCAGGCGTTGCAGGCATTCCGTGAGCTGCGCGATCCGCAGCGGGTGGCACGCGGCGATCGGCACTATGTCTTCGACCCGACTCGGGATGAGGAGAACCATTTAGCCGGGGAGCCGCAGCGGGTAGTCCTCGACCGCAGCGCCGTGAGACCTTCTGGTCTATTTCGGTTCCGGCTGTATGAGCAGAGGGATCTGGTCCACCAGGCCACGCTCATGGTGCGGGGTAGCCTGACCCGC
>DPYP01000352.1:0-4569 GCA_003545375.1 Lentisphaeria bacterium
GCCGCCTTGATACGGTCCACCATTTCATCGCAGGAGACGATCTGCTTGTTCGGACGGTGGCCGCAACGTTTTTGCGCGATCTGGTCTTCGAGATGCACCGCAGCCGCGCCGGCGGCTATCATCTCCCGGACGGTCAGTCCCATGTCATCCCAGCCCGTGTCGATATCGACCAGCAGCGGCACCTCGGTGACGGCCGTGATGCGACGGACATCCTCCAGCACGTTGTCCAGGCTGGTCATGCCCAGATCCGGCAAGCTGTACGACGCGTTGGCGACGCCCGCACCCGACAGGTACAGTGCCTGATGCCCCGCCCGCGACGCCATGGTCGCGCAGTAAGCGTTCACCGCTCCAACCACCTGCAAAGGCGTGTTCGCTGCCAGCGCATCCCGGAATCTCTTGCCTGCACTCATTCGTCAATGCTCTTAATCTTTATGCCAGATATCGCCTTCGCCGGGCTGGAACCAGCGGCTGGTTATGACTTTCGCGCGCGTGTAGAAATAGATCGCCTCCTTGCCCTGCACATGCAGGTCGCCGAAGAAGGAATAGTTCCAGCCGCTGAACGGAAAATACGCCAGTGGCGCCGGCACCCCGACATTGATGCCGACCATACCGCACTGGATGCGATGGCTGAACTCCCGTGCCGCCTTGCCCGAGGTTGTGTAGATGCACGCACCGTTGCCGAAGGCTTGGTGGTTGGCAATGTCGATGGCAGCGTCGAGGTCTTCGAAGCGCATGACATTGAGCACCGGCCCGAAAATCTCTTCGTGACAGATGCTCATGTTGTCTTCGACCCGGTCGATGATCGTCGGTCCCAGATAGAATCCATCCGGTGCTGCATCGACCTTTACACCACGGCCGTCGACCAGAAGTTCGGCACCCTCCTCGACGCCGGTCGCGATCAGTCCGGTGACACGATCGAGATGCTCACCGGTAATCAGCGCGCCCATGCCTGCACTGCTGTCGCGATCGGCCGGCCCTACTTTTATCGCTCGAGTCGCCTCCGCCAGCGCCGGTAAAAAGTCGTCCGCTGCTTGGCCAACAACTACCGCCGTCGATGCCGCCATGCACCGCTGCCCCGCGCATCCGAAGGCGCCGTCGATCATGCCGTCCACCGCCTTGCCCACTTCTGCATCCGGCATGACGAAGACGAAATTCTTGGCACCGCCCGCGGCCTGTACGCGCTTGCCGTTGCGGCTCGCCGTCTCGTGGATGTACTTGGCAACCGGCGACGACCCGACGAACGACACGCCACTGACCAGCGGGTGCTCGAGCAATGCATCGACACACACCTTGCCGCCATGTACAACGTTCATCACGCCGGGCGGTAACCCTGCCTCGATCAGCAACTCGATCAATCGCTGCCCGGTCAGCGGGACCTTTTCGCTGGGCTTGAAAATGAAGGTGTTGCCGCAGGCAATCGCCATCGGGTACATCCACAGCGGCACCAACGCGGGAAAGTTGTACGGACAGATACCAACGCATACACCGATCGGCTGACGGATCATGTGACAGTCGATACCGCGCGCAATATTCTCGAGACACTCGCCTTTCATCAACTCGGTGATACCGCAGGCGTACTCCACCACTTCTACGCCACGGCGCACATCGCCACGCGCTTCGGTAATCGTTTTGCCGTGCTCGCGCACAATCATTGTGGCCAGTTCCTCGAAATGGTCTTCGAGCAGCATCTTGTAGCGAAACAGCACCCGGGCGCGCTCGATCGGCGGCGTCTCCATCCAATCTTCAAAGGCTGCGTAAGAATTACGCACAACACTGTCGACAATATCGGCATCGCACATTGGCACCGCCGCAATCTGCTCGCCGGTTGAAGGGTTGCAGACCGGTGATGTTTCCGCCGTGTCCGGCACCGACCATTCATTACCGATCAGGATCGGGCAGCAGGTAATAGTTTCAGTCATTGGTACGTCGTCTCCATTTGTTGTTTCGCAAACTTCGCGATCTCTCTTTCTTCAAAGCCCCGCGAACGCATCGTCCAGCACCGCCAGCAGGAAATCGACATCTGCGCGGGTGATGCACATCGGCGGCTTGACCCGCAGGGTGTTGCCGCATAGTCCGCCTTTGCTGATCAACAGGCCCCCCTGGCGAGCAGCTTCAAACACTTGTATGCATTCTTCGGTCGCCGGCTCTTTCGTGTCGCGGTCCTTGACCAGCTCGACACCGAGCATCAGCCCGCGGCCCCGGACATCACCGATGATGTTGTGCTTCGCCTGCAGCCCGCACAACCCGTCTTTCAGGTAGGCGCCGGTCTCCAGTGCGTTCTGCTGAGTCTGATCCCGGTCGATGACTTCGAGCACTGCCTTGCCCATCGCCATCGACACCGGGTTGCCGCCGAACGTATTGAAGTGAAACTTGCCGGTCATCGACGCGGCAATTGCCGGCGTCGTCACGACAGCCCCCAGCGGTGCACCGTTGCCGATACCCTTGGCCAGTGTTACAATGTCAGGCGTCACGCCCTCGCCTTCGAAGCCCCAATAGTCCGTGCCGGTACGGCCGAACCCGGTCTGGACCTCGTCGGCAATGCAGACGCCGCCCGCCGCGCGCACAATATCATAAACCTGTTTCAGATACCCCGGCGGGTACACGACCGCGCCGCCTACTCCCTGGATCGATTCCGAGAACCAGCCCGCGATGCAGCCGGGCGTCGCGCAGCGGATGGTGTCCGCCACCTCGGCGGCATACTTCCCTGCGGCATCCGGATCGTCGTAGCCCCAGGGGCCGCGGTAGGGATTGGCGTTCTGCACGTGGTGGATGCCGAAATTGTGCGGGTAATTGAACTTCCACGTGCTCTGCGAAGTCAACCCCATCGTCGCACTGCTGCCACCGTGGTAACCGTTGCGCAAAGCCAGCACATCGTAGTTGCCGGTGTGCAGCCGCGCCATCATCATCGCCAGGTCATTGGCTTCCGAGCCCGAGTTGACGAAGTAACAGATGCTCAGGTCTCCCGGCATCCGTGCCGCCAGCATCTCTGCGTACTCCGCAACCACCGGGTTCAGGTAAATCGTTGTCGCGTGCTGTAGTGTCTGCAGCTGCTGTACTGCCGCCTGCGTCACATGCGGATGACAATGCCCGACGCTGACCGTCACGATCCCGCCGATGCCATCCAGGTAACGCCGGCCGGTCTCGTCGTAGACATACTGCATATGCCCTTCGACGATCATCAGCGGTTCTTTGTAATAGTGAAATATGGCGGGATGCAGGTACTGCTCACGCAGTTTCAGCACCTCGTCTTTCGGCAGCCCGCTATACGGCTGAGGCGTATGATCCGTCGGCGGCAAATTTTCCATGGTTCGCTGGTGCATACTATCGTCCTGGGCCATTCGAGACATCGACGGTACCATAGTCCGTCACCAATGGTTTGACCAAAGCCGACGGATGTTTCGTGCAGTCCAAATGATCACGAGTCACCGGCGGCGTTTGCCCAATGTGTTGCGATAAACGCATCCACTATGATCTGGCCGAGATGAAAAACAATGCAGGAAATCGTTGCCAAGGCTTTGACTTCGGCGGCCACCGGTAGAAACGCCAACACGGCGAGCGCCACCGGCAGAGTCTTCTGGCTCGCCATCAAGATGACGGCCTTGCGCGTGGCAGTATCGATCGGTATCAGCCTTGACACGCCGGCATTGAGCAGCAGGTAGATGCCGTGGATCGCTTGCGACGCGACAACAAGCAGCAGCAGATCGGTCGCATCCAGCCCCATCAGTCGTTTGCCGGAACGGCTGAACTCCATCCACGGGATCAAGATCAACGCCAGGTTGCTGATCATCAACAACGTGCCGCGCCTGCTGTCGACCCAGCCGCTGCATCTGCTGCGCAGCGCCTTGCCGACCACCAGCGGCACCAGCACGACCAGGCACAGCTTAAACAGCAGGGTCGTTGCGGAAAGCTCGAGCTGGCTGTTGCCGGTCATATTGCCGATGGCGATAACAATGACAAACGGCACAACGAACACCCCGCCGATATTGGTCATCACCGTCAACAGCAACGCCATCGCTACGTTGCCGCGCGCCTGTGTCGTCAGGACCACACCGGACGAGAGCGTTGTCGGCATGCAGCAGAACAGCGCCAGCCCGAGCTTGAGTGCCCCGTCGATCGGGAGCCACATCGTGAGGCACACCCCGATGGCGGGGGTTACCAGCAGAATCGAGCTGCAACCCCACAGCGTTGCCGTCCACGCGCCCAACGCCACCTTGATGTCGTCGGTCTTCAGCACCAGCCCGCTGATCAGGAAGATGATCGTCACCGCTATCAGCCCCGTTGGCATCTGCGACATCCAGATACCCGGCGCTGGGAGGGTGATCCCGATAATCGCAGCAACGATCAGGCCGATCGGCAGGAATTGCTTCTTGATAAACGTCATGGAGCGGCTCCGAAAACAAACAATATACGTTCATCCGGCGATCTTGTGATGACCGGCGACAGCGACTATCTTAAACCGAGTTCATTGTGATGGCGTTGTATCTCGATTTGTGCCCGGGTAGCTCAGCGGATAGAGCAGTAGTTTCCTAAACTATTGGTCGGAGGTTCGATTCCTCTCCCGGGTACCAT
>DPYP01000414.1:0-6201 GCA_003545375.1 Lentisphaeria bacterium
TCCGGATCCCTTTCTTGGCAACGATCCCGCCGAAAACGATCAAGATCAGCGCCGCGACAATCAGCATGGCGCCATGCAGCGAGAGACCGAACGCACCGAGGTCAATCGCCGGCAGCCCGGGAATCGGATGCCATGAATCACCATCGACGATATGGTGCTCGACCCACGACTGGATGACATCCATCTTTGCCGCCGACGCTTCGGCAGCAGTCGGTTCGGCAGCTTTTTCAATTGTCTCGGCCACGGCCGCAGTGTCAGCCATTTGTCCCCGGCTTTTCGTTGGCGAAACCGTACAGGCTCAACACCTCGTTGAATTTCGCGGTGAAATAGGTCACCAATACCGTAATCAAGAATGGTATCGGCGCACTGAAGGTGACGGCGCCGACAGCGATCGCACCGACCAGCAAAACAATCCGGCAGCTATTGGCGACAATGCCCCAGGTGACGAACTCACGGTTGTTCGCAGCCGCAATAGCTTTGGCATGCAACACAAAGGCAACGATCACATTCACAGTCGCCAAACCCCAGCCAACAAGCATCTCCAGCGGATATAACGTCTGCTTGACCAGAGCCACGAAGATAATCGAGAGCAACGCCCCAATAGCAGCAGTAACTGCGAGGCGGCGTGTGCCTCCTCCCCCGACCGCCTGCTTGGTCGCCGTACTCGACGGAATTGTCGTTGATTCACTCATCGTCGGACTGTTGATCGTTATTCGGGAACGTCGGGTTTGACAATCGAATCTCCTTCCACATCTCGTAGCCGCCGTACACAAAGCCAAGCGCTATCCCGCCGATAGTGCCGAAAGGGAGTGTGTCAAACTTGCGATCGACAAGGAACCCGAGCATCGTACAGAAAACCATACCGGCCACCAGCATGGTGCCTAGATTCAGGCCCTGTTGATATCTCCCCGGCCGTGTCTGCTTGGGTTCCTCTGCCATACCTCCACCACAGAAATCCGCATAAGTTAGACCGCGAAAAAAGGCTGTCAAGGCATGGAAAAGCCGACAGACGAGAATGCACTAAAATACATGCCGTTGTCCGGCTCTGCCGCGGGGAGGTTTACGGTTTGGATTTGAAACATCCGTGCCGGCCTGTCCAGCGTCCGGTTGCACATTGGCCCTACTCACAATAGATTCCAGACTGTAATGAACACCCCTTCCGAAAACCTGTCCGTCATCCTCTGCCAGACTTGTGGCAATGACCAGCCCGAACAGAATGTCGCCGGCATCCGCGGGTTGCTCGACAACACCGATACCGCCGGCACCGACCTTGTCGTGGTGCCCGAAAACGCCATCTACCGCGGCGATTTCATAGTGGCTGGATACGATCCACCGACGCTAGAGCAGCATCTCGACACCCTCGGCAGCGTCACCCGCGACATTGGTATCTGCACGGTATGGGGCAGCGTCCAGGTTACGCGCGAAAACGGTATCTACAACACCGCCCTGGTCATCGGCGCCGACGGAGAACTTGTCACCACCTACGAAAAAATCCATTTGTTCCAGTTGTTCACCGGCACCAACTCAATCGACGAAACATCGCGTTTCGCCCACGGTGCGAACCCCGCAACCTTCACCTTGAACGGTTGGACGATCGCCCTGACGATCTGTTACGACCTGCGGTTCCCGGAGCTCTACCGTGTATATGCCGGCGCCGATCTCATGCTGTGCCCCGCCGAGTTCACCCATATGACCGGCAAAGCCCACTGGGAAATTCTCCTGCGCGCCCGGGCCATCGAGAACCAGTGCTACGTTGCCGGTGTCAATCAGTGTGGCATGAACGAACCGATGCAGGTGCTGGCCTACGGCCATTCGATGATGGTCGCGCCGTGGGGCGAAGTTCTGGCCGCCGCCGACGAAGACGAAGTCTGCCTGCGCAGCGAACTGTCGCACCAGGCGATCACTGACGCGCGCCAGCGCGTGCCCTCGCTGCAGTCGATGCAGCAAGCCGTGACATGGTCAAACTCGCACTGATCGTTTACAATCTGTTCTTCCCCTTCGCTTTCCTTCTGTATTTTCCAGTCTACCTGTGCAAACTCGTCAAGCGCGGCAACTTCGTCGACGGCTTTGGCGAACGCTTCGGTCTCATCTCCAGCGCCAAGAAGTCGCAATTGCGCGCTCTCAAGGATCCCATCTGGATCCATGCGGTCAGCGTCGGTGAGGCGCAACTGGCATTGCCGTTCATCAAATACTGGCTTGACCGGGAACCCGGCCGGCAATTCGTCGTTTCCACAACCACTGCCACCGGCCAGGCCATCGTGCGCGCCAACGCCCCAGACGGCGTCGTTCCCATCTATTGCCCGCTCGACTTCTATCCATGCATCGCTTCGACGCTGCGCGCCGTGGAGCCAGCCGCCCTGTTGATCGTCGAAGTCGAGATCTGGCCGACCCTGGTCAGTACTGTTGCCGGCCGAAACATCTTCGTCGGCCTGATCAACGGCCGTGTCTCTGACTCGTCCGCGAGAGGCTATCTCAAGCACAGATGGCTGTTCCGCGACATCTTCTCGAAGTTCTCCATGATCGCCGTACAAACCCCCGAAGATGTCCGCAAGCTCGCCGCTGTCGCCGGCGAGCTGCCGGCGCTGGGCACCTGTGGTACGATGAAGTTCGACATCGTTCCGAACAGCGTCCCGCAACTCGACGGCAAGCTGCTCGAGCAGATATTCGGCGACGGCGAGCATGTCCGCTTGGCCGCCGCCAGCACCCACCCCGGCGAAGACGAAATCGTCGGGCGCATTTACCGGGACCTGGTCGCTGATTTCCCGAACCTCCGGCTGCTCATTATTCCGCGTCACGCCGAACGCGGCACCGAAATCCAACGGACGCTGCAGGAACTCGGTCTCACCGCCCATCTCGTGACCAACATCCGAAATCCCAAATACGAAATCCCGAATCCCGAATCCCGAATCCCCCCCGTTCTCATCGGCAACACCACTGGTGAGATGATGTCCTTTCTCGCCGTTTCCGACATCGTTTTTGTCGGCAAGAGTCTGGCCGGTAACGACGGCGGCCACAACATCATCGAGCCGGCAATGCTGGGCAAAGCGGTCATTTTCGGGTCGGGCATGAGCAATTTCCGCGACGTCGCACGCGTCTTCCGGGAGGCGGAAGCCGCTGTCGAGGTCGACGACGAAACAGACCTTCTAACCAACGTACGAAGCCTGCTCGCTGACCCCGGCGCACGCGAAAAGCTGGGCGCCAACGCCCGCCGTGCCGTCATCGACAACCGCGGTGCCATGGCGAAAACGATCGAGATCTTCAACGCTTTGTAAGGCCGCTGCCTGCCTCGTCCGACCTGGCTCGTCGTCTGTGGCAGGGTCGGCTCGGGCATCTATCCGAACCGCCCAGTGCCAATTTTTTATTGCGTTGCTGCAGCCTGCCCCCCCTTGCCCCTTGCCACTATTACCATTTGCCACTTACCGCTTGCCACTTGCCGCCATCTCAGATATTGTGTCGGGCACCCAGATCTCACATCAAATCGTTCCATTACGCAACAGGACACCGATATGAACGCACTGGTCATTGGCAGCGGCGGCCGGGAACATTCCCTCGCCTGGAAACTCAATCAAAGCCCGTCCGTCGATCGCGTCTACTGCGCGCCCGGCAACGCCGGCATGCACGGCATCGAATGCATCGACACGCCGGCTGCGGAGCTCGGCGATTTCTGCGAAGCCAACGGTGTCGGCCTGGTCGTCGTCGGACCGGAAGCCCCGCTCTGTGACGGCATCGTCAACGAATTCCGCGGTCGCGGCCTGGCCATTTTCGGGCCTGACAGCACGGCCGCCCAGCTCGAAGGCAGCAAGGCGTTCGCTAAAGACTTCATGAACCGCCACGGCATACCCACCGCCGACTCACAATCATTCACCAACGCACCCGATGCTATCGCCTGTATCCGCGACAATGGCGCCCCGATCGTCATCAAGGCTGATGGGCTCGCCGCCGGCAAGGGCGTCACCGTGGCTGAGACCGAAGCCGCCGCAATCGCCGCCGTCGAAGACTGTTTCAGCGGTGCCTTCGGCGCTGCCGGCGAATCGGTGCTGGTCGAGGAATACATGGTCGGCGAGGAAGCCTCGATCTTCGCCTTCGTCGATCATGACACCATCAAGCCGCTGGCCTCGTCGCAGGATCACAAGCGCGTCGGCGACGGCGACACGGGCCCGAACACCGGCGGCATGGGCGCCTACTCACCGGCGCCAGTAGTCGATGACGCGTTGTGGGCGCAAATCCACGAGCGCATCCTCAACCCGTTCCTGGCCGGGTGTCAGGCCGACGGCTTAGACTATCGCGGCGTCATCTACGTCGGCATCATGGCGACGGCGACCGGCCCGCGGGTGGTCGAGTTCAACGTACGTTTCGGCGATCCGGAGTGTCAGCCGATCTGCATACGCATGAAAAGCGACCTGGCCGAAGCGATGCTGGCCACCATCGAAAATCGCCTGGTGGACTTCGAGTTCGGGTGGAATCCAGAGCCCGCTGTATGCATCGTGCTAGCCTCCGGAGGCTATCCCGGCGGCTACGAAAAAGGCAAAGTCATCTCCGGCCTCGAAGCCGCTGAAACCAATGGCGCGATTGTTTTCCACGCCGGCACACAACGCAGCGGAGACGACATCGTCACCGCCGGCGGCCGCGTCCTCGGCGTAACCGCGACCGGCACCGACGTCAAAGCCGCGGCAGACACAGCGTACGCAGCCACGCAACAGATTGCCTGGGACGGCGCCTTCTACCGCAAAGACATTGCCCATCGCGCCATTGCGCGATTGGCGTGACATGCGGGCCCTGTTCATCGACACGTCGCCGTTCACCGGGGGCGCGCAGCGCAGCCTCTTCGGCCTGTTGTCCGAACTCAAACGCGACAGCGCCTATGGCATCGATCCCTACCTCTTGACGGCCGACGATTCCGATACCGGTCTCGCCACGCAGGCGCGCAGCATGGGCATCGACACCGGCATGATCCCCACCCGCAACTGGCCGCGGACCTGGCGCGGTCTGCTGTCAGCTTGGGCGGATACCCGCAACACCAAGCCGATCCTCGGCGACTGGCTCGACACCCGCGATATCGACCTGGTCTATGCCAACGGCATTCGCTCCGGCCTGCTGTGTACGCTGGGGTTGCCGAACAAGGTGCCGCTGATCTTTCACCACCGCGATATACGGAGTCCGCAAAAGGTGTTGAGGCAGGTGGTCACGCGCGCCCTGCAGACAATCACGATTTCGAATTTTCAACGCGGGCAGTACCCCACCGAGCTGCAGGCGAAAATGACGACGGTCCGCAACGGTTTCGACTGGCCGGACATTCGCGTGCAGGCGGAAGCGTTCGACGCCGGTCGGAAGTTTGAGCTGCCCGACGGCCCATGCGTCGTGCTAATTGCCGACATGGTCGAGTGGAAACGCCACGCGATGTTTCTCGAAGCAGCCGCAGGGCAGCCGTTCACCGCGCTGGTTGTCGGTGGTGCCAGGGACGATGACGGTCGGCGCTACGAGGAGCAGCTATGGCAACAGGCGCCCGACAACGTGCGATTCCTCAGTTTTCAACCGAACCCGTACCCGGTCATTCGCGAAGCGGAGGTTCTGGTGTCAGTAGCCGATGGCGAACCGTTCGGGCGCACTACCCTCGAAGCGTTCGGGCTCGGTACGCCGGTCGTCATCGCCGGGGGCGGCGGTCCGGAAGAAACCATGGGCGGTCGAGCAGGTGCGGCGATTGTCGAAGCACAGCCTGCGGCCATCGCGAACGCCATCGGACAGACGCTCGCCGAGCCGCCTGAGATGACGGAAGCGATGGCGTACGCCGAAACATTCTCACTGCCGCGACACGCCGGAGAAATCAGCGCGATTCTCGCAAGCCATCCCACTCGCAAATAACGTAGAACGCCCCGACGGCACCTTCGGCGATCAGGTTGCACCGAATCCGATCAGTAGTATTAGTTTTGCAATTCTCGTGCACCTGGGAAAATCTAATGTGGATTATCTGCCATGTCTCTCTTCGACGATGCGATTCTTTTGACCGATACCGCCAATTCTGCTGACCCGCGTATCGAGAATGCAGACGGCGATGCCGTGCCGCGGGAGCTGCTGTACTCGCAGCGGATGACGGCCTGGCTCGATCGTCTGGAACCGGAAGCGGGCGAGGCACTGAAGCTCGCGGTGCGGGCGCAGCATCTGCGACGCTGGGAGATCCGCCGCGACACCTATCCTGTGGGCCGG
>DPYP01000296.1:0-20598 GCA_003545375.1 Lentisphaeria bacterium
CCGTCTTTGAGAAACTGTTTGGCGTCCACTTCCATCGTTGGCGTCCTGTTCAGTATATTGTTCCTGTCAAAGACACACGAATACTGGATATCGAAAGATTGACAACCCGGAATGCGAGGAAATACTTCATGCAAGAGATCAGGCAAAAAAGTTGATGCGATCGTGCCTCTTTGTTTTTCCTCCTGATCTTTCCACCCGTCTTTCTTTTTCATCCAAGTCAGGGTTACACACCAATGTCAGTTAAGCTGCCCGACCCCGTCATTGTCGCTCGCCAAGAAGCGGACCAGATCAACACCAATCGCCACCAATTTCTCGCGGGCAACCTCCAGCGGGCTGTGGCGGACTCACCGTTCGTCGACCCCGACGAACTCCTCGCGGGCCTCGAGCAATTTCACCGCGAGCGGGTGGCAAGAGCCCCATCGACCACGCAGTATCCGGAGGCCAAGCCGTGGATCGAACATGTGCTGGCCGTTGACAGGGAATTACAAGCCGTGGCTCCGCTCACCGACGCCGAACTGGCCGCCTACCGCAGTCTGTCGCATTATCTGATGTTCCGCGGCTATGCGAACGCCGGTCCGACAACCGAGAAGTGTCGCGTCGTCTACCTGCCGGAGACGGATCAGGGGCCACTGCATATCAAGAATGTCGACGATCCCATTACCTTCTGGAAGCCGAACCCCGACCCGTTCAAGAATGCGGGAATGTCGAAAGGCTTGATCTGGGACGGCGTCGGGTCCGGTCTGCACATGGACGACGAGCCCGAGGAAATTTTTCCCTTGCCAATCCCAGACATGTGCCATGAACTCTGCGACGATGTTCCCGGCGCCATCGAATTGCTGACGCGCTACAGCCAGTTCTGGGGCGGCCAGAACATCGTGCTTCACGACGATCAGAAGCGATCGGTGGCAATAGAGAAGGGCAGCTACAACTACATTGATGTGTTTGAACCGGGAACCGCCGGCGGCAGCCACTGCAGCGGCATGGCGTTCCGTCAACCGGAAACGGCACATGGCCGGTTTGCGCGCGACAAGCGGCTGCAATACCTGCAGCGTTTCAACCAACCGCCGGACGGCCCGGACATGACCTATTGGAACGCCTGCGACCGCGCCGAGGAGATGCTGGGGAACCTGATGAACCAGGAATTCGTAACGGTGCAGGAGGTGTTTGATCTCCTCACTACGCCATGGCCGAAGGGGCTGAACAAAGGCGGTGAGAAGCTGCATCCGGACCAGGGTCTGGGCGAGTACACACTACGCACCAGCGGCCTGCTCTTCGACAAGCGGCGGATATACTTCTGGCAGCGGGACATCGACGGCGTGTATCCCGATAAGCCGCTTGTCTTCGACATTCCGTAAGAATGGGAAAAGGGTTCAGGTTCCAGGTTTCAGGAAGATCAGATCGGGACAAAGGGTGGAATGAAGAACGTCACCGCCGCGTCGCCTGGCAGCGGTCAGGGGTGAATCCGAAGGCGATGCGTCAGAATCATGCCCTGCCCTTCCTCGATCGCCCAATGGGTCGCCAGAATGTCACCGTCATCCAGGCGTAACAGCGAAGGTTGACCGAATCTCAGGTTGCGCCCCATCGTCGCGTAGGCAGCCACCTTCATGGCGGGTGCATTGGCCCAGATATTCGCTTCCTTGATGGTGCGCCACCGGTCCTGGGAAAAATCCACCAACCGCACATACAGCCCGATGTCTTCACCTTCCCGTTGGCAATGAATCGTCAGCAGCAGGTCGTCTTCCCAATGCATGAGGTTCGAGGCCTGCCCCGGGATACCGGTATCGATCGGATCGGACCACGTTTTTCCGGCGTCATGGGACACCGTCACGCCGTTCGGCAGGTTTCTTTCTTCGACGTGATCCACCATCCACACCAGGGCGACGACCCGGTCATCCTGCATCTCACACAATCGCGGCTCGGCCGGTGCGTAGTGTCCAGTAGGGTCTTCAAAGAAAATGGATTGATCGTCCCACGTCTCGCCCCCGTCTTCGCTCTGCAGCAAGGCGCCGACAAAGCCGCTGGGATTCGTACCGTCCCACATGGGGAACAAAGAACCGGCCCCCAGTATCGTGCCCCGCCGCAGTTGAATAACAGGGCCTGAGTGTTCGATCAACTCCGGACGTGTCCTGGCAATGACCCTGGGATGCGACCATGTACGCCCCTCATCGCGGGAAACCGAAACGAGGTCGTCACCATTGCGCAGGCCATCGGCTTCCGGGTTGGTAAGCAATTGGTCGGGGTCGGATCGGTGAAAGCGGTAGCCCATGGCGATCAGCGTGCCGTCACTCAGCACCGTCGGTTTCATGAAGTCGGAGTCGTAGCGGTGCGCCTCTTCTTTCACGTGCAGGGGCCCTTCCAGATGCCAGGTGCGCCCCTGATCCTGCGAGCGCGACACCACCGTCGTTGCATCGGCTGCTTCAAACGCCTCACCCAACATGAACAAGGCCAGCAAATCCCCGGACGGCAGCTTTACCAGTCCAGGGAAAAAACCATGACGGCTGCGGTTCTGTGGTGTGGGATTCTCGTAAACGATGTGGCGGTCAATGTACTCGATGAAAGACATGGCGAATTCCGGGTTGAAGTTTGCTCAGTGAAGATAATCCAGGGCAGCAAGCCCGTGCATCTTGCTCGCCTGCACGATGCTCTCGATACCAACGTATTCGTTAGGTCCATGGGCCAGTGGCAAAAGCCCAGGTCCGAATGCGGGCACCGTCGGGATGCCGCCCGGCGGCAAGCGGCGCCCCATGACGCATTCGCTTGCATTCAGCAGCATTGCGGCCAGGTGCTGTGCAGCTTGGTCACTAATGAAATACAGCCTACGGCACGCTGCCTTTGTCGACGTTTTCGAGAAATGACTTTAAGCCCTCCTGCCAATCGCCTGGTGCCTCCGACGTGAGCAGCCGTCGGATTTCATCCGCAACAGGTTGTGCCTTGGCACCCAATTGATCGAGCCTCGTGACGACCTGCTTTTTCGTTGCAGCATCCACGTTCGCGTCTTCGAGCAAATCGATCAGTTTGCGGAAGTCGGAAATGTCACCCCGGATACAACACAGGGCATACAAAGCCGATTGGTCCGCCCCGGCCTGCTTCGCGGCGTGTTGTTCCAGCGTTGCAATGGCGGCGGCGGCAGCTGGCCCGATCGCGGCCAGTGCCTCGATACATCGGGTTTCCTGCGATTGTCCGGAAAGCATTTCGATGAGCTTTGGCACCGCCGGCGCAGCATCCGGCCCCAGTGCGGTGATGACGCGTAGTGCACCTATCTGACGACCCGGATCAGCATGGCCGAGCATCTCAATCGCCGGCTGCAGCGCCGGTCTGGCGAAGGAGCCGAAAGCAGCCATGACCTCCGCGGCCTCATGGGCGATTGTTGGGAATTCATCCAGAAAAGCAATGACCAGCGATTCGCTTACCACAGCGGCATGGGCAGAAGGCGATCGCTTGCCGCCGATCTCCCGTTTGTCCAGCGGACAACCGATCTCTGCCAGGGTCAGCATAGCGCCGACACGGATGTAGAAATCTGGATGTCCCAGCAACTTCGTGAGCTCAGGCAGGGCAAGCACCGCCTCCGGCCCAATGGCTTCCAGGGCACGCAGTGCCGGCACCCGTACGCCGGGATCCTCAAGCAGCGAGGCCAGTGCTTCCGCCGCCGGTGCCGCTGCTTTCCCCATCTCAAAAAGTGCCCAGGCCGCAGCACGACGCTGTGAGACGTTGGGCTTTTTCAGTCCAACGATACACGCTGCCACTGATTTGCCCCGGTAGGCCGCCGCCTCGTCCCTGGCGCCGGTGATCGGCGAAAGCATCAGATCTTCGTTTGCAACAGGACCCAATTGCTCTATAAAGGCCGCCGCCTGATCGCGAATCTGGTCATATTCTGTCAGTGCCAGTGGTTTGCCGGCCTCCGAAACGTAGGGCGCCGTACCAATAATGCGGGGTCTCAAAGCCTCCAGCCATTTCGCGGCCTCACGGGCTGCCGGGTTGTCGGGATGTGCCGCCACTGAGTCCTCGAGCATCTGCAGATAGCGGTAGTCGTCAATGCCTTCGCGGCGCGCTTCGAGCGCCGTCAGGGGCATGGGTTCGTGGCTGTCTGGTGGAAACCAGGCATGGCGATGGTGGTTGTGGTGATACGCCCAGACCCAGTTACCCCCGAGCCCGAGCGCCCATGTGTAGAATCCGGCATAGTAGCGCTGGCGCAAAGGATCCATGTCCTTGCGCCACATGCGGTAGGTGTAGGTCCAAATCTCCGTTCCGCGGCGCTGCGACTCCGCCATCAACTCCGGCGAGATCAATCCATCATGAACGGTCATGACATCGGTGAGATATCCATACCCGTATGCCGCAGAAGCGCCCACATCGATCGTCGATCGGGTCGAAATATCGCGTACCTTCGTCAACATTGCCGTTACCCGATTATCCTGTTGCGGGTATTTGGGTTCGTCGAATACGAAGGTCAACATCTCCGGCCAGCCCCGGTCCCGACACGCCTGGCGCAGCCAATCGACTGCAGCGGCCAGTTTTTCACCTTTGAGGTCTCCGGGGATACCGCCGATGATGAGGCTCGGGATGTTTGGATCGAGGAGGCCGGCCTGGTGGGCCAGAGGAATCAGCTTGTCAAGCGAATGGCTATTCTCGGGCGGCAATACTCCGAAGTCCCCCCCGGGATAGAATATGGAGGAGTTGTGGCCGTGTGCCGCCATGTCTTGGTAGATCGCCAACACGGTATCCCGCGGTGTTGCCAGGCCACCCAGACGTTTGGGCAGCATGTCTTCCCGAAACCATATGCCGAAGGCAGCCCTGGGCGGCTGCAATTCAAAGGGCCGGACTGTCACGTTGAGATCCAGCACCGTCTCGGGCCGGCCGGCAGGCTTTATCCGGATCTTTCCCTGATGAACGCCTGGTTCCGTCTCTTTGTCTGCGTGGAATGTCAACCAGAAGTTGACGCTGTCGCCACTGTCCAGCGCCTCATAAACATTGCCACGCTGCAAATGTACGGAGCTCCCGATCCAGCGCACGACCTCGTCGTGATCGGGCGGCACAGACAGCACCGCCAATTTCTCTTTGTCCGCCGCACTGATACGGTGGTACGTGGTCACCGTCAGGTCGGACTCGACCGTCACCTCAATATCCTTGATGCCGGCTGCCAGAGCGTGCACACCAAGCTGAATTGATTCGTACTCCTCCTGGGCCAGGACGCATGAAATTGTGTCGACAATGCGCTCAGGCTCCGGTACATGGCGCGGCTGCAGGGTCACCATGGGACTGTGTTCGAAGACGACATAGCCCATGCGTCGTCGGCTAATTTTAGAACTGTGAAAAGCATTGGGTGTGTCTTTGACGATCTCGACTGTCCGGTCTACTTCGGATGTCTGCACTTGCTCCGTGCCGTCTGGCCAGATCACCTGGAGCTCGACGGCAGCGCTGTGGTCGCGCAGCCCGAAATGCAGCGTCAGGTCGTTCTGATTGCCTTCGCCGGTGCCGCCTTCGACCTGGCGCGTCAGGATCCAGCGACTGTGGTTCGGGCGTATGCGGACCTCCGCACCGATCGCATACGCATTGATCCCCTCCCCTTTCAAGCGAACCTTGATCCAGTGATGGCGCTCGGCTTCCGGGGTGTCCTCATTCATGCGATTCCGAAAAATCAGGCCGCCGGTCGCCAGGTCGAGATCGCCGTCGTTGTCGAAATCCGCCCAGGCCGCCTGGTATGAGCCGGAATGGGCGGTGCCCGTGGCGTCCGTGACGTCTGCCATCGTCCAGGTGTCCGCCTGCAGCCCGACTACGTCCTCACCCGGGTGAATATTCAAGGCCGCAGAGGTGTTCTGAAACAGCGAACTGCGATCACCGCCATAGAGGGTTGTCAGGTAGAGGTCGAGGAAGCCGTTGTTATCAAAGTCGCCGAACGCCGGTGTGCCATAAGATTCCTGCCAGCGTAAGATCTCACCCGGATGCGCCTGAAAGTTCCGCCCATCGACAGTTGCCACGTTGCGATAGAACTTGCACCGGTCCTGATAGGCGGGCGGATGACTGAAGTTGCCGACGAACAGGTCGATGTGTCCATCGTTGTCGAAGTCGCACCATGCCGAGCCGACAGTATGCCCCCAGGCGCCTTGGTCCCCGTCGCCGGCAACGCTGCTGACGTCCATAGCGACATCGGTGAACGTGAAGTCGCCGTCATTGCGAAACAGCCAGTTCGGCTGCAGCCGATAGTTCGACACGTAGATGTCCAGATCGCCGTCCTCATCGTAGTCGGCACAAGTCACGCCGCGAGCCCGGCGTATCGACGGGGTCTGCCAGATGTTGGTGAACGATTTGCCGGCGTTGTTCCTGAAGATTACATCATGCCATTCTCCCCCGGTATCCCAGTTCTCGTATCCGGTGATGTACAGATCGAGATAACCGTCGCCATTGAAATCGCCCCACGCAGCACCACGGCAGATCCCTATCGGTCGCTCGTCGAGGATGCCGCTCACGTCGATGAACTTGTCGTCGCCGTCGTTCCGCGCCAGCGTTCCTTCCGAGTACATGTACAAGTCCAGGTCGCCGTCGTTGTCGAAATCGCCCCAGATTCCCGAACCTTCGAACGGTCCATCGACTTTGCTGAACGTACCTTCGTTGTTGCGCCACAGGCTGTCGCTGTAGATATCGACCCAGCCGTCATTGTTGTAATCGCCCCAGGCAACTTCGGTACAGCAGAAACCGTTGACACCGACGTCATTAGCGACTTCTTCGAACTGGACACCCGTTACAGCAGTCGCCAGTGCGAACACTGCAAATGTGCCAATCACGACGTGATTCAAACAACTGGTATATCTTCGTATCATTTCCCGTCGTTCCCGAGTTGCCGATGAAGCGTATCATGCCCTGGGCCACAATTCTGATACACCTTAATCCAAAGTCCCCTGAATGACAGACTCACGGGGATTAAGGCCGGCGGGCATCAGGCTGCAATTAAAGGTTGGGATGCAATAGACAGCAGCTGTGGAACGGCGTACATTGCCCGAAATCCGGCAACCAGCCAACCTAACTTCCAGGACCACTCACACACCAAAAGGAGACCATGGACCAGTCCAAACAGAACATTCAGGAAGTCATCCAGAACAGCCTGCAATCATCGCCGGAAGAGATGCTGGAACAGTGTCTGAATATTCTCATCGAGGTATCCGGGGCGACCGGCGGCTCGATTCTGGGCGAAGAAGGACCGGCGCTCAAGTTTCTTTTTTCCGATGTCGAATCCCTGATTGGTATGTCGGTGCCCTGGGACAGTCTCGCCGGCAGTTCAGTAAGCCAGGGCCTGGTGATTTACACGTATGCGCCGAAGGATGATCGTCATTTCGACGGTATCGACGCCGATCTCGCAGGGCAAACGAATTATATGCTGAGCCTGCCAATCCCCTCTATTCACCGCAGCAGCGACAAGGAACAGCAGCAGACCCAGAACGCCGGGGCCCTGCAGTTGCTGTTTGACCACGACATTTTTCCGGAGTTCGACGTTTCCAACGGTGCCCGTGAATTTACGATAGATGAACTGAACACCCTCAACGACTGCGCCACGGGGTTTCAGGAAGTCACGATGATCCTGCCGAACATCGCGTTCGGCCTCGAAGTGATGCGGTTGCGACAAACCTCGTACCAGGCGATTCACGAACTCAAGAACAAGTTGATCGGCGCCACCTCCTGGATCAACTGCCTGAAGGAGGACCTGGAGGACATCTCACCCGAGGCCCTCGAAAACGAGAGTATCCAGGAAGATCTGCAACTGGCCGAAAGCGCTGTCACCGCCGGTTCGGCGCTGGCAGTGAGTTATCTGCAGTTTACCAAGATCTACAACCCGGTCTTTGAAGACGCCAATCTAAACGACGTGCTCAAGGAAGCCGCGGCCAACATCAAGGCCTTTGCAACGCAGAACGGCGGTAAGCAACTCGCCGTGAATTCCGACTTCGACGACGCCATCCCGACCCGCCAACTCGATGGCGCGCAGTTGACCATGGCCTTCTTCAACATCGGCAAGAACGCCGCCGAAGCCTTGATCGAACACGGCGTTGAAAATCCGGAAATCTCGATAACGTCGACATTCCATGACGACCAGATTACGGTCGTCATGTCCGACAACGGCAAGGGGATGCCGAAAGAAATCGCCGACAACCTCTTTGTCGCATTCAAGACCAAGAAGCAGGGCGGCACCGGACTCGGTCTAACGATCACCAAGAAGATCATCGACGTCCACAACGGCCGCATCAAATGCGAAACCGGCTCAAACGGCACGTCGTTCACTATTTTACTGTAAACACCAATCGGATGACCAGCGATGGCGTCCGCAGGATACGGAGACATAAAATGGCCGAGCATCCCGACCAGAAAACGCATTACCAAAGCACAGACAAAGCCAGCCAGTCGAATCAGGCTGAATACGAAAACATGATCGACTCCATCAACCAGGCAATGGACCCGAACAGCAATACCGTGCTGGTTGTTGATGACGAGATGCCAATTCGAAAATTCGTTGCCCGGCAGATTCGCAAGAGTTCGAACGGCGTGGTTATCTTCGAAGCGGAAAACGGTCAGGATGCACTTGAAAAACTCGAGATCATACGAGAAAAATACCATAATGACCCGGTACTGATCATCACTGACCTCAACATGCCGGTCATGGACGGCTGGGAGCTCATCGATGAGCTTAAGAAGGACTACGAATCACGTGGCGAAACATCGGGTATCCCCATCGTCGTGCTCTCCTCAACGAGTGGGGAGAAAGGCATTGTGTTCAAGAAATCCGCGCACAGCGGCAAGTCGAAGTACGACCCGATTGTCAGTATTGCGAAGGAAACCTGCATGGAGGCCGGCAAGTTCGACGCAAAAGGCGAGAAAGGTTTGACTCGTTGGCTCAAGCATCTGATGAAGAATGCTTGAGTGTGTTACGGCATACGAAGACCGTAGTCAGTTCGAGCATTCACCTTTGCCGAACACCGTAAAATCGACGACACCCGCGCCAAGGTCATCCGGCCATCCGACAACGACCAGGCGCATGAACGTCGCCGGACGCGGCGCGAACGTGATATAGTCGATCAACATGTCGACGTCGTTGTCCGACTTGTCCACTGCGATGTCCCAGACATCGTCCGCGTCGACCTTGGTCTCGACACGATAGCGATACGGACCGGGAACGATGCCCGCCCGATAATCGAGATTCGGTTCGGCCCAGATCAAACGTACGGCCGAAACCGTGAATAAGCCGCGGCTGTCGACAGACAACCATGGCTCGGTGTCGTCGTTCGCCGCCTGCCACCAGGTGCGCATGGAACCGTCGATCGCATACGAACACTCGCGGCCCGGTGCACTGCTCGAATTGCTCGCCAGTTTATTCAGGTTCACCGGCAACAGTCCGGCATCGTTGCCCTGCTCCGGATGCGCATGTTCGCCGGGTGCAAGCTGCGGTACTTCGGTAGCGGTTGCAAACAAATTACCGTCGTCATCGAAACCGGCTGCATCAAAGCCGATGCGTCGTTCGAAGATGTGATTGTAACAGCGCGTGCACGTGTAGAAAACCCACAGCGTGTCACTCGGACCACGCACAAAGCTGCCATGCCCGGGACCGCGTACCAGTCCCGACGTCTTGCGGAGGATCGGATTGCGCGGCTGGTAGGTGTACGGTCCCAGGGCCGACTGCGAGACGTAGGTTCCCATCGCATATGTACTGAGACTGGTGCCCGGCGCCGTGTAGGTGAGGTAATAAGCATCACCGTTCTTGAACAGCCACGAACCTTCGACATAACTGACTGCCGGATTCTCGTTGAACTCACCATAGCGCTCCCAGACATGGTCCGGGTTATAGGCGAACATGATTGCCGGCTCGGTGATCGTCTGGTTCAGTTGATCCGGGTCGAGCTGAGCACCGTAGATGCCAGGCGCCCCCAGGCCCCAATATATGTACACACGACCGTCGTCATCGGAGAAGCACATCGGATCCTGGTAATGCGGCAACGGCTCTCCAGCCGGAGTCAGCAGTGGCCCGACTTCCTCCCAGGGGCCCAGGGGGCTGTCACTGCGGAAAAGCGGCGCCTCGCTGGCGGTGAGATAGAAAGCGCCGCCGTGCGCCATGATCGTCGGGGCATAGCCGATGTCGTACACGTTCATCGGGCAATACTCCCACGACACGAAATCGCTGCTCTGCCAGGCCATGCCGCAGGAAGCGTACAGATACCATTTGCCGTCGTGCCAGAGGACGCTCGGGTCGGCGGCCTCGCGGTAGTCCCGGCGTTCGCCGTTATTGACCCAGCCAAACGCGATGTCGTCCGGAATACTGAAGCGCCCGCGCGGGTAGTTCGGAAGTGGAATGGGATTGCAAAAAGTGGTCATACGGCATGTGGGGTTGCAGGGAACTTAACTCGCAATCATGTACACTGCATGGTCTGGTCGATTGCAGTTCAAAACTGGTGCTGTGGTGTCTTTCTGTCTACGCTTGGAAATTGGCCCAGTAAAACGGTCACCCTTCGCATCGAGACTATGATCGCCCCCCCGCCTTGATGGCGAGCTGCGAAGGTTCCCCGATCTGTCACAGCAGCTTGCGACAAGCAGTGCTACTGGTACAGTAGCTATCCCGGCCTGTGTCCGACAGCAGCGATGCCTCGCAATGCTCGCTAAACACCTGCGATTTCAAAAAACGCAGCCGGACATAAATGCCTGAACAACACGCGCAATGCCACGAAGTTCGAGAGGCGGTGAAAAAGATGCTTTGGGATTGTCAACAAGGCCCCCCTCCCCTTATCCACCGAGGTGCGGACCTCGACCCACTGCAGCGCGACCTCCGCTTCGTGCCGGTCGACAACCCGAATCCCCGGGTTTTGTCGCAAAGGCAAATAGTCGACTACAACGAACGCGGCTTCCTCGCCCCCTTCCGTGTTTTTGATACGGCTGCCGCCAGAGAGAACCGTGAGTTTTTCGATAAACTGCAAGTCAAGGCGGAAGCGATCGACAGGGACCGCTATTCGATCATGAGTTACCACCTGTGTTCCGCCCGGTTGTACGATATCTGCATGAACGAACGCATGCTGGATCTGGTCGAAGATCTGGTCGGGCCGAACTTCGCCCTGTGGACCAGTCACTTCTTCTCGAAATCACCGTACGATGAAAAAAAGGTTCCCTGGCATCAGGACGCATCATATTGGCCGTTCGACAAATCCCGCTGCGTCACTGCGTGGCTGGCGATCGATGATGCCGATGCCGGAAATGCTGCTATGCAGTTCCTCCCTGGCACCCACAGAATGGGACATCTCGAGTGGAAAACCACCCTGGACCCCGCGGCCAATCCACAGGAAATCGTCGATGCAGAGAAACTTGGGCAACCGGTTCTCAATGTCCTGCAGGCGGGCGAAATTTCACTGCACGCGGACATGCTGGCGCACGGTTCGGAGCCCAATAATTCGGACCGGCGACGCTGTGGACTGACCTTGCGTTACGCTCCGCTCGATGTACGGGCACTGACCAACTGGCACGAGCAGGCCATCATCTGCCGCGGCAGCGACAGCAGCAACCACTGGCCACATCACCCACGGCCGGACGGCGAGTATTGGTAAAATCGCTGCAGACCGGTGTCATTCCTGAATAAACTGTGCAAATTATCCGCAACAAATTGTTGCCAAGGGCATATCAACTCTAATTCGAGGCCAATCTCCATGCGCTATCGTCCCCTTGGCCGCACCGGTCTTACTGTATCCGAATTGAGTTATGGTGCTGCACGCGGAGCCATTGATGCTCCCGATGACTTTGCCGCATCAATCGAAGCCGTGATCGATGCCGGCATCAACCTCATCGATACTGCAGAACACTATTCCGGCAGCGAGGAAGCCATAGGAGCAGCGCTACTCGGACACGACGACGTGCTCGTCCAAACCAAGCATATGCCGTACACTGACTTCTCACCGGAAGCCACCTACATCGGCACCCCGAAAGGCGTTGTCGCGGCTGCTGAACAAAGCCTTCGTCGGCTGCGACGCGATCGGCTCGATATTTTTCTTGGCCACGGCATGCGCACGGCAGACTCTTACGAGCAGTTCATGAGCGACGGTTGCTGCGAGGCCATGATCAAGCTCAAGGCCCAGGGCAAGGTCCGTTTTATCGGCATCAGCGAATTATCGGAAGCCGACGGCACCCATGAGATTCTTAAACAGGCGGTACCGTCCGGGGTCTTTGACGTCGTCATGCTGACCGTCAACTTCCTCCTGCAGACGGCCATCGACGACATCCTGCCGCTCTGTCGTGCGCATGGGGTCGGCACGGTCGTGATGATGCCGCTGAATCAGCCCTCAGTGGAGTCGGGGCTGGTCAGCATAGATGCCGCACATGAGTGTATTCGCCGACATATCGACCACGGCAACCTGCCGGACGCTCCACCATATACCGACGCGGATGTACTGGATTTCCTCAAGCCGTACTCCATCCCGGAAGCAGCATTGCGTTTCGTGCTGGCGCAGGAAATCGACAGCTGCTGCTTCGGTGCCCGCACACCAGGCCGAGTTCGCGAAAACCTGGCCGCCTTGGATCCGCCCTATCTCGACACCAACCGCCTGGCACGTCTGCGTTCGCTCTTTGGCGGCATTCGCTGGCAGATGCGTTGAGCTGGGACAAGCGCTGCTACAACTGGATGGTTTCACCGGTGCGCACCGAGCGCATGGCCGCGTCCTGGATACGGACATAGGCAAGGCCGTCGAACTCACTCGGTGTCAGGTCGCCACCGGTTTCGATCGCCTCAATCAACGCTGCATAGTGCTCCCAGCGCTTACCGCAGGATTCCAGGCGGTCGGACTCGAACGAACCTGACCCTTCTGCGCTGAACCATTCGGCTGAAAACCAGTTGTGTCGGATGTAGCCGCGCTCACAGACGATATCGAAATTTACATAACCCGGCGCCTGCCAGGCCGGGTCCATCACCCAATGGACATCGACTTGCAGAAAACGCTGATCGCGAAAGGTGATGATCATGCTCATCACATCATCCTGGTCGAACGACCGGCAATAGCGACCGGCGTGGCACCAGACGCTCTCCGGTTCGTCACCGGTCAGCGTCAGAAACGTGTCGAGCACATGCGGATCATACTCCGCAATGGGCAAACAGGTGCTGCGGTCTGTCAACCACGCCGCGGATGAGAACGGCGTCCAAACCAAATGGTAGAAAGCTGCACGCACAGGCCCAACCGGCCCGTCATCGGCAGTCCACGCCTCCAGCTCCGTAAAAAGATCGGAGGCCAGGGACCTCAGCGTGGGATGGAAACACTTGACACCGGCGTTGCTGATCGCATCGACAATGCGCTGGCCCTCCGCGAGTCCGATCGCCATGGGCTTCTCCAGCATCAGATGTTTCCCCGCACCGGTGGCGG
Organism: Lentisphaeria bacterium; assembly: GCA_003545375.1. Lineage (GTDB taxonomy): Bacteria > Verrucomicrobiota > Lentisphaeria > JABSQK01 > CAJWLW01 > CAJWLW01. The sequence continues at coordinate 13,365 of DPYP01000296.1, forward strand.
TTTCGACCATATCCGCATGCGTGAACACAGGCGTCAGGATTGCCGCGATATCAACATCGGCGTCGGTCAATACCTCATCGGCACTGGCCGCCTCCCGTGCCCCCGTCGCCGCCGCAGCTGCCGCCTGGCGCTCTGCGTTCGGGTCATAGACAGCTACGCAGCGCAGGCAATCCAAGTGATCGAATGCCTCCCGATGCCACCCCCAAACTTCGCCACAGCCGACAATGCCGACCCCGTATGTTTTCATCGCCACTGTCTTCGCTCCTCAGGCCGGGTTGGTTGGAAGTCCGCCGAAAATTTTGGCCAATATCATGCGGCTTCTTCTCGTGATCGGGTTGACGCATACTATACCGCCTGATCGCACCTCTGCGACGCACGCTAAGCAGGCATAACACCGGGTGGCCCAGGCGGATTCTCAGCCAATCTCGCGAACGATCTCGGCATTCATTGCCACTTGATCGCTGTGCTTCTGAAACATGCCGACGTTGACAATGTCAATCGGCTTGATGCGATCCAGGGCAAATTTGAACGCTTCGCGAATCGACTCAGCTGAACTGCACTTGCGGGAGGCCCCAAGGATCTTGTAGGCGATACAAGGCTTGTCAGTCTGCTGGATGAACTCACAAATGACGTCCCGGTCTCCGTCGTCGAAAGGTTCGATATTCTGCGCACCCTCCGCCACCAGCTCGCGCCGGGCGTTTTTGGCAATGTTATAAAAACAGGTCATATAAAAATCCACATCCCATCCCTGGTCCTCGACGTACTGTAGAATCTCGGGCATGTGCGCCGCGATACCGACCATCGCGCCGGTATCACGCATGGCCTTCAGCCGATCCTCGACCTGATCGAACGTTCCCGACTGCCACAAGCTGTCGCTGACCGATCCATGGTGATAGATTGCGATCGGATCGTGATTGGCGATCTCACGAATATTCTCGAACGGATCGGGATGTTCGCCGGCAGTTTGGCAGATCCACTGCATCGTGCCGCCACGCTCCCGGTATGCTTGCAGACGTTCAAATACCACTGCGTCACCGCGCGACTGCATAGTGTTCAGCCCGCACGCCTCGGCACGGAACCAGGACGCCACCGTGTTGTCGACCGTATGATAGTCCCGCATCTCCTCGTCGAGCTCGACAGACACGTGGGAGAACCCGCGGATCTGGTTGCCGCCTATGATCAGGCGTGTGATCTCTGTGCCGCCCCAGTGAACCGCAGGCAGCAACTCGCTTGCTGTAGCTGTCGTCATGTTTGAAAATTAGCAGGAAAACGAAAAGCTACAATAACGCGGACTGCAACGGATGGAGAAGGGATCGGGACGGCTCCACTTCTCCTTGCCCGGATCCGGGTTACATTTAGCCTCCGATCAGCCCCGCCTTTCACAGCCTACCCTTCACCTCACCTGCTCATTGGCCTATCTCATCCTTGCAGCCGGCGTTGTCACCGGGACACTTGCCGTCGTCGTCTACAAGGCGGCGTTGGCAGCCAATGCCCGACGCCTGCCCATGCTGGCCGTTGAACGCCTGACCATCGTCATCCTCTTTTGCCTCTATGCCCTGGTCAGCAGTGACGGGTATACCCACGGCCCTGAGATTGTCATCCTGGCACTGGTCGGGGGACTGAGTATTGCCGTGTCGAGGCTACTCTTGCTCACTGCCATGCGGCTCGGACCGGCAGGGCTGAGCTGGACGATCCTGAACCTGTCCATCTGTCTGCCGGTGCTGTTTTCGATTGTCTGGGGAGAGCGCCCCACCGCATGGCAGACGTGGGGACTGCTGCTGGTGCCGGCCTGTATCGTGCTGATGGGACGCAGCAATGCCCCCGGACAGGCGCAGTCAACAACGCGAGGCTGGCTGCTTTGCATCCTGATATCCTTCCTGCTGGAGGGTATTTTAGGCACCACATTCAAGCTGGTTAAAGAACTGGATCTGGCAGCCTCGCGCTACATGTTCATCCTGCTGTTCAATTTCGTCAGCGTCGTCGTATTAGCCGGTGCCACCGCAGTCAGGTCGGCGGTTCCGCAGCGGCTGGAAGTGTGGCACGGCATTCAATCGGGCCTGTGCTGCGGCATCGCCACGATCTTCTGGATCGAGGCTATTATGTTGCTGCCGGGCATCGTCTTCTTCCCGATCGCTACCGTTTTCGGACTGATGCTCACAATAGTCATCATGCGCCTGGCGTGGAACGAACGGCTGAACCCGTCGCAACTCTGCGGCCTCGGCCTGGCAATTGCTGCGATTGTAATGATCTCCGCCGCCTGAACACCCGTGCCACGATCGAAGCGACTCCGGAGCATCCCGGGGATATCAGCAAATTAATGGCTCTTCGACCAACGCCAGCCTGCCAATCCTTTGTCTGTCCTGCTATTTGCCCGGGAGATAGCGAATCGTTGCGAGATGATCGCTCTGTAAGGTAAAATTCTGCACGTCGCCGCCGGGCCAGCGCACCTCGGCTTCGATATCGCCGGTGACCTCGCCAAGACCAAAGTGCAGGGTCAAGTCGTTCTGGTTGCCTTCGCCAGTGGCACCTTCGACCTCGCGCGTCAGGGTCTTGTCGCCCACCCGCAATCGCACCGAAGCACCGATCGCGGCGCTGTTGACGCCGTGACCTCCGATCAACCGAATCTTGAGGCGGTGTCCGGCGTTGCCGCGATTGCGGTACAACCGCCCGCCGGTTGCCAGATCGAGGTCGCCGTCGTTGTCGAAGTCAGCCCAGGCAGCGGAATAGGTATTGTCGCGGCTGACGTTGGCGCGGTCAGTCACATTGGTGAAGGTCCAGTCACCGTTGTTGCGGTACATGACGTTGTGATTGTGTCCGTACACCGCCGTTAAATAGAGGTCGAGGTCGCCGTCGTTGTCGTAGTCGCCGAGGGCCGGCGAGGCAAAAGATTCCTGCCAGTCAAGCCCGGCCCCGTCGCTCTTGTCTTCGAACACCCAACCGCTGTCGGCTCCAAGGTTCTTCAGGAATTTCGGACGATCCTGATAAGCGGCCGCGTGACTGAAGTTGCCAACGAAGATATCGATCAGGCCATCGTTGTCGAGGTCCCCGAAGGCGCTGCCGATCGTATGTCCCCAGGCGCTGAGGTCGCCATCGCCATCGACCTTTCGCGCTTCACTGACCTCGGTGAAGCCGGCCATCCCATCGTTGAGCCAAAGCTTATTGGGCTGCAGACGATAGTTCGAAACATAAACGTCCAGATCGCCGTCGTTGTCGAAGTCGGCCGCAGTTACGCCGCGAGCGCGCTCTTTTGACGGGGACTCCCAATGCTTCTTGAATGCCGTGCCGCCTTCATTCAGGTAAAGAATGTCGGCATAGTCCCTCGAGGGTTCCCAGACTTCGTAGCCAGCGTAATAGATATCGAGATAGCTGTCGTTGTTGAAGTCGCCCCACACCGCCCCACGGGAAACATGTTCGCCGCGTTCCGGCACGAGATTGGTGACGTCTTCGAAGCCCTGCCCACCGAGGTTGTGGAACAATTTTCCGGACGCAGCAGTGAAAATATCGAGAAACCCGTCGTTGTCGTAATCGCCCCAGAAACCTTTACCGCCGCCGACTACTGAATCAACCTGCGCGAATTTGCCCTCGTTGTTTTGCCACAGTCCACCGGAGAGATAGACATCGACCCAACCGTCATTATTGAAGTCACCCCAGGCCGCATCGGGGCCACTGCCAATGCCCACCTCGTCCGTGGCGTCCTCGAAAAATGGGCCGTCGACCGCCTCGCCAACCGGCGGCAGCGGAGTCAACGTCAGTGCCGGGATGCCTGGTGCCAGTATAAACGACTGGCACCCTACCCCGACGAGTAACACAAATGCCAGCGAGACCGCCTTGAGTTCAGTGGTGATCATAATTTCCCCGTATGGTGATTGTCGACATTGGTTGGTGAACGCGTACTATGACACCGGTTCACGGCTTAACACGCGTACAGGATCTGTCAGTGCCGCTTTGGGTGTACCTCTGCGACATGCAGCATGCTGGACGCCCACGCTTTCGGGATTTACCGCTTGACAACATCGTTTCAGAATCTTATGCTCAAACAATGGCCGAACAAGCAGCAAATTCTTTGCGTTATCATTTACGGTTCCAGGTTCTCCCCGGGGAAAATGCGGAACGTGACGCAACTACTCTCGGCCGCTATTGTCAGACACATGGCATTGAGGAAGTCGTTCTTTTCTTCGCTGGAGAGGAATGGAACAATGGGCTGCTGACCGTAAAAGCGGAGGACGTCTGGTTTGAAGCGATCAAGGCGATTAAATCGGTCTTGGACAAGGCCGGAGTGGTCGTCAGCCTCAACCCCTGGATGCTGGTCCTGCACTGTGATCGTGGACGCCGATTCCCGAAAGACCGCAACTTCAAACCCATGGTCTCCCCTGCCGGCGAAGTGAGCCTGGCATGTGCCTCATTCGCTGATCCGGGATGGCGCGACTACATCTATCGCCAATACGGGCGCTTTGCGACGCTCGGCTTTCGGGTGATCTGGATCGAGGATGATTTTCGGTATCATAACCACACCCCGCTGGAATGGGGCGGATTCGAGGACGAGATCCTCGGTCGCTTTGCCGAGAAGGTTGACCAGGCAGTCACCCGCGCAGAGGTAGTCCAAAACATTCTTCTGCCGGGCACGCCGCATCCGTGGCGGGATAAGTGGCTGGAGTTGTGGCGTGACATTCACCTTGAGGTGGCCGAAGGCGTGACGCGAGCAGTATCAGAGAATGCCCCGGGCGCCACCAAGATTGGTCTTATGAGTTCACTGCCCGCCGTCCACAGCGCCGAGGGTCGTGATTGGCACAGGCTTTTCGATGCCCTGACTATCGACGGCGAGGTGGCCCACAGACCGCACTACGGCGGATATCGTGAGGCCACGGGAAACAGCCAGGATTCTTGTATCATGATGCTGGACATCCAGAAAAACTTCCGACCCCCTACTTGCGAAGTCGCCCCTGAAATAGAGAACTTTCCGTTCACCAGCTGGACCAAGTCAGACACCATGAGCTGGTCCGAAATGGCCTTTTGCATGTTCTACGGCTCGGATGCCCTGTTCCTCGACCTGTTTCCTTTTGCTGGAAACCCAGCGGACAGAGAACCGGAAATCGACGTTCTCCTGGACAACAGCCGACCGGCTTTGGAATGGATCGCGGCAAGATTTCCGGATCGCTTGGAGACCTGCGGCGTCGGCATCCCATGGGTCGAGGACGCCCAGGCGCATGTGCGCACTTTGATGGGCAAGGATATGCAGGAATTGGATGCCTCCTCCTTCGGGCCCGGCAATTTCCTGCTGCCGTATGGGATTCCCGTTTCGGCGAGACTCCAGGAAGTAAACGCTATTTTCGGGAGCCTGGCCTGGGCCTTTGACGACGAGGCGATCCGGAAACTGCTCTCCGGGGGACTATTACTTGACGGAATCAGTGCAGACGTACTCTGTCAACGCGGCTTCGGCGAGTTTATCGGCGTGACTTCCAAAGGCCTGGTAGGTAGGGAAGAAGCCGTGTATTCGATTGAAATGGTCAATTCAAGCAGGACGGGTGTTGCAGAGGGCCATTATTTCAACGTCAACCAGCTCGAGAGTATCTGTGTGCTGGAGCCGTTGAATGAAGCAAATGAGTGGACAACAATTCTGACACCAGAGAAAAAACGTTGCGGCGCCGGACTCGTCGTTTGCGAGAACGAGCTCGGTGGGCGCGTGGCAACGTGCAGCGCACCGGATCCCGCGCGCCTGCCGCGCAGCTTTCATAGGCAGACGATCATCCGGAAAATCGTTACCTTTCTAAGCGCGGGAAAATTCAGCTCACCCATGGTAAGCGGCGCGCCCTACCATATGCCGATGCATTTCAAGGGGGAGGGAGAGGAGTTCCTGGTGGTTTTCAATGGAACACCGGATACCGCGCAGTCGTCGGTGCATGTGATGGCGGCTCCCACACGGCCTGCTAAAAGCACCCTTCTCGCTCCCATGAAGGAACCCGCCGAAGCCATGACAGACTGTGTCATAGACGGACAAACGATTACCGTGACCACACGGAATGAACTGCCATATCGCAGTTTTCTGGTGTTGGAGTGGTGATCGAGCAGCGGTAGGCAGTGGCATTTCAGTCCCGCGTGATTCGAATTTCATGCCCTGACGAATCGTTCAGTATCCGCTGAGGTTCCCCTCCGACCGCCCCTCATCATGCCCAATGTACCGGCATCGACGCAGACGAAGACGATCCATTGTCAAGCATTGCTTTCTCCTGTCGCCCGATCCAATGTACCCGGAGCCCATCAGGAGCATAAATGAAGCTGACCCCGATCCAAGCCATCCAGGGCCCGGACCTGGAATCGCCGCTTGCCGGCCAGACTGTTCGCACACGTGGTGTCGCCATCGGCAACACGCGCAAAGGCTACTTCATCCAGGACCCCTCCGGCAGTGACGACCCCGATGTATCGGCAGGGATCTTCGTGTACAGCCGGCACCGCGATGCGTCCATCGGTGCCCTGATCGAGGTTGAGGGCAAGGTACTCGATTTCTCCAAAAACGAGGACGACCGACCGACCACGCAGATCAAGGCCGAAGAGATGTCGGTGATCGACATGCACGGCCCGACCATCACTCCGGCCTGGTTCACGGCCGACAGTTTTCCGGCGGATGCCAGGGAACTGGCACGCTACCTGAACGGGCTCGAGGGCATGTTGGTCGGAGTCCAAGCCGGTGCGGTGTTCATTGCTCCGAGCAATCCGTTCGGCGATTACGTCGTCGCCCCTGCTGATCTTTATGACGCGTTGAACAGTAGCGGCGGCGTCCTGCTCGATCCCGACAATCCCGAGCGCTGGTTTCCCGGCTTCCGCATCGTCGACTACGACAAAGCGCCGAATGTAAACGTCGGATCGACGTTGGACGAGGCCGTGACCGGCCCGCTGAATTATCGCAGCGCCTCCTATCAGATTGCCGTCACGGGCCCCATCCGCACGACCTGTAAATCGGTGCAACCTGCCAGCACGAACTGGAAGCAGGATGACAAACACACCACCATCCTGACGCTTAACGGGTTCAATCTCGACACCTGCATCGAGCATCCGTCGAGAGTCTTGAATGAGCGACTCGATATCGACGACGACGTCGGCGATGGGCGTTTTGACATGCTGGCCAAGGCAATTGTCGACCAGGCCGGCTGCCCGGATATCGTGGCGCTCCAGGAAATCCGAGACAACGACGGCGCCGAACTGACCAAAGTTGTCGACGCTTCGAAGACATACCTACAAT
>DPYP01000115.1:0-2106 GCA_003545375.1 Lentisphaeria bacterium
CCACAGGCCAGTGCTTCAACAATCACGTTCGGCCAGCCCTCACTGACCGACGGCAGACAGAGCACGCTCGATTGCTGCATGAGCCCGGCCAGTTGCGGCTGCGTGACGTGACCCACAAACTCGACTGTCTGCGTCAATCCTGCATCTGCGCTCCGCTGCTCCATGGCCTCGCGTAATGGCCCGTCACCGGCCAGCATGAATCGCACGTCCGGCCGCTCACGCTGCACTATGGCGAAGGCATCGATCATGCGCAGGACGTTCTTGACCGGCAGGAACGCGCCGGCGAACAGAATCGTGGGTGCCCGGTCATGCGGCGCATCGGTGGCGAGATGGAAAACCTCCGGGCGGATGCCGTCAGGGATGTGGTGGCAGCGCTGCCGGTCGGCGCCGAAGGCAACGGCAGTGTCGAGCAGGTGTAGCGAGACCCCGATCACAGCGGCGGCGTTGGCCATGACGGTGGCGATCGAGCGACGCAGGTACCGGTTGCGCTGCGGATAAAGCAGCAGGTCGTCACCCAGCACGGAAACGATATAAGGCAGCCCGTGTCTCCTGCCGATTTTGAAAGCAGCGAGAGCGTCTGGATAACCAAAGTGCGCATGCAGAAGATGAAACTCCCGCGATGCGCACAGTTCATCGGCTGCCTTCATCGCTGTACCGACGAACAGCGCGCCCTTGATCGGTTCCACCATTGGAAAGAACCGGCAACGGACAGCAGTTATGTCGTCGGCTGTAAAGTTCGGGGTGCCGTAATGGACGTCGATCGTATGCGTGCCGACGTGCTTGCCGAGCTCGCGGATCTGATCCATGACCAGCGACTGCAGCGCTCGTTCGATGAAAAGTGTGTTACAGTCGGAATTCATTGCTGCTGCCGCTACTTGGCGGACAGCATACGCCAGAGCTCGCGAACTTCATTGCCGCCGAGCCACAGGCCGAACAGCCGCATGACATTGTGTTTGCCGAGGTGCTTGGGATGCCAGGCCTTCGCCCGGCGAAACGCTTCGAGCGAGGCACCGCGGTCGCGGGCGTAGATGTCCGCCATCTTCAACATCAGCAAGCCGTTGAATCGGGTCATTTCCTCGTCGTCATCGGTCCCTGGAAATCGCTCGGCGAAGCATGCCTGCATCTCGTCGAAGGCACGCAGCATATCGTTGCCACCGTAGTCGGGCGATTTCGTATAGGAATTCTGTGCGACGGCGACGGCGCGCCACAGGGGATTGTCGGTGCCGAGGATGCGGCGTTGGTTCGCTTCGACTACGCTGTTCGATTCGGCCTGGCAGGTAGCCATTGAACGCCGGGATGTGGAATCCGGATAGTAGCGGTTTGCGATGAGCGGTTCCGGCAGATTGCCCAGCGCATGATGCTCGGCGATGCGCGACCACAGGTCGAAGTCTTGGGAGATGACGATGTTCTCGTCGTAACCGCCGTATTCGTCGAGCACGATGGAGCGCCGGAACATGACGGACGGATGCGACAGGACATTGTGAAACAGCAGGCCCCACCTGATAGTGCGTTCGCTGGTCAGCACCGGCGCGCTGCCGATCTCGATGCCTTGTTCGTCGATGATCGTTGCGGCGGTGCCGAGGGCGGCGACCTGCGGGTTGGCATCGGCAAAGGCGACCTGCTTCTCCAGTCTTTCCGGCAGCGCGATGTCGTCCTGGTCGAGACGGGCGATGAGTTCGCCACGGGCCAGCTGCAGGCCACGATTAAGCGAGCGCGTTTGCCCAATGTTCTCCGGATTGTCGACGACACGGATGCGGTCGTCCGGGTATTTGGCGACGGCGGCCATGGAGTCGTCCAGCGACCCGTCATTGATAATCAGGAACTCGAAGTCGGTGAAGGTCTGCGAGAGGATCGACTCGACAGCGGCAGCGATGTACGGCAGCCCGTTGTAGACGGTCATCAGGACGGTGATGCGCGGACTGTTCATCGGTCCGTCAGGCGGGAGGTGATATAGTTGCGTAACGCCATTTCGAAAGGGTTGCCGGGTCGGTCGGCGTAGCAGGTGCCTACCAGGATCGATGCCGGGGGAAGAGCGAAGACGACGATGAACTGCAGCAACTTGTCCAGGCATATTAGAACACTGACGAACATTCGGTTGGCACTCAC
>DPYP01000115.1:2439-13279 GCA_003545375.1 Lentisphaeria bacterium
GTTGTCATGAACGTGCGGACATGCTCGATGACGTAGTCGACGGCATCCTGCTGCATACCGCCGAACAGGGGCAACGAAACGTATTCAGCAGACAGGCGCTCGGTCACCGGTAACGAGGTTGTGAACGCTTGAAAAGCAGGCTGCGTATGATTCGGCAGGTACAGGATGCCAACCCCCACCCCCGCCGCCTTCATCGCGGTCATGAATGCGTCGCGACGGTGACCGTGGATCAGCACCGTATAACAGAAGGGAACATGCTGTGCCAGATCATGGTCGAGGCAGGAGATATCTGGCAGGTGAGCAAACGCCTCGTCGTATTGTGCTGCGACCCGACGGCGATCCGCGATCAGTTCCTCTACACGGTTCATTTGTACCAGGCCGATGGCGGCGTTGATGTTGCTCATATGTGCCCGATAGCCGCGCTCGGCCACTTCATACATCCAGGGCCGTTCCGATTGATAGCGGTCCCACGTGTTGTGCGTGATGCCCAGATTGCGTACGCACCGGATTCGTTCGGCCCATTCCGGGTTCGACGTGCACACTGCCCCGCCTTCGCCGCACGTTATGGTTTTGATCGGATCGAAACTGAAGCAGGTCAGGTGCCCGAACGCCCCGATCGCCTTGCCCTGCCAGGTGGACCCGAAGGCGTGCGCAGCATCCTCCACGACCGTCACGCCGGCGGCCGAAGCGACTTCAAGCAGATGGTCCATGTCCACCGGCTTACCGGCATAGTGTACCGGCACAATCGCCTTGGTACGGGGCGTGATCCGGCGGCCCGCGTCTTCGACATCGAGGTTCAGATCTTCCGGCCGGCACTCGGCGAATACAGGCACACCTCCAGCTGCCAGAACCGCCTGCACTGTCGCAGCAAAGGTCATGGACGGGACCACGACCTCTGCCCCGCGCACATCGGCAATCTCAAGGGCGAGATGCAGAGCCGCAGTACCGGAGGAGACAGCGATGCAGTGGTCGCTGCCGACAAACTCGCATACCGCGGTCTCTAAATCGCCGACAAGCGTACCCATTCCCAGCCAACCAGAGTCGATAACCGGTTTGATTGCCAGGAACTCGGCGTCGCTGATATCAGGTCTTGCCAAGGGGATTTGCATTTTAGCGCTTGATGCCGAAATAGTTGATTGCGTTCACGCCGCTATCCGGAAAGACCGGATAGTCGAGCACCTGCCGAGTCACGTTGAGCCCTGCACGTTTCAGGGCCCGTGTGTATTGGACATCGGTGAATCGATGGCGACCGGATTCATCGACCGGCGCGTAGGCAAATGTCCAACCGTTGGCGCTATGATAGCGCCAAAACAGCCGCGGCGAATGACGCATGGCGTAGAATTCATCACGCAGAATCTGCGTTCGACTCGGCGTTGCTTCGATACCCTCGCATGCAACGATCGCAGATGCCCAGCAGACACCGGCACAGACGTCGAACACCTGGCCGCGCAGAGTTGTCTGGAGCGCCGGAAGATCTGCCACGGCATCCCGGCAGCACCAGTTATGAGGAGTGAAGGCATTTCGAAGCGCTGCGTGGTTACTCCGTAGCGCCCATCGCCATCTGTTCGAAGTTGACGACATCACTCCCAGCGTCGTCGTCGAATGCCACGGCACCGACCTCGTCGCGAAGCTCCTGCCAGATCCTGTCGCCTTCCGGTGTCAGCTTTTCGGCCTGCTCGACCTCATGCCAGCGGTTCTTGGGCAGCTTGACGTAGATGGTGAAGCAGCGGCGCATGCCTTCGATCTGGTCCGGGGGGTACTGCGGCATGTCAAGCATAGTTGGGCGCATGATCGAACGTGCGATCAGGGCAGGATCTATATAACCCTCCTGCTCGGCGATGGTACGCAGCGGTGTACCATGGAATGGGCTGAAGGAATAGGCGTTGATGCTGTCGGCCTTGAATTGGCGATTCAGTTCGACGGTATCAAACGTCAGTTCGCGAGTCTCGTAGGGAAAGCCGAGAATGTTGTTGACACTGAACGGTACGCCGACTTCATGCACAATATTGAGAGCCTTGATGATTTTCTCGTTCGAACATTCGCGCCGAATGTGCTTGCTCCTGAACTCGGCATTGCCGTGCTCGACCCCGAAAGCCATGCGGAAAAGCCCGATATCTTTGAGTTGCTGAATTCGCTCGCGGGTGACGGTCTCGGGACGGGTCTGGCACCAGAAAGGAATCTTGAACTCGGCGTACATCTCGATAAACGCATCGAATTCCTTCGAGGAATACGCGAAGAACGTGTCGGCCCAGAAGTAGAACGCTTCTGCCTGGTACTGGTCGCGGAAAACCAGAATCTCCTCGCGGATCTTGTCGGGACTCTTCTTTCGAAAATGGTTGGTCGGCGTATTCTCACGATACAGTTGCCACTGCGACGGCGAATTGCAGTAGGCACACTGGTATGGACAGCCGCGATGGGTCTCAAGCGGAAACATACGCCAAACCTTGCCCTGCATCGGTTTATACAGCCGGCCGTCCGCGAAGATACTGAGGTCAAGGATCGGATTCGAATCGATTTCGATTGCCGGTCCCATGGCATTCGGCTTGACGCGGCCGTCTCTCTCCTTGACCCAGAGCCCCGGGATGTCGTCATAGGATTTACCGTTCTCCATCCGATCGCACAAGGTCGTCAGGACATGCTCGCCTTCACCGACACAAACCATGTCCACTTCAGCGTTGGCAATCACCTTGTCCGGTGCAAAGGTCGGAAACACGCCACCCATGATCGTGGGAATCTTGCGATCTGCTGTGTGCTTGAGCAGACTCATGCCAACCGGGTACATGTCCTCGGTTACTGAAAGCGCCATCAACTCGGGCTGAAACTCATCGACGATTCGGACAAAGGCATCGAATACGTCCTCTTCTACAAATGACTTGCGCAGCAGGGCATCGTCGAACGGCCGGGCGTTGAGGTTCTTTTCCTTTTCTTTATCGCTGTCGAAGAAGAATTCCGGATTCGGATAGTCTGTCGAATCGAACAAACATACGGAATGGCCTTGTGCTTTCAACAGCGTCGAAAACAGCGCAATCGCGGGCGGCAGCATATTCATGCCGCGCACATTCGGATAAACAAGCAGTACACGCATCAGGTGGCGGTCGATAAAATGGTGGTGGGGTCAAATTGCATTGGGGAAGTTACCGGATATGGGAACCAGAGTCAAGCATACGCCTGCCGGTTCGCCTCAGGTAACAAATGATTGCATGGTTTCGTCGCTGATCGGCGATACAAGCTGGGGCAGGTGTTGTCGAGCCCAGGCGCGAGCCTTGCCCTGTGCTCTGTCATGGTCACGAACGATGTCATGGATCGCAGTGTTAATCTCATCCGCCTGGACAACCGGCTGCGACTGTTCGGGAAACCAGCCGAGGGGGTCCATGTCCAGTGCCGTCTCGCGACCGACGACAACCACGGGAACGCCGGCCAGCGCGGTCTCCAATGCTGCGGTCGAGGCCATGACAATAGCGCAGCCGACGCGAGACAGCCATATGTCAAGGTTGCCATCAACCACTTTCATGCAGGCCGGCAGCGATCCGAATTCGTGGGTCTCCAGAAATTGCGGGAAGTTTGTCATCGGATGTGGCTTGATCAGCAACAGCAGCTCCGATTCGCTGCGGAACGCGGCGATGAGTTTGACGATCATCTCGTAAGCCGCTGTCAATTCCAGCGGCATTATCACGAGCACCGCATTTCTGTCCGCGTTGCCGGCGGTGACTGATTTTGCGCCTGCGAGGTGCGGAAATCGCAGCGACGGTCCGACCGCCAATCGCTCCGGTGCGTAGCCATGCCTCTCGAGCAGCTCCTTAAACCATACCGAGTTGCAGACGATGCGTTGCGGAAACGGGACTGTGCCGGAGCGATTCGTATGTGCGTAGGCCGAAAGAAACAGGGGCGGCGGCGCCATATAATGAACGAAGCCGATTGTCTTTGTCGCGGGCATGAACTCGTTGAGTGCGATAACCTGAGGTTTTTCCTGCAGGAAATTTTCGTGTACATCGATGTAGAAATCGAATCTGAACCCGCGGCGGGCGAATTTTTCGATTAACCGGTAATAAAGGATCGGCCTGGTGATCGGCATCTCGGACGTGCTGTTGCGACACATATGCCGCACCAGCCGAGTTATGTCGAGGCCCGCGAGCTCGTGCCGACCCGGCAGCAGATTTCGCTGGCGCCAAACAATTCCGGCAGCCCACAGGTAGTCGCGCAGCGAATAGTAACGCTCCGGCATGACGTATTTCAGACGGGCATTGCGGAACCACCGATAGATGCTGCGCCATCCGCGCCTCGCGTTGTTGACCCACGGCAATACAACAACCTCGAATCCGTTGTCCTCCAGCCAATGCGGCAGATCCCCGAAGTAGCGGTCGCGGCTTGCGCCGTCTTCGCCGAAATAGCTTTCATCAATGCAGGTATGCAGCAGGACACGCGGGCGGTCGCCGGCGCCGCGGAGAGAATCGTCGAGGTTCGGCGCCCACAGGCGCGCCATGATGATCTGTTTGATTGCGTGCGGGAGATATCGTGCCCAGCCCCTGATCAGGCGTTTCGTCAACGCCGATTCGGGCTCACTGTCCAGCCGAGTCACATCGGCGTTGTGGATGACGTCGCGGCAACTGTCGAGCAATGCGGCGCTGTCACTGAAAATAAGGATGTTGGGATGCTCGGCGACCAGATCGAGGGCCAACTGCAGATAGCATACCTGGTGAAAAAGCGTCGGGAGATGCGTGTTGCATTCCGCCAGGCGGCTGCTCCACCAGACCAGGGGGGTCTCCGTTTCGCCCGCCTGATTGAGCCAGTCGAGAAATGGTTGACGCAGTTTTGCTGCAACCGCCTGCAGGCGCGGGCCGACAGACAGCCGCGGATATTGGGCGCCAAGAGCACGCTCCCAGCGCTGGACCATGCGGAAATCGCACTGCAGGGAGACCCAGGGCGTCTCGGCCGGTACCCGGCTCCTGATGATTTCGTGCCGGACATCGTTGTCGGCGAGACAGATTGATCGATTGCGGCTCAATCTACCCGATTTTCCAGGCCCGGAATCGTTCTGCCAGCTTGTCCTGCTTCTCCATGCCGTCTTCGAGCATGGGCTTACGGGAATTGTTGTACCACGCGTAAAAGAGATCGGTTTCCCACGAATCACTGTACCCGTGATCGAGGTGATTGACGGTGTCGAAATGTTCCTGAAGCAGTGCTTCCGTTTCAACCCCAAAGCCACGGCAGGAGTTGTTTGCCTGGCCATCGACAGGGGCGAGATCAAGCTTTTTCCGAAACATGTTGACGTACGCGATGTTGACGTGGTCGTAGTCGTAATTGGCGTCGTCGATGGTGACGATTGCATTCGGGGCGAGCACGTCCTTCAGGTATTCGAGCTCGCCGCGCAGAGTGCACCACGTGTGCTCGCTGTCGAGAAAACAGAAGTCGACCTGCTCGTCGAGCTCGCGCAGGATGGGAATACCCAGGTATTCTGACAGACTGCTATAGGCGACAAACCGCCAGTGATCCCAGATGCTCTTGCGATGATGCTGCTCGAGCGTGTCGGTGCAGATGTTTCGGAGTTCGGCGCCCTTGGGGTTGGCAATGTCCCACGAGTAGAGGACGCCATCGTATTTCATCGCACTATGGAGCAGCGCAATCGTGCTGGCGCCGACACCAGTTTCGACGAGCACAGGGCGCTGCTTGCGGCAGTGTTTCTCGAACAACTGATGCAGTGCCAGATACTCGGAGTCGGGAATGGAGTTGACCCAGCGCGGCAGCAGCCGTTTAACGCCGAGCAGGAATCCTTCCTCATCCGCTTCGATTTCAGCCGGTGTTCCGAAATAGAAGTCGTACATGTGTGTCCCTCAGATAAAGTCACCGCCGTCAATGCGCAAACACTGTCCGGTGGTGAACTGGTTTTGCGATGAGATCAGATAAAGTACTGCTGCAGCAACATCCTTTGTCGTGCCGGCGGCCCCAAGCGGCACCATCGCCTGTCGCTTTTCAATTTCTGCAGGCGTGCGCTTGGTGGCTTCGGCGTGAAACCTGGTGTCGATAAAGCCGGGTGCTACGGCATTGACCAGGATGCCGCGAGACGCACAAACCTTTGCCAGCGCCCGCACGACTGCTTCAATGCCGGCCTTCGCCACACCGTACGCCAGCGTCGTAGCGCCGCCGCCGCGATTCGCTGAAGCGGTGCCCATCAACACGACACGGCCGCCGGTGTCCATATGCCGGATTGCTGCCTGCGCCAGAAAGAACGGCGCTGTCAGGTTGACTGCCAGGTCGGCGTTCCAGTCGTCGGGCTGGAGTTCCTCCCACGAGCAGACGCGATGGATGTTGCCGGTAAACTGAATCAAACAGTCGATGCCGCCACTCCAGTCTGTAAACGCGTCGACCAGGGACATCGCTGCTTCGCCGCTGTCGAGATCTGCGCTGAAGGATTTTACCTTCGCAGCAGTGTCCGTGTCGACGTATCGTTGCAGCCGATCGATCGATCGATTTCCGTGCAGGCCTATAGTGACCGGACAATCAAGCAGGTGCGGGATCAGCGCCTCGGCCATGTCACTGGTAGCGCCTGCGATAAGGATCCGGGCATCATCAAGTGGTTCAAAAGACGTCATTGGCAGTAAACCTCGCGGGCAAATTCCAGCGTTTGAGTGAGCGCAGTGAAATCGGGAGCCTCGGCCGAGCGCACCATTTCCAAAGTAATAAAACCATCATAGCCGATGTCCTTCAAGCCCCCTGCGTAGGCGGTATGCTTGATCCCGTCATTCGGCCCCGCGAAGGAGAGATTCGCACCACCGGTGTGGACATGCTTGAGGTACTCAACCTGTTCGGCAATCGCAGTGGGAGATTCGCCGTTGGTCGACATCGTGCGTATATCGAGATGCAGCGACAGGCCATCGCTTGCCGCCGCCTCGACAAGCTTGATGCCTTCCCGGTGGTTACGCACCAGGTCGGCATCGGGCAACGGCTCTATCAGGAACGTCACGTTTCGTGCGACACCGATCTCGCCGAGTTGCTGAAAAAAGTCAACCGCTTGCGACCACGCGGCGTCGCGAGACAGTCCATCGAGACTGCGGCTGCGTGGTGAACCAAACACCAGGAACCGCCCGCCGAGCTGTCGGCACTGCCTTGCGAGCCGATCGCAATATTCGAGAAGGTCGATCCGGTGCGATTCATTGACAATACGCAACTGCGGCACTTCGAACAGTAGTGAATGCAGCCCGACAACATCGAGTCGGTGTTGCCGCAGCCGCGCCGCAGTAGCCGCTATCTGGTCATCGGTTTCCAGCTCCGTCAATCCGGGAGCCAGTTCCACGGCTTCCGCCCCGGCATTTACCAGAAAGGCCAGAAGCTCGTCGTCGAGGCGCTGGCCCCACGCGATATTGGATATCGCCAGTTTCACTGCCCGTCAAACGACCGTACAGCGGCAGCATGGTTCAACCGCCGGCCGTTCGCCGTCGCTGTGCCGCTGCCGCAGTGTTGTGTATGCCTCCGAGCGCCATAGCGCCGAGAGGCCGGTGTTACGGACATTGCCGACGGCCAATGTCGAGCGATAATCGGTATCGCACGGATTGGTTTTGCCGTCGAACCAGACGAACATCCGTCGCCATAGATCGGAGCACGGTGTTTTCAGCTCAGCATTCGGAGGTGTGTCGTAGATGTTTTCCCACGGGTTGTATCGGACGAACGACACCTGATCGACATGGTCACTCCAGAACCGGACCATGTCGCCCATGTTCTGTTTCTCGGCGTCGAACATCACGCCGGAAACCCGGGTGATAATCGGGGCATCCGGATACTGTTGGTGCCGGATTCTCTCGAACATCCGGACATTGCGGAAGGTCTCTTCCAGCGAGCCGTTGACCCGGAACTCGCTGTATGTCGGCTCTTCTGCGGCATCGGCAGAAAAGACCAGCGTGCGGATACCGCCGGCAAGAATCGCGTGGGCATGGGCCTCAGTCAGCAGCGATGCATTGGTGTTCATCTTCAGTCCGAGAAATTTACCCTGGCAGTAGTCGAGCATGTCGTTGATCTCAGGATTGACCAACGGTTCGCCGCGTGACGCCAACGATCCGAACTCAACATGGGTCGCCAATTGATCAACGACCTCACGAAAGAGATCCAGCGACATTTTGCCCATCATCCCGGACTTGCGACTGGCAAAGAACTTGTCGGTTTGATAACAGAAGACACAACGGAAATTGCACACCGACGCCGGCTCGATCTGGATGTAGGGCGGATAATCGTCCAGCTCGCGCGTTATCGGGAAGATGTCGTAGCGATACCGATGGAAGAGATAGCGCGACAGTTCGTCATCGGCCAGGGTCGATATTTCGTCGGCGATGAACTGGGTGATCTTGAACGGTTGAGCGCTGGTCCCGGCGGTGTCCAGGTCAGCAACCGCACGTTGCAGGATAGCCTGACGACCAGCCGGTACACTTCCCTCGTTCAACGCCGCCTGCCCGATTTTCAACGCTCGGGCGGACTGCTGTTGCACGTCCGCCGCGATGCGTGAATAGAAGCCATCGAAGCTATGCTGCTTGACGTACGGTTGGGTGCTTTGCACGGAGATCAATCCGTCCCGTAGGGGAAGTTGTTGTGTTGCAGCCACCATTCGACCATGGGCATCTGCCATTGGAAGTCGACGTCACAGCCTGCCTCCTGCTTGAGCGGATAGATGCGCTTGCCCATCCATTTCTGTGGCGGCAGACCATCATCCATATTCTCGAGATTCTCGGGCCGCGCCACACAGCATGAGCAGTCAGCAAACCACACGTCGCCTTGACAGTCCCGATCACAGGACACTTCGTATTCCTTCACTTCGTCGAACGCCATAAATGGTTGGAGCGAACCGTCGTCGTCGATATGTCTGGCCCGGGTGGGAGCGTACATGTTGAAGCGCGACACGGTCACCGCGGAATCAAATTCCGGACGTTCCCGCATGACCGCGACCCCCTCGTCGATCGTCTTGGGGAGCAGGGTTGCAGCGTTGCAGAACAGGGTCACGACAAGCTCGGGGCGTTCCCCTTCGCGCCGGATAATCTCGTGGTAGCCGTGCGCATATGCGTCTTCGCCCAATGCCTCGCGGGTGCAGAGATAATCCGGTCGCTCAATGACCTTGACGTCATTTTCCTTGGCCAGCGTGATCAGCCGTTCGTCATCTGTCGAGAGATACACGTGATCCACCGATTGTGAACGTTTGGCCGCAGTCATCGGGTACCAGGCCAGCGGATGGCCGCATACCGGCTTCAGGTTTTTCTCTGGAAACCCGACGCTCCCTTTGCGTCCTAGAATGAGTGCTGCAATCATGAATCATCTCCTTCGATATTAGCCATCGTGTGTGCAATGACGGAGGCCGGCGCTGTTTCCGGCGACTTGCCGTCGGTTGGGCGGCGAAATCTTGTGACGCAACAGGGCACGGAGGTACTTAGCACGTGTTCGTCACTTGCGCCACCTGAAATCTACTCCGCGCTTGATGTGCCGAATGCCGAAGATATGTAGCGAACCCGATCGACCAGTTCCATGTCCGTCATCGCGGCGCAGACATCGGGTGTGTTGTCGTCTGAGTAATTGTCAATGATGATGCACTCGAAATTGCCGAGAGTCTGGGCCGTAACAGAGTCCAGGCTACGCTGCAGCAGTTCATAGCGATTCAGGGTCGGGAGGCCGATGGATACCAGTGGTGACGAAGAAGCCATTTTACGCCTCGTTCAAGTCCAGAAAAATTGCTGCCATAGTCGATACCACCGTTTACTCGTAAAAGAGTGTTGTTTACAGAAGTCGCGGCGTATATCCTGCACCGCTTGCTGTTGCCACCACGCGATGGGGTCGTCCCAAACGTCAGCTACTTGTTCTGCTGCAGCTTCTGGGCCGTCGAACAGGATGCGAGCCTGCCGTAACATGTCGAAGTAGGGGCTGGCCGAATCACGTATGTTTGCGGGACGAGAATCGAAATATGCCACCACTGGAATATCCCGAGCCAGACAATTAAGCAATGTAGTCTCGTTGTGATCAATGACGACGAGTCGTGCCCGCTGCAAAGTTGAATCGATGTTTTCGGCCGTATCGACTTGGATTTCCGGTGCGATCGCTTCGAGCCGCGCAACCTGATCCCAGTCATAATCCCAGCAATACGGCCGATATAGCAGGGACCGCTGCAGATTTTTGGGCAGAACCTCGACGAATCGCTGCTGCCAGTCATAATACTCTTGCCACGTCGGACCGAGGACGCTGCTCTGGAAGCGACATATAAATCTCGGGTGGGAGGTTCCGACGAAAAGGAGTATGGATTCACCGCTATTCTTGTATGGCGTTGCAGGCAAATCGAGTCTGGGAAGGTTTGCAAGGCGCTTGCCGCGTTTCGTTGCCCAGCCCCATACACCGAACCTGTCTGCGAGCCGGCGCTCATGGGTCTCGGGCGGCATTTGTGCTTTGACGCCGTACGACCCGCCGTGCTGCACGCTCATCAGACGTGTTCCGCGTAGTCGCATTTCTGCCCCCGCGAACTTCATCCGCTCGTGACCGTGCCAGCCACTCCCGCTCACCAGGACTGCGGCAGGTTCAGCTACGTCTTCAATCTCCGCTTGTGCTGTGTGGTAGTCCTCCAGATACAACCGTGGCAATTCCTGGGGTAGCGCACCCGACAACAAACCCCGAAACTCTGTGTCAACATCAAGAGTGGCGAGACGTTGGCGGTCTTCATGCGGATTCCTGGCCGGCTCAAAATCCCACTGCCGAGAGACTACCCAGGGCATGACTCGCAGCAGCGATCGAATCTGAAGGTAACGCAAAGCTGACTGCCTGATGATAATATCACTCAACAAC
Source organism: Lentisphaeria bacterium (assembly GCA_003545375.1). Lineage (GTDB taxonomy): Bacteria > Verrucomicrobiota > Lentisphaeria > JABSQK01 > CAJWLW01 > CAJWLW01. The sequence continues at coordinate 13,237 of DPYP01000115.1, forward strand.
ACACTGTTTCGGCCCCACAGGCATCGCCGCAAATATTGCCGAA
>DPYP01000293.1:0-1364 GCA_003545375.1 Lentisphaeria bacterium
GCCGTGCTGAAGAAGAAACCGTACCTGCGCAGCGACGGCATCGCGGTGAAACGGGAAGGCAACCGGATCTACATCGCCGGCAACAACGATTACAGCCACTACTACGCAGCGGCTGAGCTGCTTCGAAAATTGGGCTGCCGCTGGTATATACCTACGGAGATCGGCGAGTGCATTCCCCAGAAAGAAACGATCTCTGTCGATGATCTGGATATCGTTTTTTCCTCGCCGTTCGAAGTCCGAATATACTGGATTTCGTGGGCCGGAGACAAGACCGGCCAAGACGAGTTCATGCGACGGAACATGATGGGTGGCAGAGAAGGTTTTCCGGGATGCAGCCACACGCTGGGCCAGTACGTGAAAGAACTCTCCGACGACGTCATGAAGGTCCCGCTCACCGATCCGAACACGGCGACACACATCGCAAAGCAGCTGGAGGACAAGTACTCGGCGGGCAAAAAAATCACGCTGGGCATGGACGACGGTGTCTATGACTCCGATTATCCCGGCGACAAGGAGCTGATGGAGTTGCAATGGGACAAGTACATGCTGCGCTGGAGCATGAGCGATCCGTTTATCGAGTTGTACAACAACATCGCCAGAATCCTGCAGGAAAAGTATCCGGACAGCACCAGCAAGATCGGTTTCCTGTTGTACTCGATGATGACGATCCCGCCGGTGCGCGAGATGAAGGCGGAACGCTCGCTCTACGGTGTGCTGGCACCGATCGATATCGATCCGAACCACGGCATGGACGATGCACAGTCACCGCCGCGGCAGGAGTACCGCGACATGATGTACAAGTGGGCAGAGATCTTCGACGGCCGGCTGGCTGTCTACGACTACGACCAGGGCATGCTGATCTGGCGCGACCTCCCGAACCCGTCGCACCAGTCGTTCCGACAGGACATCAAGCACTACCGCAAAGCCGGCATCATGGGCTTCACCACGGAGAGCCGCAACGCCATCGCCACGGTCTTCCTGAACCTGTACATCCGCGGGCGCCTGATGTGGGATCCGGACGAGGACGTGGACGCGCTGCTCGACGAGTTCTATCCGATCTTCTACGGCCCGGCCGCCGAGCCGATGCGAGTCTACTGGTCAACGATCTACGACGCCTTCGAGAACACGCTGGTTACCGAGCACGAGTACTTTGCCGTGCCCGGCATCTACACGCCCGAGGTGATGCAGGTCCTGACCGAGAACTTCGAGAAGGCGGAACAGATCATCAACAGCCTGCAGAAAGAAGGTCGCGACTTGACGCGCAACGAGAAACTGTACGTCGAACGGATGCGGTTCACGCGATACAGCTATCTGATCACCAAGGGCTACACGGACATGATCCATGCCGCGGCAACGGAATGTGA
>DPYP01000293.1:1740-4761 GCA_003545375.1 Lentisphaeria bacterium
TGACCGACTTCAATGGCATCTTCACCACCTACCGCAACATGGACGCCGAATATGGAGAGAAGTACGAAGACGGTTATCACTGGTGGCTGGGCGAGATAAAGCAGTACCACGAGCTCGGAGCGTTCGTCGACGGTACCAAGGGCAAACTGGTCGGCAAACTGCCGCTCGAGTGGGCCTTCCGCCGGGACACCGGCGACTGCGGAGTCGACAACGGCTTCGCGACGCAGGCGGTCGACCTGACCTGGTGGAACAGCCACAAGGACAATCTGACCCCCGACAACCGCCGCATGTACCCCGACCAATGGGAGATGATCCGCACCGATGTCTTCGTCCAAGCCCAGGGTATTCGCGCCCCGGACCGCCAGTGTTATAGCGGCACTATCTGGTACCGCACAGAGATCGAGTTGACGGCTGAAGAGACGGCGGGTGAGCTGCACATCCGGTTCCCGGGTATCTTCAACGTGTCGTACGTCTACATCAACGGTCAGGAAATCGCCCAGCGCAGCAACTACAACACGCTGTGGTTTCTCAACGACTACCGCTTCGAGTGGGACGTCGATACCGCGGGCGGACTGCAGATAGGAAAAAACACGATCGCCGTGCGCTGTATCAATACGCACCATTTCGGCGGCCTTTTCCGTCGTCCGTTCCTCTATGAAAAAATCTCTGATTGAGTTGAAACCACGCGAAAAAAGAACGAAACACCGGTGATCCTGTCCAATCAGCATTTGCACGCAACCTTCGATGACGCCACGGGAGCGTTGTCGACGCTGGAGAGCCGCGCGACCGGCTGGCGCCTCCAGGACCGCCCGGAGCTCGGGCTCGGCTTCCGCATGCTGGTGCCCTTGCCCGACCGGCGCAACAACCAGGTCACCGGCCCGCAGAAACTCGCCGGCATCGAGCAATCGCCGGACGGCAACAGGCTGACGTTGACCTGGAACCACCTGCAGCCGCAGCATGGCGAGGCGCTGGACATTACCTTTGTTGCCACGGTCACGCTCGAAGGGGCGACGCTGCGCTTCGAGGCCCATCTCGACAATCGCTCGCCGCACACCGTCGAGCACGTCAGTTATCCGTGTATCGGCGACCTGCCGATGCCATCTGCCGACGAACATCTGCGCACCATGATGCGCACCTCCTCGGGCATGGCTACGGCGTCGCTGCTGCCGCGGTTCACCGGGCGCTTCGGGTACTGGGGCCTCGAGCAACCACTGCAGACACCCGAGGACCCGATTACACCGTTCCTGCTCATCGCCAGTGACCGGCAAGGCCTGTACACGGGCTGCCACGACACCAGCGCCAAGGAAGCGATCCGCTTCGTCTGCGAGCTCAAACCGGGATTCGAAATCGGCTTCGGCGAGGATGACGGGATGGCATCGGCCGAGCCGGAGTTAGACGGGCAGGCAAACCATCTTGAGGTTGCAACCTGGCATTTCCCGTATGTACTGCCGGGGACATCAACAGACTTGTCGCCCATCGTCCTGGCACCCTTCACCGGCACCTGGCACAAGGGTGTGGATGTGTACAAGGCATGGCGGGAAACGTGGTTCAAGCGACCGCCGACACCGGCTTGGGCACAGGACGTTCATTCCTGGCAGCAGCTCCACCTGAACTCACCTGAAGACGAACTGCGCTGGCGGTACAGCGAGCTGGCGGACATCGGCAAAGAATGCGCCGCACACGGCGTCCAGGCGTTGCAGTTGACAGGCTGGACGGTGGGCGGCCAGGACCGCGGCAACCCGTCGCACGACACCGATCCGCGACTGGGTGCGGCAGCCGAGCTGCGCGACGCGATCACCCGCATCCATGAGCTTGGTGTGAAAGTCGTGTTGTTCAACAAATACACATGGGTGGATCGCACGACCGACTGGTACCGCGAGGAAGGCATCCGCCACACAACCAAGAACCCGTACGGTGAACCGCACTTCCATCCGGGGTATCAATACCACACGCCGACACAACTGATCGGGATCAACTCGCGGCCCTTCGCGCCGACTTGTCCGCTCAGTCCGGCGTGGCGCAAGATTGCCTGCGACGAGTTCCGAAAAAGCCTGGCCCTGGGTGCCGCCGGCGCGCTCTATGACGAATGCCAGCATCATGGCGGCGCCACCTACTGCTTCGACCCGGCACACGACCATCCGGTGCCGGCGCACATCTTCGCGGGCGACACGCCATTGGGCGAGGCGTTTCGAGAGATCGCGGCGAGCGAAGATCCCGAGTACCTGTTGGTCGGCGAGGTGTGCCGCGATGTGCAGTTCCTGCACTACAGCATCGCCTACTTACGTATCACCAACCCGGACCACGTCGCAGTGGAACGTTATATCGATCCGTTCGCCGGGTTGATGGTGGCGGTGACGGCATTCAACGACCGCAACACGCTCAACCAGTGCCTCATGCACCGCTACATCATCAGTTACGAACCCGGCAATTACAAAGGGCGTCTCGGCGAGTTCCCGCGCACGCTCGAGTACGGCAAAACGATCGACGCCCTGCGCCGGCGCTACCGGACATTCCTCTGGGATGGCGAGTACCGTGACACGCAGGGCGCCCAAGTGACCACAGCAGCAGGTACGCCGCACCCGCACTACACAGTCTTCCGCGACACGGACAATGGAAAACGGGCAGTCGTGGTCGGGAACTTCGACACCGCACAGGCAGTCAAAGTAGCCGTGACCTTGGACGACAGTACGCAGCCGCTGCTGCTGGTTCGGCCGGAGGCACCGGAGCCCGAATCCGCACCGGATGAGATCGGGCTGGGGCCGGGAGAAGCTGCCGTACTGATCGAAAGCTGACCCCTGCCGGCGTTGCTGATTCCGGCGTTTTCGCATACTACAGTATTCGCCCCGGTACGATTGCACTCGGCCAAGCCGGAGGTACCTTTGTCGCTCGTCTCAACGCAAACCCACACCTTACGGAAATCAACAATGATGAAGTCTGCAATGCTCCTCTTGTTTTGCGGCGCTCTTGGCACCGTTACCGCAGCCCCCTTCGAGAATGTTACCGGCCCCATGGGGCTGGAGA
>DPYP01000476.1:0-5172 GCA_003545375.1 Lentisphaeria bacterium
GCCTTTCTGACCCTGCTGGAAAACGTCCAGAATCGCCACCGCGAGGTGACTTCCGTCGAAACCGGTGATGTACGCACCGGCAAGGGGTGCTTGGCGACAACCAACCGCTACACCGTGACCATCCCCTGGGCCGCCCCCTTCAGCGATCCGGCGATCTACGAGCATCCCGTCATACTTGAATTTCTCGACCGCTATTGGCAAGCCGCAAACTATCTTGTCACCTGTTACCACTCCAACACGCCCTGCTCGGGCAGTGCGTTCCAGGTGTGGCATCGCGATACGAATCTTGCGGCGGAAATTCCCCACGTCTGCTTCGAGACTGTACCCGCGCTCGGGGTGAAATTTCCCTTGGTCGATACATCGGAGGAAAACGGCAGTTTCGAAGTCCTGCCCGCGACCCAGTATCTGGTGGATCCCGCCATCGAAGGGCGGCAGAAATACGACGACATCCTGAGCCAGGGTGACTTTCCCTCGATCCACCGGCTCAACCTCAAGAAGGGCTCTATGTGGATCCAGGACCCCCGCACCCTTCACCGCGGTACCCCCAACCGCAGCCCGGATCCGCGCCCCGAGCTCGTCGTCTGCTATTGCCGCGACTGGTACGTTGCTCATGACGATGTCCAGATGCCACAGGCTGCCTATGAATCCCTGTCGGAAAAAGGCAAACAGCTGCTCCGTCGCTACGAAAGAGTCGAGTGGACTTGATGGCAGCATCATCTCCGTCCGGTGGACGCTGGAATAACACGCAAACCTCAGGTAAATCACCATGGCACTGACCTGCGCCGACGTCGATTTCGAGCTCAAACTCGTCGAATTCAAAATCAACGGCTATACCGTTTTCGAGGACATGATCCCCCTCGAGACGATCGATCGCATACGCGCGGCCTTTCTGCCCCTGCTGGAAAACGTCCAGAATCGCGAAGGCGAGGTGACCACCGTCGAAACCGGCGATGTACGCACCGGCAAGGGGCGCCTGCAGGCAACCAACCGCTACACCGTGTCCATCCCCTGGGTCGCCCCCTTCAGCGATCCGGCGATCTACGAGCATCCCGTCATACTCGAGTTCCTCGACCGCTATTGGCAACCCGAAAACTATCTTATCACCTGTTACCACTCCAACACGCCCTGTTCCGGCAGTGCGTTCCAGGAGTGGCACCGTGATACGCACCTTGCGGAGGAAATTCCCCACTTCGGACTCGAGACTGTTCCCGTAGTCGGGGTAAAATTTCCCTTGGTCGAAACGTCAGAGGAAAATGGCAGTTTCGAGGTCCTCCCCTCGACCCAGTACCTGGCAGAGCCTGCCCTCGAAGGGCGATACGACGACATCCTGCGCCAGGGTGACTTTCCCTCGGTCCAACGGCTCAACCTCAAAAAGGGGTCGATGTGGATCCAGGACGTCCGCACCATTCACCGCGGCACCCCCAACCGCAGCCCGGATCCACGCCCCGAGCTCGTCGTCTGCTATTGCCGCGACTGGTACGCCATTCAGCAGAACGTCGAGATGCCACAGACTGCCTATGAATCCCTGTCGGAAAAAGGCCGACACATGCTCCGTCGCCACGACAGAGTCGAGTGGCGTTGATGGCAGCCTCGGTCACCAGCAGCAAACTGAAACCGGCAGTCTGCATCGACGCCGTGCTGGGAGAGCTCGATTATGAGCAGGCGCTGGGTATTATCTCCGAAGCGGGTTTGGGCGCCTTTGAATTCTGGAGCTGGTGGGATAAGGACCTGGACGCCCTGCAAGCGGCACGGGCTTCATTCGGGCTGGACATTTCGGCCTGCTGCACGAAGTTCATCAGCCTGGTGGATCCAGCGAGGCGCGACGATTATCTGGACGGGCTCAAAGAATCAATTGCGACAGCGAAAACTTTGAACTGCAGGACGCTCATCTCACAAGTTGGCGATTTCCGTGAAGGGATTGAACGATCCGAGCAGCACCGCTGTCTCGTGGACGGGCTGAAAAGTGCCGCCCCGTTTCTGGAGGCTGCGGGGATTACGCTTGTCATCGAACCGCTGAACGAGCTGGTCGACCACGCGGGCTACTACCTGGTTCGAAGCGACGAAGCCTTTGACATCATCGATGAGACGGGAAGCCCGGCTGTGAAACTCGTGTTCGATATCTATCACCAGCAGGTCAGCGAAGGGCACTTGATCCACAATATCACTGGAAACATCGACAAGATCGGCCACTTCCACGCCGCGGGCAACCCCGGCCGGCATGAATTAACTGATGGCGAGATCCACTATCCTGCAGTCTTCGAGGCTATCCGGTCAACGACCTTCGAAGGCTTCGTCGGCTTGGAGTACTGGCCGACAAAAGATCCGGAAATCGGCCTGCGCGAGGTCGCCCAGTGGTTCACGTAATAGGAAAACTAACCCAATAGGCATATGAAACGACTCAAGGTCATCTATCTCCAACAAAAAGGCGCCGACCCACTCTGGGACGAGGTCATCACCTCGATGGTCGGGGAACATCACGACATCCGTGTTTACGACCCGGCGCAGCCCGCAGGCGAACAGTTCCAAGGCATGGATGCCGTCGTGGATATGGGCGGCTGGTCGGCCTGCCAGGAACTGGTTGATGCGGCAACCGGCGCGAAACTCTGGCAGATCGTGACGGTCGGGTATGATTTTTTCGACCTGGACATGTTGAGGCGGGCAGGCATACCCGTATGCCACTGCCCCGGTTCCACGAGCGCGGCCGGCCTGGCCGAAGCAGCAGTGATGTTCATGCTGATGATCGTGCACCACTATAATGAAGCGCAGGAAACGCTCGCCCGCGGAAAACTCTACCTCCCCATGGGTGATGAGGTTGAGGACAAGGTTCTTGGTTTGATCGGATTCGGCGCCAGCGCCAAGGCGCTGGCCAATCTTGCCAAGCCCCTGGGGATGCGGCTGATGATCGTCGAGCCGAGAGAAATAGAGCCCGAGCTATTGGCGAAATTCCAACCGGAATATGTCGGGACACCGGCCGCAATGGACCGGATTTTCTGCGAAGCGGATTTTATATCCCTGCATCTGCCATTGACACCTGAAACGAAGGGAATCGTGACAGCCGAAAAAATTGCCATGATGAAGCCGACCGCGTGTTTCATCAATATCGCCCGCGGGGACCTGGTGGACCAGGAGGCATTGTACACCGCGCTGCTCGAAAACCGCATTGCCGGCATTGGCACCGACGTGCATGCCGGTAAATATCCCGACTCGAAGCACCCGGTCTATCAACACCCGCAGTTCTACGCCCTGCCGCATGTGTCCGGCACGACACGGGGAACCGTCCGCCGACGCAGTCAGGTTTGCGTGGACAACTTGAACCGCTTCGCCAGTGACGCCCCCCTGCACTATCGCATCGACCAGTGAACCGGGCCTCACGCAAAGGCCTGGGCACCCGGGCCCGTTCGCCGTCTCCGGGGCCAAGGGCAAGAGCAAAATAGGTCATGCCGTGCCTGGACTTGAACCGCAGCAGCGCAGTATCCTGGTTCGCCGGACCGGGCCTGCAGTAAGGGCTTGTTCCATTGCCGCAGACAGGCTCTTTAGCCACAGTCGAAAATGAATGCCCTTGAAAGACAGGGACCAAAGGCCAGCTTGGAACCCCATGAAACCTGACGCCTCAAGAACCTTCGCCGCCCTGGGAGAATTCCGTCCTGCAGGCGACCTGTGGACCCGCCTCAGCCGCAACTACAACCGGCTTGAGGAAGAAAAATACTGGCCGGAAAACGTTTTCCAGCGAGAAATAGCCCACGAGACCTGGCCCGGCGACACGGAAGGCCGCACGATGCTTGCCTGGATTCTGCTGGCACAGGCGACCGGCCGCGCGCCGCGCTGTCTCGAGCGGGTCCTTGAAATGTGGCCGGCCGAGCTGAACGGGCACGGCTACTTCGGCAAGCTCTATACCGACGGCATCAGCGAACAGCAGTTGTCGGGTCACGGCTGGGTCCTGCGTGCTCTCGCGGAGCTGTACCGTTGGCGGGGAGACGACCTGGCGGAACAGTTCGCGAAACCCATTGTCGAGAATCTGATCCTGCCCACCGCCGGTCAGTATGCGGCCTATCCTATCGATCCTGCCGAGCTTACCGAAGCGGGCGAGTACAGCGGCAGTCAGTACAAACAACTTGGCCGCTGGATTCTGTCGACCGACGTTGTCACCGTCTTTAATTGTCTGGATGGCGTGATCGATGCCCATGACGTATTTCGAGATGACCGGTTGCAGCCTGTCATCGAGGAAATGATCGGACGCTTTCTCGAAATAGACCTGGCTGCGGTCAAGGCACAGACACATGCATCCCTGACGGCATGTCGCAGTATCTTGCGATGGGCAAATTCAACGGCAGCCCCCTCGCTGATCGGCGAGGTTCAAAACCGCTACCTGATCTACACCGATCAGGCGTTGACCGAACATCACGCCAATTTCAACTGGTTCAACCGGCCGGAGTGGACGGAACCCTGTGCCATTGTCGATTCACTCATGATCGCCATGGAACTGTGGCGGCATACCGGCAATAACCGGTTCCTGGAGGATGCGCACCTGATCTATTTCAACGGACTCGGCCACGGACAGCGATTCAACGGCGGCTTCGGCCTTGACAATTGTCCGGGTGCCGATGGCGAGGATGAACTGAGATACACCTGTCTGGAAGCTCACTGGTGCTGCACGATGCGGGGTGGCGAAGGGCTGTCCCGAATGACTCAGTACTGTCTGGCCGTAGAGGATGGGACGCTGCTGCTGCCTTTCCTGCTGCCGGGTGAGACGACCTGTAGAGGCGTTCACCTGGTTATCGACTCGCCATATCCGTTTGACGTCCCGACAAAGGTTCAGATCACACCTGTGGCGGCTGCACAGCAGGAGATTGACAGGGTTTCTTTGTTTGTGCCGAGCTGGATCCGGGGCTTGCGTGCGGAAAACGAGCAGGTTGTGATCGAACCCGAGGGTCAGTGGTTGAACCTGCCAGTTGCGGGGCACGGCACCTGGAAGCTATCCGGCGAGCTTGTCGAGGGAACCAAGCCGGTACGGAACAAGACCCTCATTAAAAAACCGTATTCAGTACATTACAGAGGGCCCCTGATCCTGGCCGCGAAGACCGGCGAACGATTCACCGGCAAGGTTGATGTGAACAAAATGGAGCCAATCTGCACGGCCTTTGAACAAGCGGTTACAGATACCGAGAAAACCCG
>DPYP01000052.1:0-3395 GCA_003545375.1 Lentisphaeria bacterium
GACGGTCGAGGCAGACTGTCCCGCACTCGCACAGGCCGTTCGCGACGCCGACGAACTGGCAACCGCCGTACCGAGCGTGGACTTTTACGAGAAGGGTATCGCTCAGACGCTGGCGGCAAATATCGATGACACCAAGCCACGCATCCTCTACGCCTGCGAAAACAACAACTATGCAGCCCGGCACCTGAATGCTGCGATCGCCAAGTTCGGGAGCATCCCTGAAAACTTCCAGATCCTCAACACCGTCATCGGCAAGATGAGCGGCATCATTGCGGACTGTGCAACGATCGAGGAGCTGGGACTGGTTCGCATGACGCCGGGCAGCGACAAAGCGGTGCTGGTCGAGGCGTTCAACGCCATCCAGATCGACCGCATCACGCTCGAGGGCTTCACCCGGGGAATACCGGTGTTTGAGGAGAAAACGGACTTGCTGCCGTTCGAAGAGGCAAAACTCTTCGGGCACAACGCCATTCACGCACTGCTCGGATACCTTGCAGCCGAGCGCGGCTACAGCGCCATGAGCGACATCGCTGCGGACAGCGAGCTGCTGGAGATCGGCAAGACGGCGTTCATCGACGAGTGCGGCGCCGCATTGATTGGGAAGTACGCAGGTACAGGTGACGAATTGTTCACGCCGGCAGGATTTCGAGACTATGCCGAGGATCTGCTCATCCGCATGCACAATCCGTTTCTGCAGGATGCCGTGGCGCGAATTTGCCGCGACCCGCAGCGCAAGTTGTCCTGGGGCGATCGCCTGGTCGGCACCATGCACCTGGCACTGGCACACGGCATCGAACCCCGCAATATGGCACGCGGCGTTCTGGCGGCTTTGAGATTTCGGCAGCCCGATGCTGAGATCACCGCATCCGATGTCGAAGCGACACTGCGCGAAATCTGGGGCATCTCAGCCGACGGACGCGCGGACCGTATTATCGAACTGGTGCAGGCGTGGGTGGGGTAATTCCCCCTGGGGCGTGAGGGGCGTGCCTACAGTGTCGTTTGGGTGTACATTTGTACGACCACTCAGGAGGGCTTCCGATGAACGTGCACATCCTTTATTGCGGCGCTTGAAACTACAAGCCGACAGCTGCCGGTCTGGCAGAGGAACTCGAAAAGGAATTCGACGTAACCGTTGAATTCGAAGTTGGCAGCGGCGGCGTATTCGACGTCACCGTAGATGGCAAGCAGGTTTTTTCAAAGCACAAAGTAGGCCGTTTCCCGGAACCAGGTGAGATTGCTGGCCTGCTGCGCGGGTAGCGGACAACACATACGCTTGTTCGAAAAACTTCGCAGCACGGGTACTTGGCGCAGTTGTATGCGGAAAAAATTTCGGCGGCCAGTACTAGTTCAGTCGCGGGTCGTCGGGGAAGTTTGCGAGGATTTCGTATTCATGCCCCATGGTGCCGACGACCCGCCTCCAGTGATTCGGTGAATCGTCACAGAAAATCGTATCGCTCTGTCCGTTGATCAGATACCAGGAATCTTTTTTGATCTCGTCGGCAAGCTGGCCTTCGCCCCAACCGGAATAGCCGACAAAAAAACGTATCTGGTTGAGGTCCACGCTGCCCTGCTCGATCAACTTGTTGAGACGATCGAAATCGCCGCCCCAGAAGACCTCGGACGTGATTGGCCGACTGCCGATGTCGAGGTCGGGAATCGTGTGGATGAAGTGCAGCGAGTTTTCCTGCACCGGTCCACCCCGGTATAACGGCGCATCCCAATCAACGATCGACTCGATGACGTCGCGTATCTTTACCGGCAGGGCATTGTTGAGGACCAGTCCGAACGTACCGTCGTATTGGTGATCGCAGAGCAGAATGACGCTACGGCTGAAATTGGGATCGAGCAGGTTCGCAGAAGCTACAAGTATCACGCCGGCGTCCGGCTCAATATCGCTCTTGTTCATATTCATCGTTCAGCAATTCCAGTGCTGTTCGGTCAGCGAATGAGACGTTAAGTTTACGTTTGTTTGTCGCAAAATCAAGAGTCTGCAAGGGTTATCAGACCGTGAAGAAAACAACACGCATCCACCTCGCAACCTGCCTAGTCACCGCTGTGCTGACGGTCGCCATCTACTGGTCGACGCTTGACTATGATTTCGTTTTCGACGACGCGCAGAACATCCAAAACAACGCGCTGATCAAGATAGACTCATTGTCCTGGAGCAACCTGAAAGCGGCGGGTTTCGAGAGTTTTTCCTATCGCCGGCCGGTCGCCAACTGGAGCTTTGCGCTCAATCATCTGGCGCACGGGTTGCAACGCCCGGGCTATCGCATCGTCAATATCGCCATCCACATCGTCAACGGCTGGCTGGCCTATTGGTTCGTCTTTCAATTGCTGATCGTCAACCGCCAGAGCCGCAAGACGGGTAAATCTGAGTCGGAGACGCTCGAATCCCGTCCGGCGCCCGGTCGTCGTCATGCCGCCTGGCTGGCAGCCGCCACGGCAATCGTGTGGATCGTGCATCCGGTCCATGTCAACGCGGTGACCTATATCGTGCAGCGCATGGTCAGCATGACCGCGATGTTCATGCTCGCCTCGCTGTGTCTCTATATGCACGGCAGGCGAGACGACAATATCGGCCGGCGCAGGATCGCCTGGGCGACGGCGGTCATCTGCTGGCTACTGGCTTTGGGAACCAAGGAGATCGCCATCACGCTGCCAGCCCTGATCTTTCTGGTTGAGTGGTTCTTCTTCCGCAGCCTGAGTGCGAACTATCTGGTCAAGAATCTGAAGTTCTGGCTCATCCCGGCGGCCATTGCTGCGGCAATCGCACTGGTCTATCTGAAAATGAACCCGATTGAGCATTTGAAAGCGGCCTATGAGATACGTGACTTCACAATGAGCGAGCGCATGATGACGCAGTTCCGGGTCGTGATTTTCTATCTCACGCTGATCATCCTGCCATCGCCCGAACGACTGACGCTTGACCATCACATCATCACATCGACGTCGCTCATCGCACCGATCACTACGTTGCTGTCGGTGCTGGCGGTCATCGGCGTTCTGGCTTTGGCTGTCTACCTGGCGAAACGGCACCGGCTCCTGGCATTCTGCATTCTGTGGTACTTCATCAACCTGGCGGTGGAGTCATCGGTCATCGCCATTGAAATGGCGTACGAGCACCGGCTGTATCTACCGATGCTGCTGGTCATCCTGCTGATCATCGTGCTGCTCGACCGGCTACGCCCGCCGCTGATCGTCGGTGGTGCAGTGACTGCCATTGTTGCGGCGTTGCTTATTTTCTCGACTGTGCAGCGTAACAAGGTATGGGCAACGACATTCACGCTGTGGAAGGATTGTGTACTCAAGGCCCCGAACAAAGCGCGGCCGCGGTATAATCTGGGTAACGCCTATTTCGAAGAAGGGATGAAGCTCCGACTCGAAGGAGCCGA
>DPYP01000052.1:3769-4707 GCA_003545375.1 Lentisphaeria bacterium
ATCCAGAAAAACTATGAAGATGCCATGTGTAATCTCGGCGTGTCGCACGCAGAACTGGATGAGCATGACCAGTCGATCGCCGCGTTCACTCAGTGCGTTTCGTACTACCCGGAAAACGTCAAGGCCACGATCGGCATTGCCGCCGAGCTTCGAGACAAGGCCGACAAAGCGCAAGACCCGGAACGCAGCGAGTTTTTCGCAGCGGCCTACGAGCATCTGCAACAAGCTCTGAAACTGGCACCGTATCACAGCACGGCCAACGATCACATCGCCTACATCTACACCAAGCGCGGTGACAGCCAGGCGGCGATCGACGCCTGGCGAAAATCGGTCTCGCGGTCGCCAAAAGCCGACAGGCTCGCCAACCTCGGCCTGCTGCTGGTCAAGGGGGGTGAGTACCTGGAAGCGATTGAAATGCTGAAGCGGGCCCGGGCAATCGATCCGGACCACCAGCCGACCTATGTTTTTCTCGATTATCTCTGCGACACCTACGCCCGTCAGGTCGAACCGGGGACCACACGCGCCGAAGTATATCGCTTGGGCCTCATAGCGCAAAAAAACATCCTCCGGCTGAATCCGAAAAATGCGGTGGCGGCCGCGAAGATCGATGTGCTGCTTGAGCTCATCGATACGGAGACGAGACGCGGACAGGTAGAGTAGAGCGGAGCTCCGCGTGGATTTCGTAAAGAACTGAACGAATGGCAAGACCCGTTCTAGTTTGGGAACCCGCCACGGAGGACATTCGCAATCTTCCGCGCCGCATCGCCGTGGCCGTACGGCGCCGCGTCCGGGTCGCCGCCCTTGCCTGCCAGGGCTGCCCGAATGCCGGAGACGATACTCTCGGCAGAGGTCGGCGGCAGCAGGCGGTTCCAGCCGATTTCGATCAACTCCACCCACTCGGTGTTGGTCCGCAGCGTGACACAGGGAACACGCCAGAA
>DPYP01000113.1:0-11317 GCA_003545375.1 Lentisphaeria bacterium
GGTGCGAGCACGGTGGGAATGAACTGGGCCAGCGGCTGCAATCCGTTCATCGTGCCGTCGCCGCCAATGCAGATGAGTCCGTCCAGTCCGAGTTGCTGCAGGCGGTTGCCGACGGCGTCGATCTGGTCTTTGCGCTTCGGATCCACGTATGTGCGTGACGAGCCGATAATCGTTCCCCCACGCGTCGGCTCGAGTTCCGGAATCGGCTGGAACAGCGGATTGAGATGCACGTGCGGCACGGCCTCGTTCATGAGGCTGCCGAAACCGCGCATCAACCCGTACACTTCGATACGCATCTCATTGGCGCGCGTGATCGCGCCATGGAGCGTTGCGTTGAGGGCAGGGGTGTCGCCTCCTGCGGTAAGGATACCGATTCGCTTCATCTATGGAAAAATCTCAGCTTCGGGTTTGCTGGTTTCAGGTGGATTGCTCGGCACCTGCCGCTTATCGAGTCACATATTCCCCGACACCTGACACCTCGAACTGCCAATAGGCAAGTGCCGCACTGGTACGAAAACTGCTTCTCATAGTGTTATGGCCTTTCCATACTTTCTGCAGGAGACGGTGCTTTACGGCTGCCACGTTCCGGTTGCAATCGCATCAGGTCGCGGTATATTTAGTAACTGCTTGATTTAATGGTAGTTACGTTCTTTTGATCGGCGGGTCCCGGCCGTATCTGCCTCGTCTGCTGCCGTAACCGACGGGGTGCAGGTGTCGGGACCTGTTCGTGTAGCCCCCGAAGGGATCCGGGATGACATGAGTGCGATTGCGATCACTGCGACATTTACTGCCGAACCGGTTGGCGAAGTCCTCGACTTCTGGCTAACCGAGTTGGATATGCCTGGTACCGTCGCGTTTGCGCGGTATAACCAGGTCTTTCAGGAGTTGCTCGCCGATTCCGGCCTGCTTGCCTCGAACCGTGGCGGGCTCAACGTCGTGCTCGTACGCCTGGCCGACTGGCGTGAGACGGCCGGCGCTGTCGACGATTTCATCGCTGCCATGACTGCTGCAGCCAGAACAGCCCCGTCACCGTTGCTGGTCGTTCTCTGTCCATCGCTGCAGCCGCAGACAAACGATGAGCAGCGGATCGCTGCGGCCCTGGCACCACTCGCCGGCGTACGCACAATCGTCGCCGAACAACTTTGTCGTCGATTGCGGAGCTCGCAAATTCACGACACTGCCGCCGAGCACGCCGGGCATGTGCCGTACACGGATCTTTTCTTTGCCGAGCTGGGCACCGCGATTGTGCGGCATGTCTACGATGCGTCGCGCACACCGTTGAAGGCAATCGTCCTCGATTGTGACAATACCTTGTGGACCGGCATCTGTGGAGAAGACGGTCCCGATGGCGTGGTTATCGATGAACCGCGGCGTAAGCTCCAGAGTTTTATGGTCGCCCAGCACGATGCCGGCAGACTGCTGTGCCTGTGCAGCAAGAATCATCAGGCGGACGTCGATGCTGTGTTCGAGCGCCAGGAGATGCCGCTTGCCAGTGACCATATCGCTGCGACCCGCATCAACTGGAACGCGAAGTCTGTAAACCTAACGGAGCTGGCAGCGGAACTGCAGTTGGGGCTGGACAGTTTTGTTTTTGTTGATGACAATCCTGTGGAATGCGCCGAGGTCCAGGCCGGCTGTCCAGAAGTCACGACAATCAACCTGCCGGACAGCCCGGAAGTGCTTCCGGAGTTTCTCGATAATCTGTGGATTTTCGACCACTTCGAAACGACCGCGGAAGATCGCCGGCGCACCGCGATGTACCAGGCGGAAAAACAGCGACACGGGCTGCGTCGGCAAACGCTGACGATCGATGATTTTCTCCAGGGGCTGCAACTGGTGACCACTATCCGGCCGATGACCGATGCGGATGTCGAGCGGGTGGCGCAGATGACACAGCGCACAAACCAGTTCAACTTCACGACACATCGCTTCGATGCAGCTCAGATCCGGGCCGTGCAGACGGAACCGGCATCAACGATCGTGGTAGTCGACGTCAGCGACCGCTTTGGTGATTACGGGCTTGTCGGCGCGATGATCTATCGTTCGACGGCGTCCGCAATCGTAATCGACACGTTGTTGATGAGCTGCCGGACACTCGGACGTGGTGTCGAGCATCGCATGCTTGCATACCTCGGTGAGCAGACGCTGGCGGCCGGTTTAAGTCATTTGGAACTGCCGTTCAAACCGACTGAACGCAACGAGCCGGCGCGTACTTTCGTCGAGGCTGTCGCAGGTGAGTTCCGCAATGACGGCGATAGCGAGTGGCTTTACAGCATTCCGGCAGCAACCGCAGCCGGCGTCCGTTACGAGCCGTCAAGCGCTGCAGTGCCGCAGGATTCCGCCGACCCGCAAGAATCCTCTGCCACCGCGACGTTTATCACAACAGGTCTTGCGGTGACCGCATTGGTGACGCGGATCGCGACGGAACTAGGCAATCCGGAGGCGGTGTTGGGTGCTGTTCATGCGGCCGCTGTCCGGCAGCGTTCGGCGTTAGATTTCGAGTTCATCGGACCACAAACGGAGACTGAAAAGCGTATCGCGTTTGTCTGGGCCACAGTCCTGCGTCTCGATCGCGTCGGCGTCGATGACAACTTCTTCGACCTGGGCGGGGACTCCCTGCGCATCGTGTCGGTACACAGCCGCCTGCAGGAGGCGTTCGCCACCGACTTTCCCGTTACCAAAACGTTTCAGTACCCGACAGTCCGGGCAATGGCCGAATTCCTGGATGACGCGCGACGGGATCAGCCGCAATTCCGGGACGTCCGAGAACGCGCCCGACGCCAGCGCGAAGTGCTGGCACAACAGCGCCCGCGCAGCCGCAAATGAGTGATCAAAACGACAACCTGGATGCCCTCGAAAGTATCGCCATTATCGGCCTGGCAGGGCGTTTGCCGACATCCGAGAACGTCGATGCGTTCTGGGCGAACCTGCTGGCTGGGCGTGAATCGATCACGACATTCACCGACGAAGAACTTGCCGAGGCCGGCGTCAATCCCGATGCAGTCCGCGACAATCCGAATTTCGTGCGGCGCGGCGGGGTGCTCGACGATGCCGACTGCTTCGATGCCGGTTTCTTCGACATGACACCGCGTGAGGCGCAACTCAATGATCCGCAGCATCGCGTCATTATGGAAGTTGCCTGGCACACCCTGGAGAACGCCGGGTACGTACCGGAGAACTATGCCGGCAGCATCGGCGTCTTTGCCGGCAAGGCGCGCAATAATTATTACCCGAACAACCTGCTGCCGAACCGCGACACCATTCCGGCAGTGGACGATCTGGTCACAGAACTTGGCAACGAAATGGATTACCTGCCGACGCGCATCTCGTACAAGCTCAACCTGACGGGGCCGAGTGTGAGCATTCAGACGGCCTGCTCCACCTCGCTGGTGGCGGTCTATCACGCCTGCCAGAGCCTGCTCAATTACCAGTGCGACATGGCACTGGCCGGCGGTGTGACGATCCTGGTGCCGCAGAAGCGCGGCTACAGCTATTTCGAAGGTCATTTCTCATCGCCCGACGGCCACACCCGGCCCTACGATGAACGGGGGGAAGGCACGTTGTTCAGCAACGGCGCCGGCATGGTTCTGCTCAAGCGCTATTCGGAAGCGGTCGAGGACGGTGACTCGATCATCGCTGTGATTCGCGGCATCGCCATCAACAACGACGGTTCCGACAAAGTCGGATATATGGCGCCCAGCGTCAGCGGCCAGGCAGAAGTCATCGCCATGGCCCACGCGATGGCAGGCGTCGAACCGGATGAGTTTTCCTACGTCGAGGGGCACGGCACCGCGACGCCACTGGGAGATCCGATCGAAGTGGCCGCACTGACCCAGGCCTTTCGCGCCGGAACCGAGCGCAATCAGTTTTGCGGCCTCGGGTCGGTCAAGTCAAACGTCGGGCATCTCGATGCTGCCGCCGGCGTTGCCGGGTTGATCAAGTGCGCGATGGCGATAAAGCACGGCATCATCCCGCCGAGCATCAATTTCGAGAAACCGAATCCGAAATTCAATATCGAGACGACACCCTTCTATATCGTCGACAAACTGACCGAATGGCAAACCGACCGGCCACTGCGCCTGGCCGGTGTCAGTTCGTTCGGTGTCGGTGGTACCAATGCCCATGCCGTGATCGAGCAAGCGCCGGATGCCGAGCCGACGACGTCGCGGCGTGACTGGCAACTGATTGTGCTTTCGACCCGAAACACCGGTACACTTGATGCCGCCACGGTGGAACTCGCAAAGCAGTTCCGCGAACCGGTTGCGGACGCCGGGTGGTTTGCCGACGCTGCCTACACGCTGCGGGTTGGGCGTCGAACATTTGCCCAACGACGCTTTGCGGTCTGTCGCGATGCGGGTGACGCTGCTGCGGTGCTCGAGACACTCGAAAAGAAGCGCGTTACAACGGTGCAATCACGCCGCCATGACCGGGCCGTGGCCTTCATGTTTCCCGGCCAGGGCTCGCAGCACCCGGACATGGGGCGACAGCTTTATGACAGCGAACCGGTGTTTCGCGATACGATCGACGAGTGCGCCCAACTGCTGGAACCCAGGCTGAAGTCGGACATTCGCGAAATAATGTTCCCGGGTCCGGACGCCGCTGAAGCCGCCGCCGAGAACGTCCGGCAAACAGTCATTGCCCAGCCGGCAATTTTTATCATTGAATACGCACTCGCCCAGTTGTGGATGTCCTGGGGCGTGCGCCCGGCAAAAATGATCGGTCACAGCATCGGTGAATTCGTGGCGGCCTGTCTCGCCGGCGTCTTTTCTCTCGAAGACGCACTGATGCTGCTGGCGGTGCGCGGCCGGTTGATGCAGAGCCTGCCCGGCGGTGACATGATGGCGGTGACCTTGCCGGAGGCCGAACTGAAGCCGTTGCTGTCCGACGAGCTGGCGATTGCTGCAGTCAACGCCCCGAACAGTTGCGTCGTCTCCGGTCCGCACAAAGCTGTTGAATCATTTGCCGCCGAGTTGGCGCAGCGCGACATTGCCTGCCGCGAACTGCACACGTCGCACGCCTTTCATTCGGCCATGGTCGACCCTGTTCTGGAGGAGTTTACCGACGCCTTCCGTAACATCGGGCTGCAGGCCCCGCAAGTGCCATTCATCTCCTCCGTCTCCGGCACCTGGATCACGCCGGAGCAGGCCGTCGACCCGGCGTATTGGGGGCGGCACATGCGGGAGACAGTGCGCTTCAATGACGGACGTCAGGTGCTGGCGGAGGAAGCCGACGATATCCTGCTCGAGGTCGGCCCGGGCAACACCTTGTATTCACTGGCCAGGCTCGGGTTGCAGGCTTCGTCCGAGCAGGTTGTGCTGTCATCGCTCGGCCACATCCAAAGCAGTGATCCGGACATCGTCAACATGCTAAATGCCCTCGGCCGCCTGTGGGCCGAAGGCGCGGCCATCGACTGGCAGGGGTTCGACAGCGGCGAACGCCGGCGGCGGGTGCCGTTGCCTGTCTATCCGTTCGAACGCAAGCGCCACTGGATCGATCCGCCGCCGGGTACGCGGCCGGTCGGCAGTTCGGCACCGGCCGGCGACAGCGATATCTATCTGGACACCGCCATCCCCGCCCCCGCTGCGGCGGTGGAACGACCGGTTTTATCACCAGCAGAAGAGGAAATTGCCACGCCAGATGCTACACCTGCGGCATCGCGCAAAGAACGTATACTCGACCAACTCAAGGCGACGATGGAGGATCTCGGCGGCCTCGATCCCGAAGATATCGAAATCGATGCGTCCTTCCTCGAACTCGGGTTCGATTCGCTGTTCCTGACTCAGGCGACGATGACCTTCAAGAAAACGTTTGGCGTCGACGTCACTTTTCGCCAGCTTCTCGAAGATACCCCAACGCCGAGGGCGTTGGCAGAGTTCATCGATGCAGCGCTGCCGCCCGACGCATTTGCGCCGGCACCCGTGTCGGCAGAAAAAGCTGCTGCCCCGGCTGCGGCCGACAAGCCTGTCAAGCAGCCGGACGAACCTGCTTCCGAAAAACCAAAACGATTCGGTCCGTGGAAGCCGGTCGACAAGTCGACGACCGGACTGGACGACGTCCAGGAGAAGGCGTTGAGTTCGTTGATCGATTCGTATACCGCAAAAACGTCGAAGTCGAAGGAATTGACCGCCAAGCACCGGGCGCAACTGGCCGACCCACGTGCCGTCGCCGGTTTCAAGTCGATATGGAAGGAGATGGTCTACCCTATCGTCACCGATCGCTCAAAGGGGTCGCGCCTGTGGGACATAGACGGCAACGAGTACGTCGACATGACCATGGGCTTCGGCTCGGTATACTTTGGGCATTCGCCCGAGTGGATCACGCAGGCGCTGACCGAGCAGTTGTCATGCGGCGTCGAGATCGGCCCGCAGTCCCCGTACGTCGGACAGGCGGCAGCCGACATATGTGAGCTCTTGAAGATGGAGCGAGTCGCGTTCTGCAATACCGGTTCGGAGGCGGTGATGGCTGCCATGCGTCTGGCGCGAACAGTAAGCGGCCGCGATAAGATCGTGATGTTCGACAATGATTACCACGGCATTATGGACGAGGTGCTGGTGCGGCCGATGAACCGTGCGGACAACATCCGCACACTGCCTGTTGCACCGGGGATTCCGCGGGCCTCCGTAGAAAACGTCATTGTCCTCGACTACGGCGACATGAATTCGATTGAGATCATGAAACAGCATGCCAACGACATCGCTGCGGTGATTGTCGAACCTGTGCAGGCACGCCATCCCGACCTGCAACCGCACGAATTTCTGAAGGCGTTGCGAGAGTGGACGACGGCAGCCGACGTCGCACTGGTTTTCGATGAGGTGATTACCGGGTTTCGCCTGCATCCGCGAGGTGCGCAGGAATTTTACGGCATTGATTCAGACATGGGCACATACGGTAAGATCATTGGCGGCGGCATGCCGATCGGTCTGTTGGCGGGCAAATCGAAGTACCTCGACGCACTGGATGGCGGCAGCTGGGAGTACGGTGACGAGTCGGCACCGGAAGTTGGTGTGACTTATTTCGCCGGCACCTTCGTGCGTCACCCGTTGGCGATCGCTGCGGCCAGGGCGGTCATCAGGTACCTGAACGAACAAGGACCGGAGTTGCAACAAGCCTGCATGGAACGTGGCGATTATTTCGCTCAGGAGGTCAACGATTACATCAAGTTGAGAGGTGCGCCGCTGCAGCTCGAGCATTGCGGATCGATGTCGTACCTGAACTTCCTCGAAGAAGACCAGTACTCGGCCCTGTACTTCTACTATCTCCGGCAAAAGCTGGTGCACATCTGGGAGCACCGCGCGATTTTCGTGACACCGGCGCATGCCGACGAGGATATCGAGTTTTGCATCGATGCATTCAAGTCCAGCATCGACGACATGCAGTCCGGCAACTTTCTCGCCGGGGGTGCTCCGGGGCAAGCCAAACGCGAGCCGCTGACTTCTGCACAAATCGAGTTGTGGCTGGCGACCCAGATCAATGACAACAGTTCCCGGGCGTTCAACGAGAATCTGGTTCTCAAGCTCACGGGTACGGTCAATGTCGAGGCAATGACGTCTGCACTCCAGCAGACAGTGGCGCGCCACGAGGCGTTACGCTCGACCTTTGCCGACGACGGCTCGTATCAGGAAATTCAACGGGTGTTGGAGATCGACGTACCATTCACCGACCTCACGTCCGTGTCTGTCGACGAACGCCAGACGCAACTGACGGAGTCGATCCAGTCGGTTGTCGATATGCCGTTCGATATTGTCGAAGGCCCGTTGCTCCGGATCCATCTCTTCCAGGTTGCGGACCAGGAATTCCGCCTTCTTTTGTCGGTACATCATCTTATCTGTGACGGTTGGTCATCGGGCGTGGTGCTCGAGGATCTCGGGGCTTTTTACTCCGCCGAGTGCCAGGGCGTCAGTGCGCAGCTCGAACCGGCAATGCAGATCGGCGAATTTTGCCGATGGCAGGCGTCACAAACTGCCACCGAAGCTGCGGCCGCGACCGAGAAGTTCTGGACCGATTGGTATACCGACGTGCCGGAGCCTCTGGAACTGCCGACCCGTGGGGCGCGGCCGCCGATCCAGACGTTCAGCGGACGGACCCTGCACATGCCGATAGATGATGCAATCTACAAGGACATCAAGAAGGTCGGCGCGAAAAACGGCAGCACACTCTCGACGACGCTGCTGACGGCGTACAAGATTCTGCTGGCGCGATTGTCCGGACAGAACGATATCGTCGTCGGCATCTCGCTGGCTGGCCAGGGACTGGTCGATGGCCAGCGACTTGTTGGTCATTGCGTCAACATGCTGCCGATGCGCAGTCATGTCGACGGCGGCAAGTCGTTCAGCGAACTGGTCCAGGCCGAGAACCGCGCGATGCTCGATACGCACGAGTACCAGAACTACACCTTCGGCCAGTTGCTGGCGAAACTGACGCTGTCGAGAGACCCGAGCCGTACACCGCTGGTGTCTGCCGAGTTCACTCTGGAGCCGAAGCTCAGTGACCTCGAGTTTTACGGGCTCGAAACCGAGGTGCTGCCCGATCCGAATCGGTATTACAACAAGGACATCTTCTTCAACTTCGAGGCAACGCCAAAGTCGTTGTCGCTGTTGTGCGAGTACAACAACGATCTCTTCGATGCGGAAACGATCCGCCACTGGATGAATTCTTTCCAGGCATTGCTGGTTTCGATCATTGCCGCGCCTGCGGCCACGGTCGCCTCGCTGCCGATGCTTGATGACACGGCCCAGCAGGCTGTTGAAGCCTGGAACGACACTGCCGCACCGTACCCCGAAATCCCGGTGATCTCGCAGATCAAAGCGATGGCAAAGCAACGACCTGATGCAAAAGCCGTCGCGTCGGCTTATGACAGTTGCACGTACAGCGAGTTGTTCGAACGGTCGGGACAGATCGCCAATCGCCTCGCTGAGGCAGGTGCGACGCCTGACAGCATCGTTGGCATCTGCATGGAACGCTCGGTCGATGCCGTCGTTGCGTTGCTCGGCGTCTGGCAGATCGGTGCGGCATACCTGCCGCTCGACCCGATGTTTCCGCCGGCACGGCTGGCCTTCATGCTTGATGACGCTCGCGTTTCCGCGGTTTTGACCGATACAGCGTCGCGCGAGGTCCTGCCCGATGAGATTCCGGGCGATGTCGAGGCGATTCTGGTGGACCGCGAGATCGCCGTGATCGCGGCCTTGCAGACAACACCGCCGACCTGCCATATCGATGTCGATGCGCTGGCCTATCTGATCTACACCTCCGGCAGTACCGGCAAGCCGAAGGGCGTTGAAATTTCGCATCGGGCGCTGAGCAATTTTCTGGCGTCCATGCAGCAGAGACCGGGTATTACTGAAGAGGATGTGTTGCTGGCGGTGACGACACTGTCCTTCGACATTTCGGCATTGGAGAATTTCCTGCCGTTGGTCACCGGTGCCACGCTGGTCATTGCTGATCAGGACACAGTCGTCGATGGTGAAGCGCTGGTGCAGACAATTGATGAGTTCAATGTCACAATGATGCAGGCGACCCCGACGACCTGGCAGTTGATGATGGCGTATGGCTGGGAAGGACACCCGTCGCTGAAAATTCTTTGCGGCGGCGAAGCAATGACGCAGGAACTCGCTGGACAGCTTGTCAAGCGGGGAGCGTCCGTATGGAATATGTACGGCCCGACCGAAACAACGATCTGGTCAACTGTTCATCAGATCACCGGCGGCGACGAACCGGTATCAATCGGCAAGCCGATTTACAACACGCAGTGCCACGTGCTCGATGAGCAAATGCAACCGGTCGCGGTAGGTGCCCACGGCGAGTTGTTCATCGGCGGTGAAGGCCTGGCCCGCGGCTACCATGATCGGCCGGAGTTGACAGCCGACCGTTTCGTGGCGGACCCGTTTTCAGCGGTCGCCGGTGCGCGCTTGTATCGGACCGGCGATCGTGTGCAGTATCGCGACGACGGCAGCCTGATGTTCCTCGGGCGGTTCGACGACCAGATCAAGTTGCGCGGGTTCCGCATCGAGATAGGCGAGATCGATTCATTGCTGCGGACGCATGATGCTGTTGACGATGCCGTGACAATCCTCCGCGAGGATACTCCAGGTGATCAACGACTGGTTGCCTACGTCATCTCGACGATGGCCGACCTGCAGCATGAACTGCGCGAATACCTGCAGATGTCCCTGCCGAATTACATGGTGCCTGCAGCGGTTGTCGCACTCGACGCGTTCCCGTTGACACCGAACGGCAAGCTGGATCGCAAGGCGTTGCCGGCACCGGTAATGGCAATGTCGACTGCCGCCGAGCGAGCGGAAGGTTTTGAAATCCCTCTCACCGAGGCGGAACAGTCGGTAGCGGAAATATGGGCCACTGTCCTCGATTTCGACGCGATCGAACCGGATGACAATTTTTTCGATCTGGGCGGGCATTCACTGCAGGCAGTCCAGATTATCGGCCGGATGAAAGCGGACATGGGGGTGCGTGTGCGGCCGACGGATCTGATGTATCAAACACTCCGCCAGCTGGCCGCCAGTTGCGGTGGTGGGCCAACGGAAGAGGGGGGTGCTGCATCCGGCGGTTTGCTCAAGACGATACGCCGCACCCTGGTGCGTGACTGAATGCATTTGGATTTCTTCGGCCGAACCAACCTTGCACGACGGCGTAGGCAACGCCGGCGATGCCAATCAAGACACCACTGAGAGCTGTTGATGCCTCCCGAGCCCTTGTTCTTCAAATCCGGTGAACGATCTCTGTTCGGCATCTTTGAGCCGGCGATAACGCCATGCAAATGCGTGGCGGTCATCTGCAACGCCTTCGAACCAGAGCACGTCGGCTGCCATCGCGCCCTGAAGAAACTCGGGGAGCGCCTGACCCGGCTCGGTATCGATGTATTCCGTTTCGATTTTGCGGGTATGGGCGATTCGTCCGGAGATTTTGGCAGGATGGACATGACCCAGTGGCAAACGGACGTCAATGCTGCTGTCGATCTGGCGCGCCGTCGGTTTCGGTGTAGAAAGGTGGTCCTGCTCGGTGTCCGGATGGGAGCCACGATGGCGGCGCTGACTTGTGTGTCCCGCGGTGATATTGACGTCGCTGTCCTGTGGGAGCCGGTGCTGGACGGCACCACGTTTGTCGATGACCAGAGGTTGGTCCACAACACCCCGACGCCGGACGGAATTTTGCTGCCGCCGATCAATGCCAACGCCGACGGGATTACGGAAATCGTGGGTCTGCGGTTCACTGACCCGCTGCTGGCGGCATTTGCCGAGACGTCCCTGGCCGATCTCGTATGGCCGCCGCACACAAAGGTGCAGGTCGTCACGAACATGGCCGG
>DPYP01000273.1:0-3809 GCA_003545375.1 Lentisphaeria bacterium
GCGGGGCTGAGGTCAAACCGGCAATGGGCGAAGTCACGCTGACCAAAATCGACGAGGGTGTGAGCTGGGGAAGCATCCACTGGCAGTACATGGAGGACATGAGCAAGATCACGCCGCACACGGCGACGCCGCTGACGCTGGAGAAGGCGCTGTACATCAAGGAGAACACGAAGAAGGGTCCGGTGCTGAACAAGGTCGACGGTGTCATCGGCGTTGGTGACGAGCTGGTGGTGCGGTTGGTGCTGCGCGTCGATCGCGACATGGAGTACGTGCACTTAAAGGACCAGCGCGGGGCCGGTACGGAACCGGTGAACGTGCTGTCGAAGTACAGGTACCAGGACGGGCTGGCGTATTACGAGAGCACGCGCGATACGGCGAGTCACTTCTTTATCGACTATCTGCCGAAGGGCACGTATGTCTTCGAGTATTCGACACGGGTGGCGCACCGGGGCAAGTATCAGAGCGGCATCGCCAACATCCAGTGCATGTACGCGCCGGAGTTCAACAGCCATTCGGAGAGTTTCATGCTGGAAGTGCGGTGACGACGCGGCACTGGTGCGAAAAGCTTCGCGCTACGGGCTCAGAACTGCAGGTCGTCGATATTCTCGAATTCCTCAACGTTCATATCTACGGGCGGTGGGGGCATTGGCGGCGGCGGGCCGGTGTCGCCGACAGGCGCCAGGCGCCAGGCCTGCAGCGAATTGAAATATTTCACCTGTCCCTGGGGATCGGTCCATTTGCGACCCTTCAGATCGAAATGCACGACAACATCGCTGCCCGGATTATAGCCGTCGAGCAGGGCACACTTGTCCTGGACCAGCTCGAACTTCAGGCACTCCGGGTATTGCGGGTTATCGGCGTACTCGATGACAAACTCGCGTTTGCGGAAGCGATCGGAAACATCGACGGTTTCTCCGACCTCCAGCAGGCGTCCCTGAATCTCCATGTGCATTCTCCTTTGCCTTTAACGGGTCCGACAATATAATACCTTCACCGCGTTGCCATTATTCGTCACCACATGCCCTACAACTTGAACGAGAATCCCGAATCCGCAAGCCCGGAAGAAGAGTTGGAAACGGCACCGCCTGACGAGACGCAATGGCACCGGTTGTTTCTGCGTATCGGCCTGGTGTTCGGCGTTGCCTGGATCCTTCTGATCCCGCCGTTCCAGACGCCGGACGAGTACAATCACTTTTACCGCGCCATCAGTTTCGCCCAGGGGCGCCTGTGCTGCCACCCGGTCATCGGTGAATCCGGCACGGGTGCCGTCCTGCCAGGCGCCCTGATCCAGACCGAAGAGAAACTCGCCGCGCGTGACATCAGTGTCATCACCAGCCCATCGAAGCAGTCAAACCCTCAGGACCTCGCCCGGCTTATTGCTGCTTTCGACGTGCGGATGCGTCAGGGTGATACGCGATACTACGACTTTGCCAATACCTGCAATTACCCGGTCATCGGGTATGTGCCACAGACGATCATCAGCTTTATCGGGTATTCGCTGAACCTGCCGGTGCTCATCGTGCTGTACCTGATCCGCTGCGCCAATCTCATCGTCTACCTGGCCATCGTCTGGTGGGCGCTCAAACAGATGCCGGTCCTCAAACCGGCGCTGTTCCTGCTGGCGCTGATGCCGATGTCGCTGCAGCAGGCGATGGCGCCGGGGGCAGACAGCATCATCAACGTTGCCGCCTTTCTTTTCCTCGCCATAATCCTGCGACTGACGCTTGACGACAGCCGCGAGACTATCGGCGGGCGGACAATTGTTGGACTGACCGTACTGGCCGCCATTATTGCCGTCGCCAAGATCGCCTACCTGCCGCTCTGTCTGCTCTGCCTCATGCTGCCAGCTGCGAAGTTCGAAAACCGCCGGGTGTGGACGGTGACAATGATTGCCGTACCCGGCATCGCCGCGGTCCTGCTGGCGGGCTGGCTGCTGTTCGTGCGCCAGTCGGGATTGCCGCATTTGCAGGCCGCCGGCCCGGACACCATCGGCGCGATCATCGACAGCCCGTGGAGTGCGCTGCTCTTTTACCTGCAGAATATCTACAACAACATGACGCTGCCGCTGGTGTACGAACAGTTTGTCGGTCGTCTCGGCTGGCTGGATACGCCCGTGCCGATGTTTTTTGTGATCGCTTTCCTGGGCATGCTGCTGGTGGCGGTCGCTGCCGAACCGGCGCCTGCCGCCACAGCCAGGGCGTTGGGTCGCCCCGGACTTGTCGCGGGGCTCGTTTTTCTGGTGTCGGTATTTGTCCTGCACGCGTTGTTCGTCACCGTCAGTAACAGCATGCGGATCGTCCAGGGACGCTACTTCATTCCGCTGGCGATGAGTGCCCTGTTCTGCCTGTACTGCGGCACCCGTGGCCGGCTGCGGATACCTGCAGAATTCCGTGTGAAGCCGTGGATTTTTGCCGCTTGTTCCGTGCTGACGCTGACGGTGACTTCGATTGTTGTTTTCAGGCGATATTGGTTTGCTGCATGACGTCACTATATTGTGCGCGGCACAATCGCCGTAATCCGGCGATTTCCGCCACGGACGTATTCGACTCGCTACAGGCAGCGGTGCATCGTCACCGTTCAGACTTAATTAGGAGACAGTGATGATCACAGCCATCACCGGCGCTAACTGGGGGGACGAGGGCAAAGGCAAAATCACCGATTCGCTCGCCGTGGATGCCGACTTCGTCGTGCGCTTTCAAGGCGGGGCGAATGCCGGACACACGGTGATCAATCCGCACGGAAAATTTGCCTTGCACCTGCTGCCTTCCGGTGTTTTTTATCCCAATGTCACCAACGTCATCGCCCCCGGCGTAGCGCTGGACCTGGATGTTTTCTGGGATGAGCTCGACGAGTTGCAGCAGCGCAACGCGCCCGAGCCGAAACTGAAGGTTTCAGACCGCGCCCAGGTCGTGTTGCCGTACCACCGACTGCTCGACGGCTATGAGGAAGAACGCCTCGCCGGCGCCAGTTTCGGCTCCACCAAACGCGGTATCGCGCCATTCTATGCCGACAAGGCGCTGAAGGTCGGTATCCGCGTCTCCGACCTCACCGATCCTGACCGCATGCGGAACCAGCTCGAACGCGCCCTGCCCGCCAAGGACATACTGATGACCGGGCTCTACGGCAAGGACCGCATGTCGATCGATGCGATCATTGATTCCCTGACGACGCTGAGCACGCGGTTGACATCCTACATCTGCGACACCACGGTGCTGCTGCACGACGCGATCAAGGCCGACAAGAACATCCTGCTCGAAGGCCAGCTTGGCGCGTTGCGCGATCCGGAACACGGCATCCATCCGTTCACCACGTCGTCATCGACACTGGCGGGGTATGCCTGCGTCGGGGCCGGCATACCGCCTTATGCCATCGAGAAGGTCATCGTCGTCACCAAGGCATATTCAAGCTGTGTCGGGGCTGGCCCGTTTGTCACCGAGTTGCCGGGAGCAGACGGCGACGAGCTGCGCGAGCGCGGCGGCGACGCCGGTGAATACGGCGCCACCACGGGACGCCCGCGACGGGTCGGCTGGTTCGATGCCGTCGCCACGAAGTACGGCGTGCGGCTGCAAGGCGCCACCGATGTCGTACTGTCGCTGGTCGATGTGCTCGGGTACCTCGACGAAATCCCGATCTGCACGGCCTACGATGTCAACGGCGAGACGGTCACGGATTTTCCGGTCGGCCGTGCCTTGGACGTTGCCAAGCCGGTGTACGAGACGATGCCCGGTTGGAAGTCGGACGTCTCAGAGATTCGTGAATACGACGAACTGCCATCTGCCGCTCGCGACTACGTGGAGAAGGTCGAGTCG
>DPYP01000273.1:3840-3969 GCA_003545375.1 Lentisphaeria bacterium
CGGCGGGTCGGCTGGTTCGATGCCGTTGCTACGAAGTACGGCGTGCGGTTGCAAGGCGCCACTGATGTTGTCCTGTCGTTGGTCGATGTGCTCGGGTACCTTGATGAAATCCCGATCTGCACGGCCTAC
>DPYP01000053.1:0-1435 GCA_003545375.1 Lentisphaeria bacterium
CGCTCCGTCGGCACGATATTGAGCAGCGAAATTTCGAAGCGCTACGGCGCCGAAGGATTGCCGGACGATACGATCACCTTCAATTGTACGGGCTCCGCCGGGCAAAGCTTCTGCTGCTTCGGTGCCCGCGGCCTGACCATGCACTTGCATGGCGACGGCAACGATTACTTTTGCAAAGGTCTGTCCGGTGCCAAGGTAAGTGTGCGCCCACAAGAAGGTACAACCTTCGTTGCCGAGGATAACATCATCATCGGCAATGTCGCGCTGTACGGCGCGACGTCTGGCCAGTTGTACGCCCGCGGCATTGCCGGTGAACGCTTTTGCGTCCGCAACAGCGGCGCCTGCGCTGTCGTCGAGGGAGTGGGCGATCATGGCTGCGAGTACATGACCGGAGGGCGCACAGTCGTGCTCGGTGGCACCGGCCGTAATTTTGCAGCCGGCATGAGTGGCGGCATCGCATACGTGCTCGACGAGCAGGGCGACTTCGCCCAGTATCGTTGCAACATGGAAATGGTGGAACTGGAAACGCTCGACGACGACGACGACATCGCCGAATTGAAGGACCTTGTCGAAAACCATCAGCGCTACACCGGCAGCCTCGTAGCGCAGCGACTGCTCGACAACTGGGACGCGAGCCTGAGCAAGTTCGTCAAGATCATTCCATCAGACTTCAAGGCCGCCCTGCAACGCCTCACTGAACAGAAAATCGAAGCAGAGAGTGCGGTGACCGCATAGTTCTGGAATTGCGGTGACAAACACCGCAAATGGAGACAGCGATGGGAAAACCGACAGGATTCATGGAGTTCGCACAGGAGTTTCCCGCGAAGCGCCCTGTAACGGAACGTGTAGGCGATTACAAGGAATTTTACCAGCCGTATCCTGAGGAGAAGCTGAAGAATCAGGCCGGACGCTGCATGGACTGCGGTGTGCCCTTCTGCCACAGCGGCTGTCCGCTCGGCAACATCATCCCCGACTGGAACGACCTGGTCTACCGCGGGCTCTGGCGTGAAGCCATCGATCGTCTCCACGCCACCAACAACTTCCCGGAATTCACCGGGCGCCTGTGCCCTGCCCCGTGTGAGGAAGCCTGCGTGCTCGGTATCACGGACCCGCCGGTGACCATCGAGAATATCGAGAAGGCGATCGTCGAGTATGCCTGGGAACACGACTTCATCAAGCCAAGCCCGCCGGCACAGCGCACCGGCAAGACCGTCGCTATTGTGGGTTCCGGGCCTGCCGGGCTGGCCGCGGCCATGCAGCTCAACCGCGCCGGGCATACGGTGACCGTGCTGGAGCGTGCCGACCGCATCGGCGGTCTGCTGCGCTACGGCATTCCGCATTTCAAGATGGAGAAATGGGTCATCGACCGGCGCATCGAACTCATGGAAGCCGAGGGTATCATATTCGAAACCAACGCCGATGTCGGCTTCAGCTA
>DPYP01000053.1:1837-8585 GCA_003545375.1 Lentisphaeria bacterium
CGGACGCGAGCTCGACGGTGTTCACTTCGCCATGGAATTCCTGACGCAGCAGAACAAGCGGTGCGAGAGCGATCCGGAACCCGAAAGGCAGATCATGGCGACCGACAAACACGTGATCGTCATCGGCGGCGGTGACACCGGCAGCGACTGCATCGGCACATCGAACCGCCACGGCGCCGCGTCAGTTACCAACTTCGAGATATTCCCCCAGCCGCCGGACGGACGGCCCGAAAACCAGCCGTGGCCGTACTGGCCGATGCGCATGCGCACCAGCTCATCGCACGAGGAAGGCTGCGACCGCGAATACAGCATCATGACCAAAGAACTCATCGGCGTCGACGGCAAGGTCGACGAACTGATCACGGTGCAGGTCGAATTTGTGCCCAACCCCAACGGCGGCCGTCCCGAAATGAAAGAGGTCGAGGGCAGCGAGAAACACCACCCCGCCCAACTCGTGCTGCTGGCTATGGGCTTTCTCGGCCCGGAGCCCGATGGCGTCGTTGCGCAGCTCGGCATCGAGCTCGACGAGCGCGGCAACGTCAAGTCCGATGAGAACTACATGACCAGCCGCGCCGGCACCTTCTGCGCCGGCGACATGCGGCGAGGGCAGTCACTGATCGTCTGGGCCATCTCCGAAGGACGCGAAGCGGCCTGCGGCGTCGACCGCTATCTCACCGGCCACACTGAGCTGCCGACCAAAGGCAAAGGCGACCTGCCGCGCCGGTAGATGCTCCTCCCCGGGATTGTTCTTCGCAGCTTTCGCAGACTGTCTGTCTGTGGCTGCAGCGGATGGACGTGATCAGTGAGCAGACAGCATGTCCGGGCTCATTCGCCATGCCAAATTGGGAATCTGAGTAGACCCGGCTCTACGCGGGCGTGAAGTCTGTACGCGCTCGAGCGCACGGCAACCGTGACGTGCGGCTTGACCGCACCCTTCAATGAACATCGGGCAGCGATTAATCTGCCGCTGCTGCCAGGCCCATAAAAAGCCGGCGAGCGAGAAAGTCAGGCTAAAGACGGCGCAGTTCGGCCGCACAAAGTCACCAGCACCGTGGTCTCGAAACTTGTTGGCTGGACCGTGATCCTGACAATTTTCAGCTTGGTGCGTTCGATAGCGCCTGCGTAAAGTCCGCGCAACGCACCCAACACAGAGACCATGTCGCTCTCGGGATCGTCATCGACGGAGGACGTCGGTGACAGTATCCGCCGCACCGAGATGGTGCCGTCCTGAAAAACCGTTTCCAGCTGCGCCGGCCGCAACGGGTTACTGTGGAAATCGCCCACACGCGCCGTACGTCATTTCGCGTGCGGAGGGGCTTCAGCAGTGGCACATGGATAGCGGGAGCAAGGCGTTTCGGCCAGCCAAAGGTAAGCGCCGCCAATAGCCGGCCGGGGCGTCGACGCTTCGCTCTGCTGCCGCCGCACTCCATATCCTTGCCGCACGTCGTGCCCTTGCCTACTCGGCCACAAAATTCGCGATGAGGATGTAGTCGGCCCACTCGAGGTCGGTCGTGAAGGCGAGCACGCCGTCCCTGTACGACCAGTCCCGTATCTCCGCTTGCCCCTGCACGGTGCGTACGAATGCGGGTTTGCTTGAGACGCGGATCTTCACCTGCAACGCCGGTTGTACGGCATTGTCCCAGTTCACCAGGGTGAGCAACGTACCCTTGTCGCTGTCCATGATGAGTGCCTCGACAAGGTTGTTGGAACACTCGGCATACCGTTTGATGTCGGACCGAGCTACCCCCAGCCAGGCCAGCCCCGCGGCTGCCGGTGAAAACTCGGTCGGATTATAGAGCTCCCTGTTGCCGCCGCGCGCGAATGGCACGGGCCGCAAGCCGCTGCGGATATAGCTCGTCCCCGATAGCGTACCGACGGCTATCGCCTCGCCTTTACCATGGCTCTGTATGGTCGCGGCAGCACTGCCGTCGCGCCACGTTCCGATCACCTTTGCGGTGGCCGGCGTAAACGTCTGGCGCATCGCAATGGCGTCGATCTTGCCGGCTACACCGTCGAGCGAGATCGTGTCGATCGGTTCGACAAGCGGCATCTCCAGGAGCGGCCGCATGATATGCACGTTCTTCGTGATCGATGTGTCGGTCAACCCGAGCAACGCCAGCATGGCATCGGACTTCTTGCCGTGCTCATCGAGATGTCCCGCGCCCGCCGCGGCGTATAGGATGCCGCCGGCCTCGACCCAGGCAGCCAGCTTCGGCACGGCCCGGCTGTCGATCCATTCGCCGGCAAAGTGCACGACGTCGTACCCGTCGAGGTAGCCGTCGATGATATCGTCCTCTGTGATCACATCCACCTTGTACTGAGCATGCCGCAGCGCGAGGTACTGCATCTGTTGATCCATGCGGCAGATCATCTGGCGGTTGTACGTCTGCTCGGTGGCGGCGTTCGAGCAGTCCTTCATGAACGGCTCGCTGGTCGGGTCGACGATGTATTTGCTTTCATTTTCCTCGGTGGCGTGACTGCGAACGACCGCGACACGGCCAGGGCGCATGGCTCCCTCTAACTGGTAAGGTTCCGCTTCTGCGGAGTCGAAAATCGATTCGTGAATGACGCGAAAGCTGTCCGTGTATCCCCAGGAAACGTAGTTTTCGGTGAAGACGTTTGACGGTGCAACACAGAAGAGGTTGATGAACTGAGCCCCGGCACCGACACTCATTACGAGGTTGCGCCGCAGAAACGCCGGGACCTGCCCGGGCGCGTGGGGGAGCACGTACATCTGAATCTTCTGCCCGTTGTATTTGATCGCACAATGAATCGCGGCGTACGTCCACGAAAACGTCTGCGGCAACTGCGGAACGCTGAAGAGAAAATCCTCCGTCCAGAACGTTGTCATGCCTTCCGGGCCGGCCTTGAACATATCGACCCACGTGGCCTGCTCGCCGTAGTATTGCGGCAACGGGAAATGCGGCGTGTAATTAATTCCGGTCTCGATCTGCGGACCGATCAATTTCCTCGCGAGCTTGGTGAGCGCTTCAGCTTCCGCATACGGCATAGTCGCTTCATCAAAGAAACTGACAATGCGATGGGCCGCCTTGTCTTCGATGCGGTCGGCGAGCGCCCGAATTTCATCAAGGGTGCCCGCGTGCGCAAAAAAGCCGGAGACCGGATTCTGATCGTAGCCGTCGGGTAACCCGGTATTGAACCCGAGTGCGTCCCTCAACTCCGGCCCGTCAGCGGCCCCGTGATAAAGAATCTCCTGTGGCTTGCGACCGTTGTTGGCGGTCCGCCATTTGGTCTTCGCCAGTTTAATAATCGCGTCGCTGTGTTCGCGGTTGGTCAGCACTTTGCGCTCGCGGTTCCAGGTGATGTCCATGGGGATCACGACCGTGCCGACGGCCCCCGCAATCTGCATGTCGCCAACCAGGTCTTGCCCCGCTGCGTCACGCGCCACTTGCACGGTGTACCCGTCGGCATCGGCCAGGGTGATCTCCAGGCCGTCCTGATGCACCAGCATGCAGAACGGTGCGATGTTGGTCCACGCACTCCACGCACCCGCGGGCACGGCGGCGGTGGGAATCTCAGTGCTGCCGCCGACGTAATTGAGCGGGTGATAATGCCCGGTCAGCCGGGCGAGGGTGAGCTTGGCCGGGGCAGCGGTCGTGTTCTGGAATCGCATGTACAGCTCACTCGCAGTCATTGCATGGGTGGAGAACAGCGTACCCGTCGGTCCCATCGCGGCGGGCGTCAGGTCGGTCGTCAACGCGATCAGATCGACCATCGGCGCACCGGCGGGTGCGGGCATCTTGACCGTGACCAGGTGCAGTTCGGCGGCGCCGGCCTTCAGCTTCACGGTCTTGTCCGGCGGTGCTTCCGCGGCATCGTGATCGGTCCCCCACGGCCACCAGAGCTGGGTGGATTCAACGCCGAAGCTCCACTGCCGCATCGTCTCACGCTTCCCGTACACTTCGGAATAGAGAACCTTGCCGTTCTGATGCACCTCGACCCGATGCATGAAGTTGAAATACGGTGGCGCCTGGTACCGGCTCCAGACCCGGTAGTCGCCGTTCGCAGGGATGGTCACAGTCTGTACCGCGACACTGCCGACGCTGTCCGCCGGTGCGCCCAGCAGTCCGCCGTGCGACGACCAGGCGCCGCCATACGTGTGGCTCGCCCAGCTATCGTCCTGATGCGTCACCTGCCACCCCTTATCATCGAGGGGGCGAAACGCCTCGCCCTCCGCAATGACAGTCTCCGCCGCGAACAGCGCAGGGATCATGATGCATGAAAGAACAGCCGCGAAAATTGCGATCAAAATGCGATCATACATAGGTGTACTCGGTTTGGGTTGGGATTAGGCGTGAATGGTACGGACTTAAGAGGTTAAATCGTGCGTCGCGACGCGCGATCTTTTCGGCGCTGCGCCTCGCAATGTTTGGGAAAGTGAGGAACGCCCAGCATCGATGTCGGCGTGCCATTCCGCCTGCATTTCGACACCGTCACCGAGCAAGAGTTTCGGCGTGAAGCCGGTGATCGTCGTGGGCTTGTCGGCGTCATCTTCACAACGTACACTCGCGCCGCGTGGCTGCAAAGGCTCAAGATGGGCCTCCCTCTTTGCGTTCTTTCGTGGCTATGTTAGTGCCCGAACGGCCGGACCCAAGACAAGAAACAACAGCTGAATGGAGAGCGATATATGAACAGTGCGACAATTGGCGACACAGTCATCGTTCACAAGGACGGTTTCACGTACGTATCGCACCCGTCCATCACCATACTGGGCAACGGCGAATGGGTCGCGGCTTTCAATCATTCCCAGCGCCGGGTACCGCCGATGCACCCGCCCGAAGACCCGCTCTATCGAACGCTGCTGTGCCGGAGCGCCGACCGCGGCGCGACCTGGGATGATCCGACTTTCGCACCGAATTTTGACTGGTACGGCACCGAGTGCCCGGGCATCGCAACCCTCGCCGACGGGACAGTTGCACTCAGCCAGCGGCGAGGTTGCGTCGGGTCGTGGTGATGCTATCGTATTGGCTCGCTTTTTCACTGCTGCTGTGCAACCGAGGAGAACTCATGAAGGTATTGATCACCGGAGGCGCCGGCTTCATCGGCAGCCATCTGTGCGACGTCCTGCTTGGGCGCGGCTGTTCGGTGGTGATCCTCGATGATCTCTCGACCGGCAGCATGAATAATGTCGAGCAGCACGTCGACAATCCCGATTTCACATTCGCCATCGACACGGTTCTCGACGAGATGGTCCTGGACCCTCTGGTCAGCGAGTGCGATGTCATCTATCATCTGGCTGCCGCTGTCGGCGTACAACTGATTGTCCAGCAACCGCTGCACACGATCCGCACGAACGTCGAGGGCACCACCCACGTCCTCAATATGGCGCAGCGGTACGGCAAGAAAGTGGTGATCGCCTCGACCTCGGAAGTCTACGGTAAAAGTTCGAAAGTGCCGTTCTCCGAAGACGACGATACGGTGAGCGGTCCGACGACTAAACACCGCTGGGCCTATGCATGCTCCAAAGCGATCGATGAATTTGCCGGCTTCGCCATGGCGAAGGAGTCGGGTATTCCGGTTTGCGTCTTGCGGCTGTTTAATACTGTCGGCCGACGCCAGAGCGGTCAGTACGGCATGGTCATTCCGAATTTCGTGAGCCAGGCGCTCAACGGCGATCCGATCACCGTTTTCGGCGACGGCGAACAGACGCGGTGCTTTGCCAATGTCGCCGATATA
The DNA here is from genome assembly GCA_003545375.1 of Lentisphaeria bacterium. Taxonomy (GTDB): domain Bacteria; phylum Verrucomicrobiota; class Lentisphaeria; order JABSQK01; family CAJWLW01; genus CAJWLW01. The sequence continues at coordinate 7,535 of DPYP01000053.1, forward strand.
ACCCGCGCCATGGCCGACCTGCTATCGTGTCCAGCGGCGGAAGGCGAGGTGGTGAATCTCGGATCGAACAGCGAGATCTCGATCAACAACCTGGCGCAAACCGTGAAAGATACATTGCAGAGCAATTCCGAAATCACTCATATCTCCTATGACGAAGCCTACGAAGACGGCTTCGAGGATATGCTGCGTCGCGTGCCGGACTTGAGCAAGGCGAAACGATTATTAGGCTACGCGCCGACAATCGACCTCAAGCAGACCATCCTCGAGGTCGCCGGCCACGCCTGAGACGCGAGTTGACAACAGACACCGATTTTACCTTTTGACCTGCAGCGACCAAGTGTTGCGCAACTTGTGAGAACCGCATTATGGCAACCGAAGAACATGCCAAATACCGGCCGGCCAGGATCGAGCCGAAGTGGCAGAAATTCTGGGACTCCAACGAGACCTTCAAAGCCGAGGACGAATCGGACAAACCGAAGCTCTATGTCCTCGACATGTTCCCGTATCCCAGCGGTGCGGGACTGCACGTCGGACACCCGGAAGGGTACACCGCTACGGACATCTGGTGCCGCTACAAACGCATGCGCGGCTACAATGTGCTGCATCCGATGGGCTGGGATGCGTTCGGATTGCCGGCCGAGCAATACGCCGTTGAGACCGGCACCCGCCCAGCCGAGACAACCGCCGGGAACATCATCAACTTCAAGCGCCAGATCCAGTCGCTCGGCTTTTCGTATGACTGGTCGCGTGAGGTAAACACGACCGATCCGAAATATTACCGCTGGACCCAGTGGATCTTTCTGCAGTTGTACAAGAAGGGCCTGGCCTATCTCGACGAGATCGCCGTCAACTGGTGCCCGGAGCTCGGTACCGTGCTGGCCAATGAGGAAGTGATCGACGGCAGGAGCGAGCGCGGCAATCACCCGGTCGTAAGGCGGCCGATGAAGCAGTGGATCCTGCGCATCACCGAGTACGCCGAGCGCCTGCTCAACGATCTCGACGACCTCGACTGGCCGGAAGGCATCAAGGAAATGCAACGCAACTGGATCGG
>DPYP01000281.1:0-3198 GCA_003545375.1 Lentisphaeria bacterium
TGACCGGCGTAACCGTCCAGACCGGCACATCGTTGCAGGTATCGATCAAGCAGACTGCCCAAGGTGATGTTTTATTCGAGAAAACCTCTCCCGTTCTGCCCGATCGCAACAATTACAGTGTCTCGATTCCGGCAGGTAACCTGAGCTTAGGTCGCTATGTGATCACCGCCACCGTCCTCGATGCAGACGGCAATCAGAAACTCTCAGCACATCGCGTCGTCTACAAAACGCAGCTGCCCGCGCCCAAGCCGATTCCCAATCCCGTTGAGTCCATCTCATTCAGAGATGACGGTGTGATCATCGTAAACGACACACCTTTCTGCCCATTTCTCTCGTCCAGCTCCGGCACACCGCCTCCGGCCCTGGCTGACAATGTCTTCAACGTCAATTGGGGCAACTTTGGCCTGGTGCCCAGAGCACTCCGCCGCGCCAGTCTCAGCTTCCCATTCCCAACGTTGAAAGAGAAAAAAACCGTCTATCGCGTGCTCGGAGACGACGACAGCGTGCAAAAGGCCCTGCGAAAAAGCATCGCTGAGTACCAGGACTCGCAAATCTTCGACTGGTTCATCTCCTACGAAGCTCAGTTTCCCATGTATCGCGACAGGGAACGAGGTATCCCGCTGAGCAATCCGCAGGAGTTCAAAAAAATCAACGACTTTATCAAAAGCATCGATCCCACCCATCCGACCAGCATCCAGATTGACGACATGTCCCAGCTACACCTGTACAAGGACTGTACGGACATGATCGAGGTGGCCTCCGACGCCAGCTATGCAGATCACCTTATTCCCAACCTCGTGGACGACGTCCAAACGATCCGACGCGTTCTCGGGCCCGCCAAACCTGTGTTGTTTTACATAGGCAGCACTGTCCCAAGCGAGAACAAACGCACCCCGGAAGAGATACGCTGCGCTGCCTACCTGGCGCTCATGCATGGCCTGAACGGCCTGGTGTTCCACGTCGGTCACAACGGCATAAACCCAACGTCCACCCGCCACTGGTCGCTTTACCGGGGCTTGGCCCGCGAAATAGAGTTCATCTACCCGATTCTGATAGCGCCTCCGTCACCAGAGCTGCCGGGCATCGCCACGAATACCAGAGACCTGGAGTTCCGCATCAAACGATACAATCACAGGACATACCTGATTACCTGCAACACCGCCGATGTTTCGATCACCCCGACATTCACCATCACCGGTACGGGCTACGCACAAGTGACCCTGCCTTTCGAGCATAGACGGATCCGTCTCACTGACGGTGTCTTTTCGGACGAGTTTATGCCTTACGAAACTCACGTTTACGAGGTTCTCGAAACTTGGAATAGTGGCAACTAACGGTTAAGGAATAGGTCTATGAAACACCGAGTCATTTACAACGACGATTTCCGCACCATCATGTCGTTCGATCAGGCCGCATACGGCGAACCATCTTCGGTCGGGGAATGGCGCGAGTTGATCGAGCGCGTGCGCGGCACGGGCATTACCTCGTACGTCATGGACTCGATCGAATTCGACAACAAGGTCTATTTCGCTACCAAACGAGGCATTGACTGGGCCAACATCGACTTCGACAGTTTCGCCGGCACCGGGGCGGACGGCGACACGAAATGGAAGGGCGGCGATTACTCGCTTGCCGCACAGGTCATGAAGGAAATGCGCGGGGACGGTCACGAGCCGCTCCAGGTCTTTGTCGACAGTTGCCGCGATATGGGCATGGAGGCCATCGCCGGTGTGCGCATGAACGATTGCCACGGCTTGCAGCCATTGTCGACCGAGAGTCCGGATGTCAGTCTGTTCCTGAAAGAACATCCGGAGTTGGCGCTGCGCTATCCCGGCACCGATGTACCGAGCCGCCTGGCTGACTACGGCCGGCAGGAAGTGCGCGACTACCGATTCGGCGTCATCCAGGAGCTGCTCGAGACGTTCGACTATGACGGCATCGAGCTGAACTGGCTCCGATTCCCCTTGCTGTTCCAGCCTGATTATATCCAGGGATCATACGCCTACATCACCCCAGATCGCTTCGCTGAGCTGGCGCCGATCATAACGAACTGGATGTGCGATATCCGCGCCTTCATGGACGAACTTGCAGCGAAGAACGGCAAGCCCCGCATGTGTTTCGGCGTCCGGGTGCCCGAGACCCCCGAGATCGCGCGCAATATTGGCATCGACCTGCCGGCCTGGATCCATGAAGCCGGGCTGGATTATATCGTGCCCAGTGGATTTCACGCCACGAATTTCAACATCCCGGTGCAGCAGTTCAAGGCGATCTGCGAGGGCAGTGAATGCGCCGTCTATCCGTGCATGTTCCCCAACGTCGTCCACTGGCCGAAGACCACGCGGACTTATCAGACGGAAGTTTATGCCGCCGCCGCACAGACCTATTACGGCACCGGCGCGGACGGTGTCGAGGTCTTCAATCATTTTCATCCGGCCTGCAAAACGGTGGGGCTGCCGTTCAACACCGAAGCACTCAATGTGATTGCGGCCCCTGAGTCTGCCGCCAGGCATCCGCTACATCACTACTACATCCCCTTCTCCGTCGAGCCGGTGGATGAACCGGCGCAGGGATTCTCGTCCGGCTATCGTGGCACCCGCATCCCGGTCGCGCCGCTGGCGCAACGCCGGAAATTCGAATTCTACTTCGGCGATAACCTGACCGACAGCGGTCGTAAGCTCGATCTGTTGCGGTTCAAGATTTTCGACATGTCTCCGGATGACGCGATGCCGAGTGTATTCCTCAACAACGTGCGGTTGACCCTGCAGCTCTCATGGCGTCAGCGGTACCTGTACCAGCATACCCACATGCCCAAGTCCGGCATGCCCCAGCCCATCGTATGGAAAAAGATCGGCTGGTACACCGGGGCACGCTATGAAGACCTGGAGCAGTTGGCCGGTGAAGAAATCCCCGACGAAGAGTACCAGGAGGCCCTGAAAATCATTGACACGCCCACGTATCAACGCCCGGAAATGCGCGCCGCCGCCGCCGAAGGCAGCGAGGGAGGCTACGGCAAGGACGTGTTTATCCTTGTCGATGCGGAGGTGTCGTCGATACCGCCAACGGCGCTGCGCACAGGACTGAATCGACTCTGGGTGCAGGTCGACAAACGACGTGATGACGCCATGACCGACCTTTACATGGGCGAACTCGAGATCGTAACCGTCCGGCTCGACGCGCAGACGTGAAGCTGTGAGTACG
>DPYP01000049.1:0-1874 GCA_003545375.1 Lentisphaeria bacterium
TGGCGGTTGAGCTCGCGCAGGTTGCCCTGACTCGACAACGTGACCGTGATGAAAGACGGCCCGATCATGATACCGGAGACCGGGTCGAGATCATGTAGCTTCACGGCCAGCGGCGAGTTCCCTTCGGCTTCATCGCGGGTCTTGAAATTCTCCGCGCCGGTGAGCAGCAGACGCCGATTGAGCGTGTACTTGAGCGTGTTCGGGTTCGGCGTGAACTCGAGATTAATTTCGATGGGAACAGTAGTCATGGTGCTTGTTTGTGACGGTGCTGCTCGGTCAAACGGACTTACGCAAGCGTTCGATAATGACGAAAGCCAAGGCGGCACGCTCGTTGCGCGTCAGCGATGCTTCGATAGTCTCCAGCTGGCTTTGAATTTTCGGACTGCTCTCGGAATCTTCGTCGGCCAGACGCGCGGCATCGCGCAACTGGGCTTCGTTGATGCAATAGACGGATTCACCGCCGAGCAGGGACACCGGTTCGATACTCATAGGTAACAACTTGGTTCAGCCGTCGTCGTCAGACTGCAAAACTGGCGCCGCAGCCACAGGATTTGGAAGCATTGGAGTTGGTGAGGCGGAACCCTGCCTGGATCAGGTCATCAGAATAATCGATCGTCAATCCGTCAAGGAACAGGCTGCTGTGCATGTCGGTGACAACACGGAGCTTGTCTTCCTGGTAAACGACTTCGTCGTCGTCCGCCATGTTGGAGTCGATCGACGCATCATAGGTCATTCCGGAACAGCCGCCGGCAATAACGCTGATGCGTACGAACTGATCTTCGTATTGAATGGAATTGGCGATACGCTTGCGCGCTTCGTCAGTGATAGCGAGATTCATGGGTCTGCCTCTTCTGGGTATCAGTAAACAGTCGTTGCCGTTTGGCACTAGCTTATGACGAGTCTCTTTTCATGTCAAGCGAAAAAACACATGTCTCTGTTGTTTTTCGTATAGTCGCCGTTAAACTGACACGTTGTGTGTGAGACCGGCGGCCCGCCGTTTTTGTCTTTTTGGCAAGCCTGTTTCTATCCGTATCCTACTGATATACAGAGGGTTACATGTCAGATAAAACTACACAGGTGGCGATTCTCGGCGGCGGTCCGGCGGGCTACGCAGCCGCCTTCAAATGCGCCGATCTCGGCCTCGAGACGACACTTATCGATTTGGCGCCGAACCCCGGCGGCGTTTGTCTGTACAGTGGCTGCATCCCGTCGAAGGCGCTGCTGCACGTGTCGAAGCTGATCAATGAAGCAGGCGAAGCAGGCAACTGGGGCATCAGTTTCAACAAGCCGGAGATCGATCTCGACAAGTTGCGCGCCTGGAAGAACAGTGTCATCGAGCAGTTGACCGGCGGCCTCGGCATGCTGCGCAACAGCCGCGGCATTGATCATGTCCAGGGTCGCGGTACACTGAAGGATGCCAACACGATCGAAGTCGCGCTGGCCGACGGCGACACCGCCAGCATTACGGCGGAGCACATTATCGTGGCGGTTGGTTCGCACCCGACCCGGATCCCGGACATTTCCATCGACAGTGAGCGTGTGCTCGACTCGACGAGCGGTTTGGAACTGCCTGTCATTCCCGGGTCGCTGCTGGTCATCGGCGGCGGCTACATCGGTCTCGAGCTCGGCAGCGTGTATGCCAGTCTCGGCAGCGAGGTGTCAGTTGTCGAAATGACCGACGGCCTGCTGCCCGGCGCCGACCGGGACCTCGTGAAAGTCCTCCAGGGCCGGCTGAGCAAGGTGTTCAAAAACATCATGTTCAATACGCGGGTCACCAAAGTCGAGGAAGCGGCAAGCGGCCTCGAAGTCCATTTCGATGGTGAGACGGATGAAACGACGCAGAAGTACGACTACATCCTGGTCGCCGTCGGCCG
>DPYP01000049.1:2252-10601 GCA_003545375.1 Lentisphaeria bacterium
GCGGCTTCGTGACCGTCGATGCGCAGCGTCGGACGAATGTGCCGAATATCTTCGCCGTCGGTGATATCGCCGGCGAGCCGATGCTGGCGCACAAGGGGTCTCACGAAGGGATGGTGGCAGCGGAAGTTATCGCCGGCGGGCGTGTGGCATTTGAGGCCGAGGCGATTCCGGCCGTCGTTTTCACTGACCCCGAGCTCGCCTGGTGCGGCCTCACTGAAACCGAAGCGGAGGCCGCAGGACGCAAGGTCAACGTCACAAAGTTCCCATGGGCCGCGTCCGGCCGCGCCATCTCGATCGACCGCCCGGACGGGCTCACCAAAATCCTTTTTGACCCCGAGACCGAACGCGTGCTGGGCGTCGGCATCTGCGGCGCCGGTGCTGGTGAGATGATCGCCGAGGGCGTGCTGGCAGTGGAGATGGCAGCGCTGGCCACCGACCTGAAACTCAGCATCCACCCGCACCCGACACTGTCTGAAACGATCATGGAAGCTGCGGAAATGGTCGGGGGCGCCAGCACCCACATCTACCGACCGAAAAAGAAACAGCATTGACCTTCGGACCCAGAGTTCGTAGATTAACGGAGCCGTCGAGGTTTTCGTTCCCCGGGTCAACCGGACCCAACGAACACGACGAACGCAAAAAAGTTGTTGTCATGCGCTGCCCCCACGTCACTCTCGTTTGTATGCCCTTGCTCCTGACGATGACGATGCTCCTGATCGGATGCAAGGCCTCCGAGGAAGGCGAAGAAGGTCTGGAACTACAGCTCTCGGAAGAACAACTGGCGAAGGTCAAGGTCATAGCGAAAGAGCGCTTTGCCGAAGCACGCGCCAAGGTCAAACCTTTCGACAGTCGTACCCTGACCCGCGAGCTGCTGCTGAAACTGACAAATTACGACCTCGATCAGTTGCCGGAAAACATGCTCTCCTTCGACGAGGTTAATGCTCTCATCGAACAGCGCGCCAACTCAAGTTGTGACCTCAAGTACCCGCCGTCGCTGCGTGAAGACTTGATAGCAGAGGCCGTGACAAAATTCCCGTTCTACGCAGTCGGTGATCCGATCAAAGTCCTCGTAGGCCCGCAGAAACGCCGCTACGAAGGCACCTTTGGCGGTGCCAACCAGACAAAAATAAAGATCGACACCAGCTGGGTCGCGATCCGGGACCTGCTCGAACCGCATTCCAAAGTCTCCTTCGACGCGGACAAGAACAAGCAATACCGCGCCCACCACGTCAAAATCAATTACGAACTGCCGCGGCGCGATTTCCTCAAGAAAGAGATACCCAGAATCAAACCCGGTGTTTTGCTCGAACACAGTTACCTCAAAGTGCGGGGTTCGTTTGTCGCGGTCCCGACCATCATCGAAAACGAGGTCAAACCCGATGTCGATGTCAGGGAAGCCATTTACTACGAAAGGATCGAAGCTGGGCTCCGCGAAGAGATCGAGAGACAAATGCTCGATGAAGGCCTTTTTTCGCCGACCGGGTCGCCCGAAGACGGCACGGTCGGCACCACCGCAAACTAATCGGCCGAAACTGCCGGACCCTGAAACCGGAAAGCTGGCGGGTCATTCAGGTTTTTCCCGTTTCCCATCGCGCTTCAGCTATTTCACATTTCGAACCAATTTCCGGACCCCACCTATGCACCAGTTTCTGGGCCTCGACTCCAGTACCCAAAGCCTCTCCGCGATAGTCGTCGACCTTGACACCGGCGAGACAGTACTCGATGCTGCAGCCAATTTCGGTGAAGCACTGCCGGCCTATGAGTCGCCCGCCGGTTTCCTGGCCAACCCCGATCCGCTGGTTCGACACGCCGACCCGCTCATGTGGGTCGAAGCCCTCGACTACCTGTTCGAGAAATGCCGTGCCGACGGATTCGACTGGGGTAACATCCGCGGCATCAGCGGGTCCGGCCAGCAGCACGGCACCGTCTACCTCAAACCAGGATTTGCGGACTCCGCAAACTGGGACAGCGGCCAGCCGCTGGTTGATCAGGTACGACCCCTGCTCACCCGTCAAACTTCACCGATCTGGATGGACAGCTCCACCACTGCAGAATGCCGTGAGCTCGCGGCCGCCGTGGGCGGCGACGAGTACGTCATGGCAATTACCGGCTCGCGGCCAATCGAGCGTTTCCCGGCGTCGCAGATCCGCAAGCTGCACAAGGTCGATCCGGATACTTACGAAGCCACTGCCCGCATCTATCTGGTCAGCTCGTTCATGGCATTCCTGCTCAGCGGTCGTGATGTGCCGATCGACTTTGGCGACGGTGCCGGTATGAATCTCCTCAATCTGGCGGACGGCACCTGGGACCCGAAGATGCTCGACGCCGCCGCCCCCGGACTGGCCGATAAACTGCCGCCGGTCGCTGCGTCGAACACCGTAACGGGCGAGCTCGCGCCGTACTTCTGCGAAAAATACGGTTTCGCAGCCGATACCCCGGTCATCGCCTGGTCGGGTGACAATCCCTGCAGCCTCATCGGCATGGGCGGTGCCGCCCCGGGCTCGGCGATCATCAGCCTCAGCACCGGCGATACGTTTTTCGGCGCCATGCGCGCGCCGCGGACCGATCCGAAAGGTTACGGCCATGTCTTCGGCAATCCTGCCGGCGGCTTCATGAGTCTTATCTGCTTCAAGAACGGTTCGCTCACCCGCGAACACGTCGCCAACCGCGTTGGCATGGATTGGGACGCCTTCAGCGGCGCGATTCTCGACACCGCACCGGGTAATAACGGCAACTTCATGCTGCCTTACATCGAGTCGGAAATCACCCCGGTCATTCTCGAACCGCAACTCAAACTGATCGGCGACGACAACTTTACGAGCTGGCAGGATCCTGCCGCTGCGGCTCGCGGCATCGTCGAGGCCCAGGCCGTCAGCATGCGCCTGCACGCCGCCTGGATCGACGAGACGCCGGAAACCTTGCTGGCCACCGGCGGAGCATCGAAAAACCGCGGCATTCTGCAAGTGTTCGCTGATGTCTTCGGCGCCCGAGTGCAAACTATCGACGTCTCGAACTCGGCTGCCCTCGGTGCTGCGCTGAGAGCGGCCCACGCCTGCACCGACGTCGACTGGCCCGAACTCTTTGCGGACTTCGCAGCACCCGCCGCGGATGTTGCTATCCACCCGGCCGAGACAACCGCGGTATATGCCGATTTGACCGAGCGATTCGTAGGGGAACTGCACACAACCTATGGTGTCTGAACAGACAGATGCAGCAACGCCCGACAGCTGATATCTCCCGACGCACCTTTCTCAAGCAAGGCGTCTGGACCATTGCTGCGGTGTCTTTGTCAATAGGGACGCTGGGATCAGCAGCAGACGGGGAAACCGCTGGTGATTGCATCACCACTGGCGATATTCTCGGACCGTTCTACCGCCGCAACGCACCCTTCCGCAATGATCTCACCGGGAATGGGGTTAAAGGAAGGAAGCTGGTCGTCAAAGGCCGCGTCATCGGCAACGACTGCAAAACCGTCGTGAAAGACGCCCTGGTCGACGTGTGGCAATGCAATGATAACGGAGAATATGACAACCGCTCGAATGACTTCCGCCTGCGCGGCCGGCAGCGGGTCGATGACGGCGGCGGGTACGCCTTTACCACGATCATGCCGGGCCGCTATCTAAATGGTCGACAGTTCCGGCCGGCGCACATCCACTTCCGCGTCACCGGCGCCGGGCATCGGGAACTGATCTCCCAATTGTACTTCGCCGGTGACCCGCACATCGACGACGACCCCTGGGCTTCAAGTAAACACGCCACACACCGCGTGTTGGCAGTGAAGGCGAATGACGACGGCATCGACAGCATCGTTTTCGATATCTATCTCGAAGCCTGAGGTTTCAGTTCCGACGCAATCCTATTCTCGCGCGTGGATGCCGCTGAGGCGATCTTTGATCAGCCCATGGCAGGCGCTGTCTTTTACGCACGCACGGTGCCGGAGGTGTACCGCACGGCAAGTGAATTGTCTCACATCCAATGCGCGGCGCTATGATTTCCCCGCCGGCCATAGACATTGTATAGTAGTCGGTTGCTGTGTAGTTGTGTACTGCCCGATTCGTTCCTTCCACCTGCTCAAATCAGTTACACCATAGGTTGACATGACCAGGTACATGATCATTGCACTCGTGCTCGCCGCCAGCGCCTTTGGCAGCGGCACGCGCAGTGGCCCGGTGAAATCGCTGCTGCCGGCGCTCGAAGAGAGTGGTGCCGATGCAACGACCTACGCCCTGTATGAACGAGATAACTTCACCGCCCGACTGCACACCGATGGCGTCATGCGCATCTATCTCAAGCAGAACGGGGAGATTGTCGGCAAGCCAATCGTCTTCGGGCAGCCAGCGGGCAATTATTATCATCGCACCAAGCGCGAGATCCAGCGCCGTAACGTGGCGGCATACTACGACGCGACAGAACCGGTGCGCAATCCTAAAAGCATCGAGTTGACCGGGCGACTCGAAGGCAATCTCGATTTCACGATCAAGTACGAATTCGTCCAATCGACCATACGTGTCACCGGCCGCCACCAGCAGGTTGCCGGAATCAACAATCCGATTCAGTTCATCGTCAACACCGCCATCCCGTCGCTGGCCAGCGACAGCGAGAACGAACCGAACCGGGACGGTTCATACACACTCGACGTACCAGACAAGATGCTCAAGCGTTTCGTTCTGGAAACCAGCGAGTTGGTGGACAGCCGGACCCGCAAGAAATTTTATCAATACACTGATCGGAACGTCAAGTTTTCCGGCCCCATCAAGCATGCCAAGATCCGTGGACCGTGGGGTTCGCGTGTGGTTCGGCTGCGCAGCCGGAAGATGCGCGGCAAGTTGATGGGCAAGCTCAGCGGCGATGGCAATTGGGGGCTGGTACTGGGCTACGAATTCTTTTTCCACACCCTACAGGGTGCCAAGGAAAACGAATACGCCAGCTACTCCATCTCGATCAACTGAGTCAGCGCTGCGTTTTTTCTTTTACGCCACATTCCCCGCGTCTATGTATCTGTCTATTCGGCCCCCTTCGCCGCACGGAACGCTATTCGATACCTGACTCACATGCGTGGCTTGAAGCGGTCACCTACACCAGTGCAGCCACCGTTGCACGCGCCGCTTGTTCGGAGATATTCGCGCCACCTCAGTAGCTCATCAGCTCGCGGGCTTTGACCGCAATACTGTCGACCGACGGGAAACAGGCGAGCTCGAGGGCGGGGCTGCACGGGATGATCTGCTCGGCGGCGCCGAGCCTGGCGAAAGGTGCTTCGAGGTACTCGAACGCCGACGCCATGATCACCGCGCTGATCTCGGCACCTACACCACCAATAACCGGTGATTCCTCGATGCTGATACCGCGACCGGTATTGGACAGGCTGTCGAGAATGAGGCTGGTATCCAGCGGTTTGACGGTGCGCAGGTCGATGACATCGGCCTGCACGTCTTCGGCCGCGAGAATCTCGGCCGCCTGCAGTGCCGCCGGGACATGACGCCCATAAGCGATCAGTGAAATGTCACTGCCGCTGCGCAGCCTGGCGCCCTGCCCGATCGGGACGGGTTCCAGGTGCTCCGCCACAGGTCCCTGGCGGGCATACAAGGCCTTGTGCTCGACCATGATCACGGTCGTCGCAGCATCGTAAGCTCCCAGCAGTAAACCGGCGGCATCGGCGGGATTTGACGGGCAACAGATGGTCAGGTTCGGAACGTTGAGCAACAATCCCTCGAAACTCTGGGAATGTGTCGGCCCGTAGTTGCGGCCGCCGCCGGCAGGGGCGCGAATGATCAAAGGCGTGGCGAACTCGTCGCCGTAGGTTGCCTGCCATTTTGCCGCAATATTGATGATGCCGTCGAAAGCGAGTGCCATGAAATCCATAAACATGATCTCGATGATCGGCCGACTGCCCATGAGCGCGGCGCCGGCGGCAACGCTGACGATGCCGGCTTCACTTATCGGTGTGTCGATGATGCGTTCGGGCCCGAACTCGTCGACGATGCCGCGAGTGATTTTGAACGCACCGCCATAGACACCGATGTCCTCGCCGATGAGAAAAACTTCTTCGTGCTCACGCAGCAGTGTCGTCAGCGCCTCGCGGATAGCGGCGGACATGGAGATTTGTCGGATCGTACTCATGATTCCCGGGCGGTCTCCTCGGCTTCTGCGAGCTCCGCAGCGAGTTGTGTTTCAAGCGCTGTATCGGCAGCATCGGTCCACAGTCCGGCATCCGCGAGGCGCTTGCGCAGCTGGGCGATGGGATCGCGTTCGGCCCACTGTGCTTCCTCTTCGCGGCTGCGGTACGGGCACTCGTCACCGCGCGAATGACCGCTGATGCGATAGGTCTGCAGTTCGATAAAGACGGGCCCCTCCCCGGCAGCAACACCGGAACGCGCCTCGGCGGTCGTTTCATACGTTGCAGCGACATCGTTGCCATCGACTATGCGGGAAATCATGGCATAGGCAGCAGCGCGTTCCGCAGCGTTGCTGACCGGCGAAATATCGCCGTGACTGGTCGACATGGCATACTGATTGTTCTCACAAACGAAGAGCACCGGCAGTTTCCAGATCGCCGCCATGTTGAGGCTCTCGTGAAAGATACCTTCGCCGATGGCGCCTTCTCCGAAAAAAACCACAGCAACGCCGGGTTTCCGATGGATTTTACGGTTCAACGCGGCACCGACAGCCAGCGGTATCGTCCCGGCAGTGATGCCGTGGGTGCCCATGAAGTTGAGGTCCTTGACCGCCATGTGCTGGCTGCCGCCGCGCCCGCCGGAGTAGCCGTGCGGATGTCCGAAGATCTCCGCCAGCATCCGCGCGGGATCGCCGCCGCGGCCCAGCAGGTGCCCGTGGCCGCGATGGTTGCTGAATACCATGTCGTCGGCGGTGAGGGCCATATTGACGCCGACCGCACAGGCTTCCTGACCGATACACAGGTGGGTGGTGCCGGGGACGAGGCCCTGCAGAAAAAGCTCATTGAGCCGCAGCTCGAAGGCGCGGATGCGACACATCGTGCGGTAAGCGGTAAGCAACTGGTCATCAGTCATCAGACAAACCTGGAGGTGGTGAAGGCGGACGATCGCCGGGAAAATCGCGCAGTCCTATTCGGCGTCCGGTACGTCGGCGTAGACCGTGAATGGATTGCCCTCCGGATCGGCGAAGGTGTGACAGCGTTTGCCGGGAATATCGAGTGACGGTCGGACTTCCGGTACATTGCGATCACGCAGATCCTTCACTTTTTCTTCGAAATCGTCGACGTGCAACACCCATGAGATTTCTCGCTTTCGCGCTGTCGGCACGACATTCTCGCACTTCTCGAGAGCGACAATGCCATTGCCCGGCAAGGCGAACTCCACCCAGAACGTGCTGTCGACGGTCGGCCCCGTCAGTTTCAAGGTGTCCCGGTAAAACGCCTTGACCTGGGTCAGGTCGTGCACCTGGATAACCACACCGTAATGACGACTGGCGTTTTGTTGCTTTTGAGACAGCATATATACGCAAGAGTTGCGGCGTTCGCAACGACGGTTCGAGATGACCGCAGGCGACATGGCCACGGTACGAACGAATTCTGATCCAGCTACTGATCACTTCCCGGTGTAAGGCGTAGTTTCGGGGCAGTTTGCAACGTCGCAGTCGAGACTCATATTGTAGTCGCATTGTCTAAAAATGCACGGGTACATGTGAAATTCAACTATGGGACTTCATGACGGAATGAGCGAAACAAAGAATCGCTATGAGAACCCATTGGTCGACCGCTATGCCAGCGCGGATATGAGCTACATCTGGTCGCCGCAGAAGAAGTTCTCGACGTGGCGGCGGTTGTGGGTGGCGCTGGCGCGTGCCGAACGGGAGCTCGGTGTCGACACGATTACCGAGGCACAGATTGCGCAAATGGAAGCCTGCGTCGAGGATATCGACTTCGAGCGGGCCGAAAAAATCGAGCAAGAGACGCGGCACGACGTCATGAGCCACGTCCATGCCTTCGGCGAGCAGTGCCCTGAGGCTCGGCCGATCATCCATCTGGGCGCCACAAGTTGCTACGTCACCGACAACACCGAACTGTGCCAGATTCGCGAGAGCCTGCAGATCGTCAAGCAGCGGCTGATTCGGCTGATCCGCCTGATTCGCGATCACGCGCTGGCCCAACACGACCTGCCGACGCTGGCTTTCACCCATTACCAACCGGCGCAGTTGACGACCGTCGGCAAGCGCATGGCGATGTGGCTGCAGGATATTGTCTTCGACTTCGAGGAAGTACAACGGCTGCACACGGAGTTGCCGTTCCGTGGCGTTAAAGGCACCACGGGTACACAAGCGACTTTTCTGGCGCTGTTCAACGGCGACGGCGAGAAAGTGCGACAGCTCGACCGG
>DPYP01000160.1:0-7840 GCA_003545375.1 Lentisphaeria bacterium
CGGTCCAGCATCCAGCGCAGCCCCGCCGATCCGGCGTATATTGGAGCATGACGCAAGAAGCGAAGAAACCTCGCCTGATCGCCGTCGACATAGACGGTACGCTGCTCAACGATCAGAAGCAGATTCCGCCTGAGAACATCGACGCCTTGCGCCAGGCGCAGTCGAATGGCGTCGCCGTAGCCATCGCCTCCGGCCGCATGCCGCCGCTGATCGAACCGATTCAGGATAAGCTGGGCATGGACTGCGCCCTGATCAGCTACAACGGCGGCCGCGTCGTCGGGACCCGCGCCGAGGGGCGCCCGGTCATCTATGACAACCCGCTGCCCGCCGATGTGGCCCGGCATTTTATCGAGTTTTCACAAAGCCAGGGGTACCTGCTGAATTTTTTCTACAACGACCGGCTGTATGCCGACGATGGCGGCGATCGCGAACCCTTCAGGACGTTGTACAGCCGCCACACCGGCGCCGAATATTACATCACCGATCTGGCTCAATTCGATGGCTGCGCCCCCAGCAAAGTAATCCTGCTGACCGCGCCGGATCTCCGTGATCAACTCTACGACCGCTTCGTCGATGAACTGGGCGCGCGCGCCGCAATCTTCAAAACCGAACCGATGTATCTCGAAGTCATGGCGCCCGGCGTCAACAAGGGCGCGGCGCTGCCGACCCTTGCCGAATACTGCGGCATCTCCACCGACGAAATCCTGGCGATCGGCGACGCCGACAACGACACCGCGATGATTGCCGCTGCCGGGATCGGTGTCGCGGTAGCCAATGGCAGCGTGGCGACCCGGCAAGCCGCCGATTATGTTACCGAGCGCAATAATAACGAGGGTGCCGTAGCTGAAGCAGTGCATCGATTCGTCGGCTGATCAGCTTGCCAATTCGAATACGAGACATGAGACATGAGTGAAGCCAATGACGGCATGAACTACGCCCCGACAGGCAAGCCCAATCCAGTGGTGGAGCCCGGGGATTTTCAGTTCGCTGCAGCAGGACTGGACCACGGACACATCAGCGGCATGTGCAACGGGTTGCTGGAGGCGGGTGCAAGGCTCAAGTACGTCTGGGATCCGGACCCGGCGAAGGTCGATGGTTTCTGTCGGGATTACCCGGGTGTCCAGATCGCGGACAGCCTCGAACAGATTCTTGATGACACCGACATTTCTCTGGTAGCGTCAGCGGCGGTCCCTTGTGACCGCGGCCCCTTGGGCATTCGCGTCATGCAGTCGGGCAAGGATTATTTTTGCGACAAGACCCCGTTCACGACGCTGGACCAACTCGAAGACGCACGCCAGGCCGTTGCAGAGACGCAACGCAAGTACGCGGTCTATTACAGTGAGCGTTTGCACGTGGAATGTGCCGTGTTCGCAGGCGACCTCATCCGCGACGGGGTGATTGGCGATGTGGTCCAGTTGAGCGGTTTCGGCCCGCATCGGCATGGCGCCGACGGGCGACCGGGCTGGTTCTACGACAAATCGAAAACAGGTGGCATTCTGTGTGACATCGGCAGTCATCAGTGTGAACAGTTCCTGTTCTACACCGGTGCTGTGGATGCCACCGTCGCCAGCGCACGCGTCGCTAATTTCGCGAACCCCGAGCATCCGGAGTTTGAGGATTTCGGCGAGGCGCACCTGGTCGGAAACAACGGCACATCGTTCTTCTATCGGGTCGACTGGTTTACTCCCGACGGCCTGCGCACGTGGGGTGACGGCCGGACGCTGATTCTCGGTACGAAAGGATTCATTGAGTTGCGGAAATACATCGACGTCGCCCGGGAAGGTGGCGGCGAACGACTGTTCCTCGTCACCGATGAGGGCGAACAGGAAATGAAGCTTGCGGGCCAGGTCGGGTATCCATACTTCGGCCAACTCATTCTGGACTGTCTCAATCGCACCGAGAACGCCATGACACAGGCGCACACCTTCAAGGCCGCCGAGCTCTGTCTGAGATGCCAGGAGCACGCCGATGAGCAGGCATCGTAATTGTCCAAGAAACCTGCCAATTCCTGTCCGCATTGTCGCCCTGCGGCGAGTACGTAAACAAATCGCCCGGGGCCCGGCAGACAGGTCACGACATAGTGTTTCGCAGCGCGCGCCAGGCAGTCGATGCCGGCCTGGAACTCCCCGTCGCCAACCTCCGCAAGCGGACTTTTCCCAACGCCGCACTTCATCGTGACAAGCGGTACGGGCGTGCCTCGGGTGCACCGGCATATTGCCGATGTTCAACGCCTCACGGTTGACCCGGAAACCAATTCGGACAGGGTCCGATTCCATTGCTTGACCACGACCGATCCGCAATCACCTTTTGTGGAATAACCTTAACCGAATACAAACATGCGAATTACACCAAAATGCATCGCCTGCCACCTCCTGCCGGTGCTGATTGCCGGCGCCCCCCTGACCGCCTCGGCGATCACCATCGGCGGCCGATCATTTCGCGACGACGGCAATACACGACGCCCGGCGTACGATCTTACATGGACGGTCAAGGAGTCTGCAGCGACGCCTTGCGCTTTCGCATGGGGGCTGCGGGACGACCGCGGCACGGTACTTGAAATCACCGGCGGCACCTGGAATCTGAAACGGCTGAACGGAACAGGAGTGGATTCGGTCACCAATGGCGAACTGCCCCATCCTCACGATGCAATACGTTCCCTGACCATCAAACGGCGCCAGCGATTTCTCTCCGGGTACATGAACGATGGGCTGCTGTTCCGTATCTCGAACGACGATGCCGGGAACGGCGGCTATGCAAGCTGGTCCGGCGTCGCGGGCGCTGTTGCAGACGATCCCTGGCTCCAGGCGGTGTCCGGTAAGGACATGAGGTTCGAGGACGATTTCATGCGTCTGCCGGATTCGCCGACCAGCATCTGGGATACCGTCGCGGGCAACTGGCGCATCCAGTCGGCGATCGACAAAACGAACATCGACGCTGTCGACCCGAACCACTCCACGCGCAGCGCCAACCCGTTTGTGTTTCGAGGTACCGGCGCACCCGAGGCGATGGTGATGGCGGGTCATGAGTTCTGGGATGATCTCGCAGTGTCCGGTTCCGTGCGGTCGCAAGGCGGTCGCGGCGGGCTCGTGTTCGGCGCTCGCGCCGCCAATGATTACTTCGTGCTGCTCTGGGAGTCGAATGCGTCCTGGATGGCGCCCTGCCGGTTCGCGATCGAACGCGTTCGGCCCGACGGCCGAACCGTTTTGGCAGAGACATACTGCCAGGGACAACGCCAGCAGTGGTACCGGATCGGCGTCGAGCAGCACGGTGCGCGCATCATCGCAACACTCCAGGGAACACCGATCCTGGATGCCGTCGACAGAAGCTGTACCGGCGGGCGCTTCGGCATGTACGCCGCCGACGGGGCAGTCGACTTCGACGATATCGATGTCCGGCCGGCACCGCTGCGACCGCTGCTGGAACAATCAGGCGGTTCCCGGTTTACAATTGCCGGTCCGGCACCCGCACGCGTCGCGCTGACCGTTACCGCCGACGGCAGCGATGACATCGTTCTCAACTTCGGCTCCGAGCACGGCGGCAGGTTGACCTTTCGATGGCCACCCGGGGCGCCGGGAGCCAGACGGATATTGACCAGTGTCGGGGCGGCGACCGGGACAGTCGTTTCGGCTGACGGTGGTTATCAACGACACACCCCGATTCGATTGATCATTGAGAACGAGTACGACGGCGTCATCGTTCGCGATCTGCAAGCGGGCCTGCTGCTGCGGCAGCCGGGGCTCAGCATCCCGGCCGGTGGCATCGAGGTGGGCAGTTCCGAAAACGGCAGTGTAAAATTTTCCGGCCTCGTGATCGACGGTCCGGATGAACGCAAATTCGAGCGCCCGATCAAGAATGACGTCTTCGCTGCCGACTCCTACATGCACCAGTGGGCGACACCGACAGGACAGTGGGTTCGCCACTCCGCGAACCAGACTGCGCCGGCACTCTTGTGGCACAAGAGCGACTGCTACGGCCCGGTTGCCTTGCGCCTGCCGGCCGCGGCCTGTCGCGACGCTGGCGGCGCGCGTGTCTGGCTGGGTGGCTTGAGCGCATCGTTCAAGCCGCTGGTCGACAAGCTGTCTGTTCGTCTGGCCTATCTCGGGAAAGAACTGGCTGCCAACGACGTCGCAATCCCGAAGGATGGTGAAACCATCTCCTTTCACCGCGACGGCAATCATGTCTGGATCCGCAGCGGTAACGAGGACTGGTTGGCAACACAACTGACCGCCTACCAGGCCGGCGGTTCGCGGCTCGGTCTGCAATTGCCGGATGAGGCGATGCTTCAGCAGGTCAACCTACAACGGGGAAATGTCCTGGACTATCAGTTCGATCGTGTCCCGACCGACTGGCACAAGCTCGGGAGATGGGAGATCAGCAACAAGTTTGATTGCGATTCGCGCTGGTCATACATGGTCGGTGAAAGCGACGCACTCGCCGCGCTCTGGCACCGCGACAGCTTTACCGGCGACCTCACACTGGAGTTCTACGCCGGCATGCGGTATTACGGCGGGGGGGTTGTCGGATACACCCGGCCGGGCGACATCAATGCGGTCCTGGGCACCGGCGACCGCGACGTGTTCGACGGGTACACATTCGTTATCTCCGGATGGGACACGTCACGAACCTGTATTCTCCGAAACGGCGAAATCGTCGCCGTTTCGGATGCGGTGATCTGGCCGTCAACTAAATTGAGAAAACCCTCGACGCTCGACCTCCATCGACGCTGGGTATATGTCAAGATTCGACGGCGCGGATCGCAGCTGGAGCTATACGCCGACAACCAGCTGATCCTCGAGTGGAATGACCGGCAGCCACTGGACGTGCGGCGCTTGGGGCTGTGGACCGT
Source organism: Lentisphaeria bacterium (assembly GCA_003545375.1). Taxonomy (GTDB): domain Bacteria; phylum Verrucomicrobiota; class Lentisphaeria; order JABSQK01; family CAJWLW01; genus CAJWLW01. The sequence continues at coordinate 4,847 of DPYP01000160.1, forward strand.
CGACAACGGCATCGTCATTGCGCGCACGAAAATTTCGTACACCCAGCGCCACCGATTCCGGCCCGAGACCGAAGCGGAAGTGAAGCCCCCACCCGCCCGGGCCATCGCCGAACGTCCCGGGTTGTCCCTCTCTTCGCCAACCCACCCGGGTTGCCGATTTTCATTTGATCAGCCCGGCGCAATACACCCGTGGCAACGCACCGGCAGTGAAACCGACACGCGCATTTCCTACAGTGCCGACGGTGTCGAGGGCGGCTCCCTGCGCGCGACCAACCCGGTCTCCGGCGGCGCCTTTGACCTGCACGTGCCGATTACACCACTGGATATCCGACGCGCCGCCGAGCTCTCGTTCGCAATTCGTATGGAGACGTCGGTAAAAGTCGACCTGCACGCACGTATCGACGGCCGGCACTACGTCCTCCGGATGACGGGACCGGTCGACGAACAGCAACGCCTGAAAACGCTCGGCCATCTCCCGGCCCCGGCCGACGGGCAATGGCACACCGTTTCGTTCCCGCTCGGCGACATCCTCGCCGCTGAACGCCCCAACGACACGTCGCTCAAACTGGAGTCGCTCTATTTCGGCGTCCGCGGCGGGTATTACCTGCGGGCGGGTTACGGTGGCAATCCCGCCGGAGCCGTGTTCGACATCGACAACTTCGAAATCTGGTCGTCCGGCGACCGCCGAATCGAGATCCTGCCGAAAGTCGACGACGGAAAGCGTACGGTCAAGGGCCGCTTCTCGATCAGTCGCGAAGACGGCGGCGAGGTCTGCCGAGACCAGCCGTTCGAAGGCAGCGTACAGTACGAGTTGCCCGAAGCCGGAAAGTATGCACTGACGGTCATCGACGATGCAACGGGCGCGCCGCATGATCTTCGATTCGCGGCTTGCGACGACCTGCAGGTGACGCAAATCGAGCCCGATGAAAACGCCGCCTGGGGCGGCACCCCATTGCGTGTCCATTTCAACCGCAGCCTCGGCGTGCCGCTGTGGGCCCTGCAAGTCAAAGTGGGCGAACGCACCTGGAAACCAGGCTCACCGGAACTGCAATGGGACCCCGGCACCGGCGTTCTGTCGTTCGACCCGGCCGCCGCCCTGCGAGGCACGTCCTATGCCGCCGGCGACAGCGTCGTCGCCGAGCTGGCCCTGACAGCTCCGGAGTTGAAGCAGCTCTGTCGATGGCGGCTCTCGTTCGATCCCAAGCTCGACCAAACCCCGCCCTCGCCGGTGCGGATCGCAGAAGTGCCGGTGCGGGACACGTTCGAATACGGGCTGGACAATTGGTCGTCTTTCGACAATGGCGGCGCGCAGCTCTTCCGCGATCCGACGCAGGCGGCAACCGGCGGCTACAGTCTGAAGCTGGTCACCCCGGCGCTGGGTAGGGCCTCCGGCGCCCGCCACGAGATCAAACCATTTGCCGCCGGCCGGTTCCCTGTCGTGTCGTTCGACATGAGAATGACCGAGCCGGTACGCACCGACCTGCTCCTGCGTGCCGGCGGCACAACATACCGCATCGGCTTGACCGATTCCGATTGGCTCAACGACGCCACTGTCCTGACGCGCCTCGCAACACCAGAACCCGATGGCAAGTGGCGCCATTACGAAGTCGACTTCGCTCGCCTGCTGTACGGGCATGAGTACCACAAGAACCACTTCACCATCGATGCCCTCCGCTTCCAGGATTTCGGCTGGAAGAGCAACTCCGCCGGCGCCCCGATCTGGATCGACAATTTCTCACTGATCCCGAGCTCGAGCAGCACCGGTGACGGTTTCGAACTGAACTGGGCGGCCGACGACCTCAGCGGCATCGGCGGCTACAGCTGGCATTGGAGCTCGGACGCAGATGCCGACGCCGATAAAACCCCGGCGACCAGTGCCGGGTCCAGCCGCTTCACCAATCTCCGGGAAGGCCGGCGGTACTTTCACATTCGCGCTTTTGACAATGCCGGCAACTGGGGGCCGACGTCGAGCTACCCGTTCGTCATCGACAACACCCCGCCCAGGATCGGCAAGGTCTCGCCGCCACCGGACAGCAGAACCGGTGAAACCCGTTTCACTGTGCAGATTTCCGACAACCACAGTGGCTTCGATCCGGAAACCATCGAATTCACAGTCAACGGCCGCACCTGCCGCCCGGGCGACACCGGTGTGGACCTCGATCTTGCCACTGGCACCTGTACCGTGGATTGGTTCGCCACGGGGCATTGGCCGACTGAGCGTCCCGCGAGTCATGCGCTTGCCGTCAGGCTCTCGGCAGTGAACGACCTGGTGGGCAATCACGGCCGGCCAAGGGAGTGGTCGTTTACCTTTGATCGACAGCTCGATCGCAAACCGCCGTTGGCACCCACGGTGGAGTGGGTGGATGCCGACCTGGCCTGCCGCTATACGTTCGAGCCCGGCCAGCCGGCCATGGATGGCAGACAGGTATATGACGAAACGCTCGGCACCTACGTCTCACGATCAACGGCGCAGAAGGAAGGACATTCGGCGAGTATAACGATTTTCAAAGACGTTGTCGATATCGCGAAACATCCCTGCCTGACATTTCGCTATCGGTTTCCGCCGCAGGCCAAACTCGATCTGCTCGCCCATGTCCTCAACCCGAATCGCATCCGTGAGAATATGGTGATCAAGCTGACAGACGCATTCGTCTACCCCGACAACAACGTCATAGCAGGCACACTTGAGGATTTCGCCTTGGACAACGAATGGCACGCGGTCGCCATTGACTTCCGGCCATACATCATGAACTGCGTGAAACCTGGAACCGGGGCAGCCAAGAACGGCAATGACAACAGCTCGCCAGTCAGCAACTGGGCTATCAAGCACCTCAAATTTGCAGATGCCGGAGAGAATTGGCCGCCAATAGAGACGGCATACTATTTCGATGACGTGCAGCTCCAGGCGCCTGGCCCGCCAAAGGCACAGTTCCGCTTTGCCGCGGACGACGCTGCCGGGGTGTCGGGTTTCGCCTGGTCAATGGACCGTGATCC
>DPYP01000566.1:0-6036 GCA_003545375.1 Lentisphaeria bacterium
CATGCCCTGTTCCAGATGGACCAGGCGTTGCGCGTTCGCCGTCGCCATCATGGTTTCACCGTACATGCGGTCGATCCAGAATCGGGCGCTGCTGGCAATATAATCCTTGAGCTCGGAGATCTGATCGTCCGGGATGCGCTGCGAACAGTTGATGGTGAACATGCGCCGCTGGGTGCTGCCACCGAAGGCCGCGTGTTTCAGGTTGTGATTGAACACCAGCACGTCGCCTGGATCGGTCTCCAACGCGATTGCCGGCAGGTCCTTGCCTTCCACACCCCAGAGTAACGGGTTTTCCCCGACCTCCTTCAGCTTTTCGGAGTAGGTGTCGCCGGTGTTGTGACTGCCGGGGATGACACGCAGGCAGCCGGCATCACGCGTCAGCGGATCAAGGTAGAGCGCGATCTTGACATAGCGCAACGCCGGGTGACAGCCGTCCGAGTGCCAGGGCGTGTCGTTGGCGTAGTAGTTGCCGTCGGAACCCATATAATTAAAGTCGTTCCCGAGCAGACTGCAAAGCAGACCGTGGATGCACGGTTCTTCAAGCAACGCACAGAGCCGCTCATGCTGGTCGATAAACGGCACGATACAGGAGCGCTGCGCAGGGTCGTGCGCCTTGCCGTTGTGCCCGCCGCCGCGTGTTGCCCAGACTTCCTCGAACGCGGCGATGATCTCCGCGACACTGTCGGCCAGCGCTCTGGGCAATGCCAGAAAACCGAACGTATCGAAGAATTCCAATTGTTCAGGTGTGAGATCGTGTGATGACATGTACAACTCCTGCGTTGTTTCAATAAACTGGGCGTCGGTCGCTATTTTTTCCAGGTGGCGGCGCTACGAATTTGTGAGCGCTCACCAATATATGGGCTGAAACTGTCGCTTGTGTCGATGTTGTCATTCCGGAAGGCGGCCGGGTGATCGTTTTGTCTGCCACAGGCTGAGGGGGCAGTGCGCCGTGTTCAGCGCATTGCCCACAGCAAACCGCGGCGCTGGATCTCTCGCACCTCGAGCACGTCGAAGTCACTGGCGGCATGGCCGAGGGAAGAGTAGAAGACCCGGCCCTCGCCGCAATGGCGTTTCCACACTACCGGCATGACGCAGCCGTTGACCCATGGTGCCTCCTCGCATTCAATCGTGGTTGTGGCGAGGACCTTGTTCGACGGGTCGACGTGCATGTAATACTGCTCCGAGTGCATTGCGAAATCGTTGAGGCCCGCGGTGATCGGATCGTCGTGATCGATGATCTGGACGGTGTAGTCTTTGATATTGTCCGGATGAGCCACCCACTGGCCGCCGACCATGAACTGGTACAAGGCTGATTGGCGGAAGGCATCGCCCGCACCGCCGTGCCAGCCACCGAAACCGACCCCGGACTTCACCGCGGCAACCAGTGCCTCGCACTGATCATTGCTGAGTTCGGAAATCGTCCAGCAGGGCACGATCAGATCGTATTGCGTCAAGCCCCGATCGGTCAGGCACTCGAGCGTGTCGGTGACGGTGACTTCGCAGCCTTCAGCGCGCAGGAGGCTGGCGAAAATTCCGGTTGTTTGCTCGGGCTCATGACCGTCCCAGCCGCCCCACGTCATTAAGACTTTCTTCATGCGTCACCCCGTTGTTGTCGTTTACAAGATAAGTAAGTACTGCAACTCCGTACGGATTCAAACCGGGTAAATCGAATCTGTCGTTATGCTGCTGCACCGTTTCACAAATCAACGATTTACGATATTCTTATTCAATGACCTCACTTCAGCTCCACACAGTCCTTCTTGTCGTGGCAATGTCAGCCATGCATGTGGCTACGGCCGTTGTCGCGGAAGAGAACCATACCCGGGCGGAAGCGGCGCTTACCCGCGGAGCGGAGCGGTTGCTGGTGTTGCAGAACGACGAAGGCTCATGGGGGAAACCGCCGATGATCGGGATCACAGCCCTATGTGTCATTGCTTTGCACGATGCCCCCGGCATCGATGCCGGGAAACGCGACGCAGCGATCGATGCCGGTATAGAGTTCCTGCTTGCCGATCTTGACGAGGACGGTACGACAGAGACGCTCTTCGGGCTGCGCAGTCAGCCGGCCTTCTGGGAGAAGACGCCGCGCTACGCGACCTATTCGATCGCCGTCACGCTCCTGGCCATGGCGACCGTCGACAAGCCCGAACACATACCACTGGTCAAACGTGGCCGCGCCTACCTGCGTACGCTGCAGCGCATCAACCCCAATTCAAAGCACCACGGCGGCTTCGGCTACGGCGCCGGCGGCCGCAGCGCCAACCTGTCGATTACTGCCTGGTCCGCCGAGGCCATGTACCACACGGCCTATGTCGAGGGTGACGTGCAAGGTGCAGACCCGACCGTGACAGCACAGAACGAGGCAATGTGGGCGTCGATCGAAGCATTTCTCGAGGCGACTCAGAAAAATCCGGATGTGGGCCAAGATGCTGCCGAGGACAGCGATGCCGGCGGACTCGGCTACAAGCCGTCGAAGGACGCCTCGAAAGTGGTTGTCAGCGGAGCGATGAGCTATTCCGGGTACAAGACCATGTTGTACGCCAAGCTGTCGCCCGACGACGTTCGCGTCCGGGCAGTGCGAAAATACATCGCCGCGAATTATGATTTGTCCGAGGATCCCGGCAGGGGGAGGGCAGGCTATTATTACTATCTGCACGCCATGGCGAAGGCGCTGAACGCGGCCGGTCTGGACGGTCTGAAACTTACGGACGGGCGTTTGGTCAAATGGCGCGGGGAGGTCATCGCCGTGCTCGTCGGGCTGCAGGGCGAGGACGGTGGCTGGCACAACGAGCATGGCAAGTATATGGAGTCGATCCCGGAGCTGGTGACCGCCTACGCCATGATGACGCTCAAGACCACTCTCGCTACCCCATAGTGCCGTACTGAACCCCTTTGTATTGATCTCTTCCGGAGGCGCGGTCATCCCTGACCGCCAGCACGACGGACCTTTCTCGGGCTTGTTCTGCGCTCATCGCTGCATGCGGGCGAGCGTCACGATGCCACGCATCATTGGTTTGCCGGGCGCCAGGAGAAACCGAAGACTTTCCAGTTTTTGCCATCGTTGCGCAACCCGCCTTGGCCCACAAAGGCTGTCCCGTCGAGCTCGCCGGTGGCATCCACATGGGCCATGTCATCCTCGATGAGGATACGGGTGACAACAACTGTTCGCGGAATTTGTGCGGCCTCCTCCGACAACATTTTCTTGAGTTCGGCATGACTCAATGCGGCCAATGAAGTGCCAGTGGCAGATTCGGTGTCGATACGGTTCAGAAATGCCTTGACGTTCTTCTGCCGAACCGCGGCGAGGCAGTAGATATAGGTTTTGCGAATAGCGGCCTCATCGTCGGCCAGACTGGCCGTGCCGGGCAATTGCACCACAAGTGCGAAGGCTGCGGCTGCTGTCAGGGTGCGAGGGTGTCTCAATGATTTATGCACGGGCATGGAGCCAGGCTGGTGTGTGTTTGGTCCGACGGCACAAGGTAGCAGTGCGCCTTGCCGTTGCAATCCTGGCGACGTGCGGGCACAAAAAACGCCCGACGGTGAGGGAAGGCCATCATCCTGGTTGTCGCCGCTGACTACCCGGACGCGTTCGGGCTCGATTTTACTTCAGCGGTTCATTTGATCGCTGTCGGGCGGGGCGTCGATAGTCGCGACGACAAGGTCTGAATCTCATGCGGACATCACGTAGCTCAATTGTGCTTCGGCGGCTTGGTGAGCAGTAGTCGTGTGACCAGCATTTCATTCTCGCGATCGATCGTCAGCATGTTCTCGATCATCGACCTGAGGTCGTTCAGCAGTTGCATGCGTTCCAGCTGTTCGGCGGTCGAGAGCGGGGCGAGCACGGCGTCGGCGTCCTGCTTACGGTCATCGTCGAAGCTGATGACGAGCTCACTCTTTTTGCGCATGATCTCGACGATGTCCTCGGGTTCGATCATGTTGGCGCTGGTGTAGTGCCGGTTTTCGTCTTCGAACATGGCGAGCAATTCCTGGCCACGATCAATCTGTTTGCGGAGGCCGGTGAGTGTGTCAGTGATCATTTTAATCCTCTGTCTCGAAGTGCGTCGACCTGTTCGGGGACGGTCTCGAGGTCTTGTGTATGGTGAAGCTGTTTTTGCAGGGCTTGGTTTCCTGTGACTGCAGCATGGTCCTTTTGCTGCCGGCAGTATCGATCAGATCTGCGGTCGTTACTGCGTTGGCCAGCTGGCGCATGAACAGTGTCTCTGTCCACTCTTTATCGCCGACGTCTTCCAGCATTTGCTCGAAAATCCTCTCCCGAGCATTCGGGTTGTGCTGTCCGGCGAATGCCGGGGCGTTGATGTAAGGGCTCGTAGGCATGTTCTTTCGCATGGCATCGGGGATGTCTTCCTGCCGGCAGCGGGCGAGCAATTGCATTCATTGAGCGCGTCCGGTGTGGCTGCCTTTAAGTGAAGCAGATTTCGTTCCACCTGCAGCTCAGCCAGCCACGCCGGCAATAACTTCGCCATCCGCGACATGCCCCAGCGTTACAAGATCGACAAGACCAAAGGCCTGTTCGATGACTGCAATTGCTCGCCCGCTGCCGGACGAACTTCCCGTTGCCGCGCCGCTTTCTTCCGTTCCGTCTTTTAATCTTGGGGATTTGCGCTAATTCTTTGAGCGTATTCAACGGCATGTAATCGATTTCCCGGAAAAATTGTTCATGTTTGACTGGCAAGAACTTGTTGAAACTGCGGCTGCCCGTGTCGTACCCGCCGATATCCCGTTGCCTGCGGTATCGGTGATCACGACCGACACGCGTACCGTCGGGCACGGTGACATGTTCCTGGCTTTACGCGGTGAGCGCTTCGACGGCCATGACTTTGCCACTACCGCCGTGGACCAGGGAGCCGCCGCCCTGTGCGTCGATGAGCAGATGGTCGAGGCGATCGTGGCAGCGACGGGCGGGACGACACCATGCCTGTGCGTCGGTGACACGCTTGCTGCCTATCAGGCCATTGCACGGTTGCATCGTCGCGGCTTTCCGAATTTGAAGATGATCGCAATCACCGGCAGCAGTGGCAAGACCAGCACCAGAACAATCGTTGGCGCTGTGCTGTCACGGCATTTCGATGGCGCCGTGCTCACGACGAGGGACAACACAAACAATCATGTCGGCGTGCCGCAGAATCTGCTGCGTCTCACGCCGGAACATCGCGGTGCCGTGCTCGAGCTCGGTACAAGTACCCCTGGTGAGATCCGCTCGCTGACCGCATTGGTCGAGCCGGACATTGCGATTCTCACTAATGTCGGGCCGGTGCATCTCGAGGGACTCGGGAGCATCGACGGCGTGGTGCGGGAGAAAGCCGGGGTGTTCTCGAAGCTTGGCGAACATGGATCCGCGATTCTGCCGGTGCACCTGCGACATCACCCGCAGATCGCCCCGAGCCTGCCTGTGGACCGTGTGGTGACCGTCGGAAACGCCGGGGACGGCGCCGACGTGGAAGTAACATATTGCGGTGGCGATCTTACGTCGGCGAGAGTGGGCGTCTGCCGGGGTGGTCGTGACGTCGAATTTTCGTGGGCGCTGCCGGGCGCGCATCAGGCGATGAATGCCGGAATCGCTTTTGCGGTTGCCCAGGTGCTGGGCATCGAGGATGACTGTGTCGTTGAAGGGCTGGCGGCGTGTCGGCTGCCGGGGATGCGCACGCTCACCGTCGAGCACGACGGCGTTACCTGGATCAATGATGCCTACAACGCCAACCCGGACAGCGTCAAGGCACTGCTCGACTGGCTGGCATCGGCATCCCATAGCTGCGGACACGTCCATATCGTCCTGGGCGATATGCTCGAACTCGGGCCGGACACGTCTCAATATCACGCGACGGTTCTGGCATATGCCTGTGAGCATCTGCCGAATGCCGGGATTCTGCCGTTCGGGCCGTTAATGGCGAAGGCCGCGCGGTCGTTCGGTCTCGATGCGTTCGAGGACATCGAGGACCTACGTCAACACATTACCTCTCACGTTGCCGCCGGCGATCTGATCGCTGTAAAAGCCTCGCGCGGCATGGCCCTGGAGCG
>DPYP01000517.1:0-1973 GCA_003545375.1 Lentisphaeria bacterium
GTTTCACGGGCTATGACCGATGCCTCGGCGACATGGTGGAACGATGCGGGATGGACCTGGGGCGGCTCGAACAGGGATGCCGCGAAGCGTTCGACAGCGATATCGAAGTAGTAGGAAACATCACCGGCGCAGGCCTGATAGGTTTCCCAGGCTTCGCTTGCTGAGTCCTCGGATAATGGCGTCAGTTCGATCATGGTGAGCTTTGCCCGACGTAGCGACTGCTCCGGACAGCGTCGTATTGATACAAATGTGGGGAGGGTGCCGTCGCCTTGGCCGCGCTTCCCACAAACACGAGGAAGTTTACCCTCGCACAGGTCGCCGTGCCTGTCGCAAACAAGGAAAATTTCACTTTCACGTGGGTTGCGCCTGCCGCAAACAAGCTGTCAACAATCGGGATTCGTTGCCATATGGCGCTTAATACTGCGGCCGAGGACAACTGTTGCACAGAGAGGCGGGAGGGGGGACGTCAGGAGCAGATGTGATGACGGGTGCCATTGGTCAGCACACCCGCCATCGATCCAGCGCTTACGGCAGGGCATCCGTTACGGTCTGGAGAATCGCCGCTGCGCATGAGGCGCGGTCGGAGTCACAGGCTTCGGCCAACGCGGCATCGGCCAGTTGCTGCGTAAGATTCAGCAATCCCTGGTGTGACCCTTCCGGGGTGGTTTGGCACAACTCGGTGATCACCTGTGCTTTGATTGCGTCGCAGTCGAACACGTCCTCCGTGATCACCTGAACGCATGAGTCGGCGTCGTTGCAGGCGTCTGTCGCCGTCCAGGTCCTTGTGGTGATATCGGCTGCGACGACATCGCTGAAGGTCACGGCCGGGTTACCGCAACCGCCGATGGCAGTGGCTGTGCCGGTATCCGCGGGTTCACCGCAGACGATCTCGACATCTGCCGGACAGGTGATTTCCGTGAACGTGGCCACAGTGTTTTCATCCACCATGTAGAAGGCCGAATCGCCGCTGACGCCCGTCATCTCGTCGCCGGAAATAGTGATCATGCCCCACATCCACGGCGGCGGCGGTGTCCATGAGGTTGCGCTGAAGAACTCCCAGTCACCGTTGTACATCCGCACCCCGTTTTCACCGCCCCAGGTAGAATTGCTGCCGCCACCCGGTTCGTAGTAGTAGACGATGTCGTAGGTGGGGCGCTGGATAATTTCGACATCGACGCCGCGACAGGAGACCGTCGAGTCGTCTATCTGATGCCAGCCGGGATAGCCCCAGTTTTTGGTGACAGAGGTGATTACAAGGTTGTCGTCGATGACAACCTCGGCGCCATGGGATTGGGTTTGCAATGCCAGGGTGTTGTAGTAGAGCTGGTGGGTGCCGGCAGTCAGCAAGACTTCCCGGTGCCCGAGCGACACCGTACTGTAGTCGAACACACCGTTGACCGAAACGTAATCGTTGACGTTGAACTCGAAGGAAAAGTTGGCCGCGGGCGAGAGGACATTGCTGTCGAGGACCCACTCGCTGCCGGGGTCGCTGGTGACACTGACAGCTTCATTGCCGGAAATGACGACCTCGCCGAAGACGTAGGTGGCCCAGTCGCTTGAGAAGAACTCCCACGCCCCGTCGTACATCCTGACCCCGCTCTCGCCACCCCAACTGGCGGGATGGCTGCCGCCACCCGGTTCATAGTAGTAGACCGCCGGCAGCCCGGGTTGCTGCTTGATCAGGACGTTGGCGCCACGACAGGAGACCGTCGAGTCGTCTATCTGATGCCAGGCAGGATAGGCCGAGTTTTTGGTGACGGACGTGACTGCAAGGTTGCTGTCGATAACGACCTCGGCACCATGGGACGAGGCGGAAATCGCCGGGTTATTGTAGTAGAGCTGGTGCGTGCCCTCGGGCAGCAAGACCTCCCGCACGCCGAGCGCCGAAGTAGCGTAGTTGACCACACCGTTGACCGAAACGTTATCGTCGACGTTCGACTCGAAGGTGATGTTGGCCGCGGGCCAGAGGACGT